>CAJBER010000022.1 GCA_903952135.1 uncultured Algoriphagus sp.
CTCCGAATAACTAATGCAATAAACCCAAACTAAAAAAAACCGATGTTAAAGACGATCAAAAAAACTTGGGCTTTGACGATTTTCAAAAGAGTAATCCTCATCTCTACAGTTATTCTAATCAAAAAGAAAAGCTAGTACCTGGCGGGTAGTATTTTTCGAAAAGCTAAAGGTAGATTTCCCCAAGCAGACCGGTAGTTAATTTAATTTTTTAAAACTTAAGAAATCAAAAAGCCCTTCAACGGGCTATGTTGAAGGGCTTAAAAAACATATTAAAATTTGGATTCTCAACCTGACACCAAACGAATAGGCTGTCGACAGTGGACCGTCGACCGTTGGCAATTTGAAATTTTACTTCTTCCCCATAAATTGATTGACATCTAGCCAATGGACAAAGGCATCAAACCAACGGTTGCTAGTACGGTTGGGATTGCCGAGGCCAAACCCATGCCCTCCGTTTTGGTAGAGGTGGAGTTCCACAGGTCGACCTGCCTTGTGCCAGGATTCGATGATTCCAAATTGCCCTTGGAATAGAAAATCATCTGTAGCGATCACATTGAACATGGGTGGGGCATCCTTAGGTACTTCCACCGGCCCCATTCCTCCATAGATTGGGCCGATAAATGCCAATTTCATCGTGTTCGAGTGAAGTGTAGCATGCATGGTCAATCCAGCACCTGCGGAGAAGCCGATCATGCCGATTCTAGAAGTATCAATTCCCCATTCTTTGGCATTTTTAATCATCAAGGCATACGCAGCCTCGGCATCTTCCAATTGGTTGGAAAGATCCCGCTGAAGGGGTGACGGTGCAGGTGTGGTCGGCGCAGCACCTGGAGCTGGCGGAGCATTGCGGGGGCGATTCATCCAAGCCGAAAAATCTTCCAAGGTAGGAGGGGTAGGATACAATCTGTACTTCAGGACAAAGGCGGCGATTCCCTGTTTGGCTAGTGCTTCAGCCACTTCCCAACCTTCATTTCCCATAGATAGCCAGCTGAATCCTCCTCCAGGAGCTACGAGAACAGCGGCTCCATTGGCTTTTCCAGGTTCGGGTAGAAAGGGAGTGAGGGTAGCTGAAGAGATATTTCGAGCCATAGGATCTCCCCACTGCCGAAACCAGGTTTCTGGTGCAGGTTGATTTTCCACACTACCAGTTCCCAAGAGAATTGCTCGGGGTTCTTTGGGTGTTTCAAGAGGATAGATTGTGCCATCCTGGGAATATGCAGCTCCAGCAAAGAGCACTAAAAAACTTAAGAGGCCAGATTTGAGCAGGTTCTTCATAGGTTAGGTATTTGAGTTTGAAAAGATAAGCTCCTGACTTGGGAATGAAAACCCTAGCGAATTTATACCAATGGAGAATTTGAAGGAAAATTGGGAAGGAATGGGGTTGATTTTAAGGGACTTGAGCTAATCTGGACCCTTTTCAAGGGTTATTTTTTGCGCCAGCACCCTTCACCAACAACCTTTGAGACGCTTGTCATTCCCGCAAAAGCGCCAGCTGTTACAACAAAAAGTAAATAACGATTCCCCTCAAATCCATACTCCTGCCCTCAAATAGCTTTACTAAGCTCCTTATAAAGCTCTAGGATATTCTTCCTATGCAGCTCTAGACTAAAATACTTTTCTATCCTTTCCCTGGAGCAATTTCCAAATAAGTTAAGGCTTGAAGGATCATTCAGGAAGAGTTCTATTTTGTTGGCGAGATCTTCCGGATTTTTATTTTCAAACAAATACCCATTTTGTTCAGTAGCAATTTGTTCTGTCGTTCCACCGGCATTCGAGCCAATTACTGGCAATCCTAAACTCATCGCTTCCATGATCACCCCGCCAAAAGGTTCCGGCTCGCCTGAAGGCAAGACAAAAACATCAAATAATTTATAATAAGGAAGCGGATTAGTTAAATGTCCCAGAAAATGGATCCGGTCTTCAAGCTGGTATTTTTTAATCAGTGAGGTAATGTTTTCTTTTTGCCATTCATAGCCCGGCACATAATCTCCGATTAAGATTGCCTGAATATTTTTGCCGGTTTTTTGAGCAAGCAGCCCTATGGCTTCGATTAAGTATTCCTGTCCTTTTCGAATCAGCCTAATTCTCGAAGTGCAACCCAGAACCAAGTCTGCCTGATTCAAGCCTTGTTGAAGTTCTTCAGAGATGGATATCTCGGTGTTGATCTGAGGGATTTCAAAACCATTGTAAATGGGCAACACCTTTTTATGCCCATGGAATTGATCCGCCATGGTCTTGGACACACACACCACGTTATCTGAAAAACGGGTAATAAACGCCGAGTAAAATGGCCAGAATCGTTTAAAATCACCAAACCATTCTCGGATATGCCAAATGTGTTTTCTCCCTGAAATTTTGGCCGCTAAAGCCGGAGCCGGAACTACCCCAGAATTGGTATGAATAATATGAATACCGTATTTCAGAATAATTTTCCGGATAAAAATCAGGTTGTTGGTAAATCGAATAAGGGTGGATAGGAGATAGGTTAATTTGAAAGATTTACGTGTGAAAATGTAAAGATCTTCATTCAAAATAATCCTGTCGGCAGGTAGGATAGCGGTTAGTTCAGCAGACAAGCTGCCTGCCTCTGGCAATAAAACATAGACGGTATACTGCTCATTGAGAATACGAACTAGTTTAATCAATGATCGGCTGGCGCCGTACATATCACCGCTGTGACCAACTAATAGTACATGGGTGCTTTTCACTGAAGTCCGAATTTAGTTTCGTGTTGTCTGTACCACTCCAAAAAGCAAAAAATATTCCATACCAAGCGGTAATTTGTTCCGGGCATTCGTTTTTTTGAATTATTCCATAAGGTAAGCACCGCATCTGAATTCAGATAGGGATTCTTTTTAAGGTTTTCTTCAGAAAATAAATAGGAGGAAAGCTCGCTGAGGCTGGAATTCATCCAGTGAAGCTTTGGAGTTTCAAATCCATGCTTCGGACGGTTTGCGATCAACTCGGAAACTGCTGCGGGCAATTTCTTCTTCAACAACTGTCTCAGGTAGTTTTTTGACTGAAACAAATTGTTGTTAAAATGAGAAGATGATTTAACTACCTCTTCAACCAACTGATGGTCCAGAAATGGGGTGCGGGCTTCCACGCTACAGGCCATCATCATCCGGTCAGTTTTGACGAGTAGGTCATCTGGCAACCAGGTCAGCAAATCGAGCATCAGACTGGACTCAAGTTTACCTGATGTTTTCCCGAAGTGCTGAAGGAAGCCATTAAATTGTTCCGAGTAATCTCCGGTATTTTTCAAAGAATCGGTGAGGTAATTACGACTTAATTCCGGACTCAAAATGGAAGTCCACCGGGAAACACCCGTGTCGTAATTGAAGGATTCAATACTCTTTAGTTTATTTCTGATCCGGTCAAATTTTTGAATTCCCAGGCCCGAAATAAGTGCCAACAATGCATTGGCCCCAGCAAAGGGTAGTTTTCCCAATTGGTAAAAATATTTTTCGTAACGGTAATGATCGTAACCGTGAAACAGTTCATCTGCTCCTTCTCCTGATAGGACTACTTTGACATGCTGAGAAATTGACTTCGCAATAAGGTAGGTGGGTATAATGGCCGAATCGCCAAGGGGCTGATCGGCATGATAAATCGCATCTGAGAAATCCTTCGCTGTAATATCTCCCAGCCTCAATTGGACAAGATCGAGGTCAAGCGATGCTGCCACTTTTTTTGCAAATTCAGATTCATCAATAGATGTATCGGCAAAACCAACCGTAAAGGCCTTTACTTTTTTCCCGGCCAACTGCTTCATGTAACAGGCGAGGAGGGATGAATCTATTCCTCCGCTAAGGAGCAATCCAATATCGACATTGGCAATCAGTCTGTATTGTATGCTTTTTTCGATGAGGCTGTCGACCTCCTCAAGCTCCATGAGTTCTTTTCGCTGTCCGACATGGTCGAAAATGCTCCAGTATGTAATCCTTTCCCCAAGGTTTTTGCCAAGGGTATACCGGTATATATTTCCCGGACTGACTTGCCTAACCTTCTTGTAAATGGTACCTGGACTAGGAATATATTGAAGGGAGAGGAAATTTAACAGGCTTTCCTCGTCTATATCAAGTGCTATATTTTTGAACGCATGAAAAAACTTAATTTCTGAAGAAAATAGGATAACCTCTTCATTTTCATAGATGAAAAGTGGCTTTTTGCCTAATCTGTCGCGAGCAAAAACAACCTCCTTCTCTTTGCGATCATAAATGACAAGGGCAAACATTCCTCTAAGGAACTTGCAAAAATCGGCTCCATAGTGACTGAATGCTGCCAGGATAACCTCAGTATCCGTCTCGGTTCTAAATACATGGCCAAGCTTTTTTAGGTCTGACTTTAGTTCCTGATAGTTGAATATCTCCCCATTGAAAACAATCACATACCGTTCACAGGAAGAATGAAATGGCTGATTGCCATCAGCGGAAAGATCGATAATTGACAAGCGGCGATGGCCTAAGCAAATGCCGTCTTCCATCCATAGGCCTTTGTTATCTGGCCCACGGTATTCCATCTGGTCAAGGGCATGGCTGAGTGGATCAAAATAATCTGAGCGAAAGTTTTTCGTTTCCTTTTTAGAGATTATACCAATGATGCCACACATAAATTAGCTTATTCTTTATCGGTTAGGATCAGCAATCTATTTACGGCTTTTGATCACTTTTGCCGGAACCCCACCCACGATGCTGTAAGGTGGAACATCTTTAGTGACCACACTTCCTGCCGCAATTACTGATCCGCGTCCAATGGTCACACCTGCAAGAATTATGGTGTTGGCCGCAATCCAGCAATCGTCTTCTATTTTCACAAATTCCCGTTTTACTCCCTGTTCTTTTATGGTCAGTTCGGGATGATCAAACAAGTGATTTTCGGCATAAATACTTACCCTTGGCGACATCATCACGTTGTCTCCTATTTCAATATAACCGGAACATCCGATGTAGGAATAGGGTCCGATACTTGAGTTGTTTCCGATTTTGAGCCCTTCGCCAATGGCAGATCCATAAATATTCGTAGGTCTGATGATGGCATGTTTTCCGATTGTGACACGGTCACCTGCGATAATGCCCCGGTAGGTCATGCAGTTGACCTCAGCATAATCCTCAACTATGAAATCTCTTCCCACACTCAGATGCCTGGCATAGCGTATGGATGCTCCTTTGCCAACTAATACCCATCCGCTTGAACGTTTGAAATACAGGCGTT
The DNA here is from genome assembly GCA_903952135.1 of uncultured Algoriphagus sp. Lineage (GTDB taxonomy): Bacteria > Bacteroidota > Bacteroidia > Cytophagales > Cyclobacteriaceae > Algoriphagus. The sequence goes on from CAJBER010000022.1 coordinate 5,215, forward strand.
GAATCATGCCGCGGAGGTAAAAGAAAGCCAATCGGTACAGGGTAGTCAGAATATCATAGCCTTTCCATTCAGCTGGGAAACGGTCTACAATGAATTTGTATCTGCGGAAAAATCCTGTCTCTGAACTCATAGTGTTTAAGCAAAACTAGGATTTAATTTTGAATTGCAGGAAAGAAGCATCTTAAAAGTAGGTGATACAACCTGAAGAATCTAAAATGATGAAAACTGGAATTTAACTAGTACTGGATTTTTCAGCACCCCCGCCTAGTATCCTGAAGTTTTAGCTATTCTATCTAGCACATAAATTCATGAAATCGCTGCCATACAAGAGCTGGGACGTCTATTTAAATAGATGAGGGGGAACAAAAAGCCCCTCAGCGATTTATGCTGAGGGGCGAAATGCTAACTCAGGAATCGAGTTAATTGTGGAGCTGGCGAGAGTCGAACTCGCGTCCAGATAAGGAAACACCGTACCGTCTACATGCTTAGTCACCGGTTGGGTTTTCGACCATTCTATGCTGGGTGACACACCTGAGCTTGGCTTAGCGATTGATCTTAGACTTGCTTAATCGCATCACAAGCCGCATCCCGATCAAGTCGACACCCCAAACCCGCGCCGATCAGGCAAAACACGGTGGGATGTGGCTGGGGAATCACTCTCGTAACTCAACCCTTTAAGCGATCTATCCTTTTAGGTTAGATTAAGCAGCCATGGCGTAAGAAGTTTCGCCATTTGTCTTTTGTATGAATTTTTTAAGGCCATACATACTCCAGCCTGCATGCGAGCCCGATGATTACACCTACTGTCAAAACCGGTCAGCCCCATAAAGTAAGTACAAAGGTAGGGGGAAATAAGTTCATTTTATCATTGTACAAAGTACCAAGTACCATGTACAAAGTAGGAATTCAAGTTGTACCAGGTACCATGTACGAAGTACAAAGTAGAGATTCGAATTAAAATTGAATTCTGCTGTTTAAAGATTATGGGTACATTGTACTTCGTACAACTTTTCTAGATACTTGCTACTGCTCCAATATTGAATGTCGAACGCTGAGTGAAGAATTTCGAAGTAGGGATTCGAATTAGGACCTGAATCTTACTTTCGAAGGATCTTGGTACATTGTACTTGGTACCTGGTACAATGCTTACCGCCAACTTCTTTCTAAAAGAAAATCTCCATTGTAAGCCAAATCCCCTATCCAAGAATAACTACTTTTTTATATCTTTCGGGGATGGAAAATTTCGTCGTTTCGGCAAGAAAATATAGACCTGCAGATTTTAAGAGTGTCGTTGGGCAGCAGCACATCACGACTACCCTTCAAAATGCTATCAAAAACAAGCACCTTGCCCAGGCATTCCTTTTTTGCGGACCTCGAGGAGTCGGAAAGACCACCTGCGCCCGAATCCTTGCCAAAACCATCAACTGCGAATCCATCACCAAAGACTTTGAAGCTTGCGGCACCTGTGATGCCTGCGTTTCTTTTCAAAACAACGCTTCCTTCAATGTTTACGAACTCGATGCCGCATCCAACAATTCGGTAGATGATATCCGTAACCTGGTCGAACAGGTACGCTACGCCCCTCAAAAAGGAGAATACAAGGTCTACATCATTGATGAAGTGCACATGCTCTCCACCGCGGCTTTCAATGCTTTTTTGAAGACGCTGGAAGAGCCCCCTAAGTATGCCATTTTCATTTTGGCGACCACGGAAAAGCACAAAATCATCCCAACCATCCTCTCCCGATGCCAGATATTTGACTTCAACCGAATTCAAATCAAACACATCGCCGAGCACCTCAAGTACATTGCAGGCAAGGAGGAAGTGGACTACGAAGAAGAAGCCCTTCGCCTGATTGCCACCAAAGCAGATGGTGCCCTTCGAGATGCTTTATCCATCTTTGACCTCATCGTCACCTACTCCGCAGGAAAAAAGGTAACCTACCAGGAGACGATCTCCAACTTGAACATTCTGGATTACGACTACTACTTCAAAGTCGTAGACGCCCTGCTCGAAGAGAATATTTCGACTACCCTGTTGCTCTTTGATGAGATTCTCAAGAAGGGCTTTGATGGACATAATTTTATCGTAGGGTTGAGTGAGCACTTGCGCGACCTCTTGGTGGTCAAGGATGAAGCTACAGTGGAGCTCCTTCAAGTGTCTGAGTCGGCCAAGGATCGCTACCTCGAACAAACAGCCCGCGCCTCGGTATCTTTCCTACTTTCTTCCTTGAACCTGGCCAACCAGTGTGATATCCACTACAAGACGAGCAAAAACCAGCGCCTTCATGTGGAATTGACCCTGATGAAGGTGGCCAAACTTTCTCAGGCATTCCGCCTTGCCACCCTTTCTTCGGTGGATGCAAAAAAAAAAGCCTGATTGAGGAGCCCGCTCCTGTAGCCCCACCAGCACCTCCTACCCAACCAACAGTAGCCCCTGCCGCTACACCAATCCCTTCGCCTGAACCTGCTTCCCCTGCCCCGGCACCAAAGCTCAGTGGGCTGAAGCCTACCTTTGCCATTCCCAGCAGCCTCGGGCAAACCAAAAAATTAGGCGAAACCAAACCCCAAGAGGAAGAGTCCCTAGTGGCCGATGTGGTGGAGGAGCCTAGTTACACGCCCGCTGCCCCAGCGCAAGAACTTGTGCTGACCCAGGAATTATTGAATCAAGCAATTTTTTCCATTCAAGACGTCTACCGAACGGCCAATAAAAATCTGGAACTCACCCTTCTGGATCAGGAGATTCAGGTAAAAGAAGGAGAAATGATTCTGCTGGTGACAGGCTCCATTCAAGAAGACATTGCCTTAAAAATGAAACCCGAGTTGGTAGGGCTGGTGAGGAAATTTACCGGGGCCACTACTTTTTCCATCACCGTCCAGCAGCAGGAAGAAGAGCCTGACGAAAAGGGTAAACTGTATACCAGTACGGATAAACTGAAATTTTTGCGCGAAAAGCACCCCGCCTTGATGGAGTTGCAGCGGAAATTTGACTTGGATGTGGATTTTTAAAAATCTACCGAAATCCCAAAATTGATCAAATTCTGGAATTGAATGGCCTGCTTGCTCCGGCCATCGTCCTGCTTGATGAGGACCTGTTCATCGTAGATGAGTGCGGTTTCAATTCGGGTAGAAATGTACTTATTCACCTTCATTCGGATGAGTGAGTTGAAGTTGACCACCAGGTTGCCAAAGCGCTCGTAATTGGAAAAAAGGTTCAAATCTGCCTTCCAGGTGACATTTTCCATCAAGACCACATCCACGCCCCCTACGGCTAGAGACATCCCTGCTTCTGCCCGTACGTTTTCCCCAGAAATCACCCCAAAAGCCCCTGCTTGGCTCAAGGAGTCAGACATGACCAGGGTAAATCGTCCCGTAAATGGGGAAACGATAACCGAAAGCCGACTTTTGTCATCAAAGGTCCGTTTGTAATTGATCCCTGTGGAGGATTGTAAGTAGCCGGGGGAAAGTAAGTCGGAGATTTTTGTACGTGTTTCCTGCTCAGAACCTGCTGGCTTGAAATACTTGTAGCCAGCGACCAACTGCGTTCGGGCATCCAATTGGGTAGTGAGGAAGAATTTTTCAGATAGCTGCCGTCCGTAATTGCTGACAAAAATAAAGTTGTCGTTGGTCTTCCGCGTGGTATAGGCTCGATCATTTTGGCGGTTGAAGCCCAGATTGACTGTCAACTGGGTGTCCCAAACCTTGCTATCTTTTTTGAAATTGGCAAATAGAGTGGCCCCAGTATTGAGGGCAAAAGACCCGGTACCACCTGCCGCCCAATTGCTCAAGGTGACCTGTTGGATATTCAAGGTGTAGGTTCCCCCAGTCTTCCAGAAGGTTTCTTTGACAGGTTCTTGAATCAACAATGAATCACCCAGCATTACCAAGGTATCCCGGTCAATGATCACCGTATCGGGCACAATTTTCTTGTCTTGTGCCTTCACTAAAGAGAAGCAGCCAAGAAAAAAGAAGCCAACTAGGTAAAAGCAATGCCGCATAGGAATAGGGTGCCGAGAATCAGATCAACGGATCAAAATACGTAATTTTTGTCCTACCGTGATCAAATTTTGACTTCCAATACCATTGAGCTGCTTGAGTTCCTCCACGCTTAGTCCGTATTGTTTAGAAATGGAAAACAAGGTTTCTCCTGCCCGAACGGTATGGGAGGACTCGGTTGCACTTGATGGAGTGGATTCCTTGGATTGAGTTGGACTTGTGGTCACCTGGCTAGGGCTAGTTGCAGGGGTAAGGGGAGCAGAAACGGGCTCTTGATACACGGGAATTTCTTCTCCTCTTTTTCGCGGTTCTTTTAAGTTGAGTACCATCCCTGGGCGAAGGTCGGCATCTTTACGGATTCTATTTTTGGATTTCAAGGAGGCAAGTCGGATGCCATATTTCTGGGATATGGACCAGAGGGTTTCTCCCGCTTCCACCACATGGGTGTCTGCCTCAGCGCTAGGGCGCTTCTTCTCCGTGTAGTAGTAGGCTCCTTGATCTACATTCTCAGTTTCGGGAAGGTCATTTAACTTCAAAAAGCGTTTTTCACGCATTCCGATTTCCTCGGATAATTCGCTAGTAGTGGAATTGGCAGGGGCCTGTACTCCTTCTAGATTATTTACCAAAATTTGATTTCGCTGAGAAGCCTTCGTTGTGTTTCCTGAGATTTTAGGATAGGAGTTGGCAGGTTTGTAGGTAGGAGAAACAGTAGTTGGTGCCGTTTGCGTAGGTTGTGCAGGTTGGGTTTGGCTGGCCACTGGTCCTTCTGGAAGACCTCCTGATTTTACATAGAAAAGGGTGAAGCTACCAGCAGGAACCCTCCCATTGACCGCCCACTTGTTGAACTCCACCAAATGTGCTTCCGACACACCAAACTGCTTGGACAGACTAGCAAAGCTGGTTGGTCCCTGAATTTGCACTTCGGAAAGGCGTGATCCATTGGAGGTGAAAATGGCAAGTGAAGATTGATAGGCCACTTTATGGGCCAAGAATTTTTTAAAGTACCAGTGTGTATTTCGATCCACAACTACCACTTTTTGACCTGTATATTGGTTGCCAAAATAAGCCTTTGCGCCGCCAAGACCCATTTGATAGGATACCAAGGCTGTCATCCAATTGTTCAGTACATTCTGGTGCTTTTTGAGATAAAGTGCAGCTCCACGAGTGGAAGCTACAATACTCTTTCGTTCATCAACTTGAGGATCAACCCGTAGACCCACTTCCTCAGCGGTTCCTTGTTTAAACTGCCAAAAGCCTACCGCATTGGAGGTGGATACCGCATCTGAGATCAATCCACTTTCTTGAATGACGAGGTACTTGAGTTCATCGGGGACCCCTTGGCTGCGTAGCTCTCGCTCCACGATCGGAAGGTACAGGTTGACGCGGTCTGCTTTTAATTTAAAGTAACTCGCACTACGGTAAAGTGCATCCACATCCAATTGAATTTCTCGTTGGGCTTGAGGATGGATGCGCAAGGTCAAATCCGCAAATTCCATCTCCAAGGGTACCTGTGGGATTTGTGCTTGGAGGAGCGTGCTTACCGAAAAAAGGAGAAAAAATAAGAGCTGAAAACGAAGTTGGGGTTTCATTGAAACAGGAATTATTTGGCGCTGGGGAAAACTAAGCAAAAATGATTCCCATTTTTTCAGCTCACTTCTTTCTTGCTACCAAAATTCCATCTCGGATGGGCAAAAGGAGGGTTTCTACCCGCGGATCTTGGGCCAGTTGTCGGTTAAAATCCAGCAAGGCTTGGGTATCCTTGTCAATTTTTTGGCCTTCCTCCACCAGAATTTTTCCCGACCAAAGTACATTGTCTGCGAGTAAGATTCCTCCTGGACGGAGTTTGTCGATGACCAGCTCGTAGTAGGCACTATAGTAGAACTTGTCTGCATCGATAAACACGAGGTCAAAGGGCCCAGGAATGCCAGGAAGGAGTTCCCGCGCATTTCCCAGTCGGTAATCGATTTGCGAAGCCAGCCCACTTTCCTCAAAAAATCCCCGGACCATAGTTTCCAATTCGTCGTTGATATCCAGGGTGAGGAGTTTGCCTCCAGGCGCCAAGCCTCGGGCTAGGCAGATGGCAGAGTAGCCTGTAAAGGTCCCGATCTCCAGGATAGCACTTGGTTGCAGCATTCTGGCGAAAAACTCCAAGGTTTTCCCTTGCAGGTGCCCAGAGAGCATGCGTGGAAGTAAAACCTTTGCCTGAGTTTCTCGGGTGATTTTCAGGAGCAGGGGATCTTCTACTTGGGTATGTGCCTCACAGTAGGCCAGTAGTTCTGGGGAAATAAACTCCATATCAGGCAGGGGTATAGATAAGCTGGGTGAGTTGATCTACCTGGAAAATCTCCTGAGCAATGTCTAAAAGTTCGGCAGCAGTGGTGCAGCGAATTTGCTCAAAGATGGAGTCCAAGGGGTCTATTTTTCCGTGATCGAGTAGGCTTTTTCCATAGACCAGCATCAGGCTCGCATAATTTTCCTCAGCCATAGCCATTTGTCCGATCGCTTGTACCTTGGCAGTATGCAGTTGGAGACTTCCTAGTTTTTTGGAGCGAAGCTTTTCCAGTTCTCGGTGGACGATGGCCAGGCTCTTTTTGAGCGTTTTTTCCTCGGTCCCAAAATAGATTCCAAAAAAACCAGTATCTGAGAAGGGCTGGTAGGTGGATTCCACGCTGTAGACATAGCCATAGTTTTCGCGCAAGGACAGGTTGAGTCGGCTATTCATGCTGGGTCCTCCCAGGATATTGTTCAGCAAAAAGAGCTTGTATCGATTGGGATCGTGCAGGGAATAGGCGGGTCTACCGATGGCACAGAGGGATTGCGAAATTTCCCGTTTGCTGGTTTTCTGCTTGGGCTGGTAGGTCTGAAATCCACTTCGGGTATACAACGTGCGTTTGGTGGGAATTTCACGCAGTGGCCCTTCGATTTGCCGCAGCGCTTTTTCGAAGGAAATATTGCCTACAATGGAGAATACCAGTTGCGAGGTATCTAGGCGCGAGGAAATAAAGTCGATGAAGTCGTGGTGGTGAAAATTGCCCACCGTTTCTTCGGTGCCTAAAATATTTCTTCCCAAGGCATGTTGGTCAAATACCAGCGCATCCAATTCATCCTGAATGGCATCATCGGGGGAGTCGCGGTACATGGCCATCTCTTCCAGAATCACCTGCCGCTCCCGTTCAATTTGCTTTTCAGGAAAGGTGGAATGAAAGGTGATGTCGTAGAGTAGCTCGGCTGCTTTGGCGTAGTGATCTTTGAGCACCGATGCATAGAAGCAGACCTTCTCTTTGGTGGTGTAGGCATTCAGTTCGCCTCCCAGGGATTCCAGACGGTTGAGGATGTGGAAGGTTTTTCGTTTTTGAGTGCCTTTGAAGGCCATGTGTTCCCAAAAATGAGCTAGCCCCTCTTGTTCCTGGTCCTCGTCTCGGCTACCAATGTTGAGGATAAATCCACAATGCACCAATCGAGTATGCGGAATCTCCTGATGGACAATCCGAATCCCATTGGGAAGCTCTTTAAAAGTCAATTGCATGTGTTGTGGTTCCTTGTTTGGAAAAATGAATCCGAATCCTCTTGGGCAGTTCCTAGAATTTTCATTCGAGGAAACGTCCTATTTTACTATCTTGGCAAGATAAATTTTCCGTTATGAAATATACTCCCTTACCGAAAGAATTGTACCAACGTAATCGAGCCAAGTTTGCTGCAAAAATGGCGAAAAACGGCGTAGCAATTTTCAATGCCAACGATATTTTGCCAACCAATGCGGATGGAACGATGAAGTTTAGGCAAAATAACGATTTATTTTACCTATGTGGCATCGACCAGGAGGAGACCATTTTGCTTTTGGCTCCGGATTGCCCCAATCCAGCCTGGCGTGAGGTCTTGTTTCTCCGGGAAACGAACGCACACATTGCGGTCTGGGAAGGACATAAGTACACCAAAGAGGAAGCCTTAGCTGCTTCTGGCATCGGAACCATACTTTGGCTGACGGAGTTTGACTTGATATTCAATTCGGTGGTCAACCTTTCCGAATCGATTTACTTGAATACCAACGAGCACCTTCGGGCAGGGGTGGTGGTGGAAACTCGGGATTCCCGCTTTATTCAATCCGTTAAAGACCGGCATCCACTTCACCGATTGGAGCGTGCTGCGCCGATACTTCATGCCTTGCGTGGGGTAAAAGAGCCTGAAGAGATTCAGCAATTGCAAATCGCCTGTGACATCACCGAAAAAGGGTTCCGACGTGTACTCGGAATGGTTAAGCCTGGGGTGACCGAATACGAAATCGAAGCAGAGTTTGTGCATGAGTTTGTCCGAAATCGGAGCAAAGGCTTCGCCTACGAACCGATCATTGCTTCTGGGCCGTCAGCCTGTGTTTTGCATTACATCGAAAACAACAAGGCCTGCCTAGATGGAGAGCTCCTACTTCTCGATGTGGCAGCAGAGTATGGCAACTTTAATGCAGACATGACGCGCACGATTCCTGTCAATGGACGCTACACGAAGCGGCAGCGTCAAGTTTACGATGCAGTCTTGCGGGTGGAGCGCGAGGCAGCAAGCATGCTACGTCCTGGGATCACTATTCAGGATTACCACCGTGAAGTAGGATTGGTGATGCAAGGAGAACTCCTTGGCTTGGGCTTGCTAGATCAGACCGACATCAAGAATCAGGATCCGAAATGGCCTGCCTACAAAAAGTATTTCATGCACGGTACCTCGCACCATTTGGGCTTGGATGTGCACGATGTGGGGACCATGCACTACCCGATTTCCGCAGGCATGGTCTTTACCGTAGAGCCAGGCATCTATATTCCTGAGGAGGGATTTGCAGTGCGTATCGAAAATAACATCGTAGTTCAAGAGAAGGGATACCTGGATTTGATGCGGAACATTCCAATTGAAGCAGAGGAGATTGAGTCGCTGATGAACCGGTAAATAGGCAGCTTAGTTGGGGTTCTTATAAGGTTCCATCCAACGCCGAATTTCTTCAATTTCTTCCTTTTGGGTTCCCATTTTGGCGAGTAGGTCAAGTTGCAACAAGTAAATTCGAAGTTCCTCTTCTTTTTGTTGGGTCTCAGGAAGTTCTTTAAAAAAACCTGTGACCCCATTTCGGATCCGCTCTTCTACTAGTAGGAGGTGTAAGGATTCATGAAAAATTGTTCCTGCCAAATGGTTTATACTTCGTTCTCTAACAGATCCCGGGCCTAGCATAATCCAGATAATTTTTGGGTCACCTGGTTCAACCCAATTGGTGCTTGCAAAAATTTCCCCATCCCTGCCTACCTGGAGTTGCATGGTGGCATGCTGCACGACTGCCTCGTAGATCTTAGGAGCGTAGGTCTGCAGAAGGGAACATGCTTGTTTGATTCGCTCGGTATCCGCAGCTGGGGTGAGGTAGATTTGGGCCAAACAGGTTGTTTGTAAGCCGACAAGAAAAAAGAAAAAGGAGATCCATCGCATCAAACAAAGGTATTCGAAACTTTATTCTTTAAAAATAGGAGTGAGGGAGAACAAATAAAGACCTGTTGGATACAAAAAAAGGGCTGGTGATAACCAGCCCTTTTTGTTTAGAAAGTCTTATCGAAGGAATTAACCGATAGAAATTCGCTTGAATGTATTGACAGTAAGTCCTTTGCTCACTCCGTCAAGGTACTGAGCGATAGACTTAGAGTTGTCTTTTACAAACTGCTGGCTTAGCAAAGTGCTTTCCTTGTAGAATTTCTGAAGCTTGCCAAGGGCAATTTTCTCCAACATATCTTCTGGCTTGCCTTCTGCTCTAGCTTGCTCCTTACCGATTTCGATTTCTCGTTCGATGGTAGTTGCATCTACGCCATCCTTGTCTACTGCTACAGGATTCATGGCAGCAATTTGCATAGCCACGTCTTTTCCAGCTTCTTCTACGTTGTTACCAGAAGTGTTCACAAGGCCTACCAATACACCCAATTTTCCGTTGGAGTGTACGTAAGTCACTACTTGATCAGCACTGATGACTTCGAAGTGAGAGATTTCAATTTTCTCACCGATTTTACCAGTCATTTCAATGATTTTTTCTGCAATGGTGCTGCCTTCCATAGGTAGGGCAAGTACTTCAGCAGTGGTAGTGGAGCCGTTGCTTACTGCTGCATCAATTAGAGAGTTAGCAAAAGCTCCAAATCCTTCATTCTTAGCTACGAAGTCAGTTTCGCAAGTAAGTGAAAGCAAAACACCTTTTGCGTTGCCATTGGTCAAGCGAGTTACGACTACGCCTTCTTTGGTTTCGCGGTCAGCTCTAGAAGCAGATACCTTCTGACCTTTTTTTCTGAGGATGTCCACTGCTTTTTCGAAGTCGCCATCGGCTTCGGTAAGCGCTTTCTTGCAGTCCATCATGCCTGCTCCGGTCATTTGTCTCAGTTTGTTTACGTCTTGTGCAGTAATTGACATGGTAAGTTTCGTTTAGATAGTTCGTATAGATCGGATACCTTCTAGGAGGGTATCGGTTGTACTTTTTGGGAGGCGCAAGCGCCGAGTTTAAACAAAAAATTGAACATCGACTGACGCCAGATGTTCAATTTTTTAATTCATTAGTAGAGTGGATTATTCCTGTGTTTCGGCGTCCACGGCTCTTTTTGCCTCTTCCTCTTCAGAAAGTTTAGCATCGTCCTTATCCTTCTTGCGCTCAGATAGGCCTTCTTCGATGGCTGTACCAAATGCTTTTACTAGAAGGGAAACAGACTTGAATGCATCATCATTTGCTGGGATTGGGAAGTCCACCTCGTTTGGATTAGAGTTGGTATCTACCAAAGCAAAAACAGGGATACCTAATTTTTGCGCTTCAGCGATGGCAATGTGTTCTCTCTTGATGTCTACTACAAATAGCGCGGCTGGAAGACGGCTCAAGTCGGCAATACCGCCCAAGATCGTTTCCATTTTTTCCTTTTGACGGCTAACCATCAAACGCTCTTTCTTAGCCAAGTTTTTGTAGCCATCTTCCTTCATCAATTTCTCTAGGGAAGACATCTTCTTAAGAGACTTTCTGATGGTAGCGAAGTTGGTCAACATACCGCCCAACCATCTTTCGGTCACGAAAGGCATGTTGAGACGTTGTGCTTCTGCAGCAACTAGGTCTTTGGCTTGTTTTTTTGTAGCGACAAACATGATTTTTTTGCCGGAACGTACAATTTGCTTGATTGCGTTGGATGCTTCTTCGAGGCAAGCAAGCGTTTTATTAAGGTCGATAATATGGATACCGTTCTTCTCCATAAAGATATATGGAGCCATTCTTGGATCCCACTTTCTCGTCAAGTGTCCGAAGTGAACACCAGCATCCAGTAAGTCTTTGTATTCTATTTTTGACATGAATGAAATTGTTTTCTATTGTATGAAGTATATTCCGATTAACGCTTAGAGAACTGGAATCATCTTCTTGCGTTACTACGTCCTGGTTTCTTACGTTCTACCATTCTAGGGTCACGAGTCAAGAAACCTTCTTTTTTCAATGGAGGTCTGTGTGTCTCATCTGCTTCGCAAAGTGCTCTAGAGATGGCCATACGTGCGGCTTCCGCCTGTCCTTTGATTCCACCACCGTCTACATTGATTTGTAGGTCATAGCTTCCTTCAACACCTACTAGGGTCAAAGGCTGCTTTACTACAATCTGGTGTAGTTCAAATGGGAAGTAAACCTCAATTGCTTTGTTGTTCACGGTAATTTTACCGTTCCCTGGCGTCATGTAAATACGGGCTACAGAAGTCTTTCTTCTACCGATTGTATTGATTGTTTCCATGCGTCAGCAATTAAAGGGTGATAGCTTTAGGCTGTTGTGCGGCATGAGGATGCTCAGCACCTTCATACACGTACAAGTTGCCGTACAACTTGCTTCCTAATCTGTTTTTAGGCAACATGCCTTTTACAGCTTTCTCTATCAAGATGGTTGAAGATTTTTCCTTCAACAATCGTGGAGTAGAGATTCGCTGTCCACCTGGGTATCCGGTGTGGCGCACATATACTTTTGCGTCCCACTTGTCACCCGTCAATCGAACCTTGTCTGCGTTGATTACGATGACATTGTCACCACAATCTACGTTAGGAGTGAAGCTAGGCTTCGTCTTTCCTCTCAAGATTTTCGCAACATCACTTGCCAAGCGCCCTAGAATCGCAGACTGGGCATCCACAAGGACCCATTGCTTTTCTACGGTGGAGCTGTTGGCTGAGATGGTCTTATAGCTCAGAGTATCCACTTTGTAACTGTTTAATTTTTAGCTTATTAATTAATTATCGACCCCAAAAAGGGACACAAAGATAGGAGCATTTATTTTTCTATGCAAACTATTTGCGATACTAAACCCTAATTTTCATTGGTTTAGCAAACTTTTTTTTATTCAAGAAGCGCAAGCTAGCCGAAAAAGACAGCTTATCGATTCTTTTCAAGCTGCTGCACCAGTACCTGAAAATCTTTGGGATAGGGAGCTTGTACGGTGATTTTTTTTCCATCCAAGCCCAAAAACTGTATGCTGAAGGCATGTAGGGATACCCGCTGCATGATGGGCAGCTCATCCGTATCTTTTTTCAAATTGAAGCGTCGCTTCAATGCGGAGAGGTACAAAGGCTTTCCTCCATACAGCGTATCACCACAAATCGGGGCCTTCAAGTAAGCCAGGTGTACGCGAATCTGGTGCAATCTGCCTGTAATCGGACTGCAAGCAATCAGCGTATGGGCAAAGTAGGTTCGTACCGTGTTTACGATCGTTTGGGCTGGTTTTCCATCCTTGCTTACCTTGGCAATTCCCTTGTTATTGGCAGCCAGATTGCGATCCACAAGTAGGTTCTGAAAGTCGTGAATGCCTTCCGCTACGGCATGGTAGATTTTTTCTACCTGCCTGCTTTCGAATTGCATGGCCAAATGACGGTAGGCCTCCGCATGCTTCGCGATCACCAAGCAGCCTGAAGTCTCCTTATCCAAGCGATGGCAGAGCTGCGCATCCTCCCAATAGGTCTTTGCTAAGTCCAGGATGTTTTGTGCCTCGTGGCGGTCATCCAAACTCGATAGGTAGGGAGGTTTGTTGATGACCAAGAAATCCGAGTTTTCAAGGAGAATCAGGTCTTCAAACGTAATTTTTTTCATGGATGGCTTGCTCCGATAAGTGGCCACAAAGCTAGCCAATCTTTGTCGGTTCCAAAAAAGTTGCGAAAACTAAGTCCTTGGTAATCAAAATTCCTTGAACGAAATAAAAATCAGGAATCCTAGATCAACTAGCAGGGAGTACTTCCTCTTTCTTTTTCTCCTTTTCTAGCGGAAGTTCAAAGCTAAAGATTGACCCTTTACCCAATGCCGAACTGACGGAGATTTTACTCTTATGTCCTTCCAGAATGTGCTTCACGATAGCCAAGCCTAGACCGGTGCCTCCTTTGCCCTTGGACCTGCTTTTCTCCACTCGGTAAAACCGTTCAAATATTCGCTTCAAATCTTCAGGAGGAATCCCAGGTCCATTGTCTTTGACTTCTACTTGAAGTTGATTTTTGCTCGACTTGATGCAAACCTGCACCTCACCACCATCGTGGTTGTATTTGACGGCATTGAAGATGAGGTTTTGACATACCCGGTAGATTTTTTGACGGTCTGCAAGGGTGTGGTAACTTTTTTCTGGATCAAATTCCAAGGTGATGTGAACAGCCCGCTTGGATGCCTTGTGTTCCAATTCTTCGATGACCTCCTGTACCAATTCCCTCAAGTCAAATTCGGTGAAGGTAAACTTGATCACCCCCGATTCCATTTGGTTGAGGGTGAGCAGGTCTTGAACGAGGTGATCTAAAGAATCCAAGCTTTTGGCAGCTTTCTTCAAGAACTTCATACGTACCTGCTTGTCATCTATTGCTCCATCTAGGAGCGTATGGATGTAGCCTTGCGTTGCAAAAATGGGGGTTTTGAGTTCGTGCGAGATGTCTGCAATAAATTCCCGTCTGAACTCTGCATTTTTTTGGAGGGCTTCAATTTCCCGCTGCCTGGCAAGTGCATAGGAATTGATGACGGCATTGATTTTTTTTAAAGGGGACAGATTGGAGCCTAAGGATTTCTCTTTGATTTCGGTCAGGTCCTTTTTTTGAATTTTCTCGAGCAGGGTATAAATATTCCCAATCTCTCGAAAAACCAAAAACTCTAAGGTGATACTTATTAGAAGGTAAGAAATGGAGAACGAGAGCAAAAGCGCTGCCCAGAGAACAGTAGACGAGGTAGAAGGAATGAGGAATAGAAATGCCGTCACCACAGCGGCTATGGCAATTGCTAGAAAAAAGGATAATCCCCGAGAACCTGTTGGCATCTTATCCTAGTTCGAATTTATACCCTACTCCTTTGACGGTAGTGATGTATTCTTCCCCGATTTTCTCACGCACCTTTCGAATGTGGACATCCACGGTACGAGCCAGTACAAAGACATCGGATCCCCAAATGTTATGCAATAGCTCATCTCGGCTGTAGACTACATTGGGATTGTTGGCCAAGAAGTACAGGAGTTCAAATTCTTTCTTGGGTAGCGTGATGGTTTTACCTGCCTTATTGATGGTAAAACTACTGCGGTCAATGTTCAGATCGCGAATTTTTATTTGACCCTTTTCTTGTTCTTTTTTGGAATCTCGGCGAAATAGGGCGGCAATACGAGACATCAATGCCCGAGGTTTGATGGGCTTGGTGATGTAGTCATCGGCTCCCACATCAAATGCTGCTACCTCCGA
>CAJBER010000023.1 GCA_903952135.1 uncultured Algoriphagus sp.
TGAAATTCATAAGTATGCCGCATGAAAAAAAATAAAAATTGTACTATTCCACTTGCTTTAACCTTAGAATACAGGCAGGGTACTTTGTACAAATGCCTACTTAAAATCCGACACGCGCATACCCTTTCGGAAGGTGTCAAATCCAAAGGGAGTAGGCTGATAGCTTCCAACATAGTCCACATTCAAATCCGCAGTCACTGCATCGCCCATGCCTAGAAGCCAGAAAGATGCGTTGAGCACCAAGCGTCTCAAGTCTGCACTTTGAAAGTCCAAGGAGGCACCTAGGGTAGAGGCAAAGGCCATCCCGGGTTTTCCACCTTCAAGTTGATAGGGCTTGGTCCAAGCGATAGGCATCACCGACTTCTCCCAGATGAGGGGGGCTTGGTCATTCATACCCGCAGTAGACTGTCCATAAACCAAGACCTCTGCATCGGCAGGCAAACTCTTAATGCCATACACATCCGAAGGACCCCAGATGTCGTTGACTCCACGAAGAATCGGATGATTGGCACTTTGCTTCACGCCGTCTACTAGCGCTCTAGTTCCTTCCTTGGCATGTATCCCATGGTGGTTGATCCAAGTTTCTCCAAAGATGCGTTTTCCAAAGCCTTGCTCCCATCCGGGCACTTTACTCATAAAATCCCACTTAGCAAATTTGGAATCCTTATTTTTCTGATAGGCAAAACCATGAGTGGAAGTCCGCAAGCCGATAATGGGCTTGCCCGCCAAAAGATAGTCCTCCAAGTACTTTGCCTGGGCATCAGGCAACTCCCGGAATCGAATCAAAACAATTACCAAATCCGCAGAAGCCAATTGCTCCAAGCCTGGAATGTTAGTTTGATAGTTGGGTACCACATCCCCAGTACTTGGGTCAATGGGAAAGAGGACGGTCGTTTTAAACCCATGACGGGAGGATAAAATTTTGGCCAACATGGGCATAGACTCCTCCGATCGGTATTCGTCGTCCCCAGCTACCAAGACAATGTGCTTGCCTTGACCAGGTCCTTGCCCCCCTTCAAATTGAAGGTAGGATTCCCCTACTTGTCCAAAAAGCCACTGGGGGAGAAGTAGAAAAAGTACAAAACTGAAAAACCGAGTGAGTGAAGCGTTCATGAGAGCGGATTTAGGTGCTCTGAAAATAGGCATAATCACCGGCTTCCAACAAATGCTTAGCTTGATTTTTTTCGAAGCTTTTGAAAGAGCATGACGGGAAGCAACACCACAATCCCTACACCCAATCCAAAAAGAAACTCCTTAGCCATATCTGGCCAAGTGGGCAAGAGGTGGTGGAAAAAGGGAATGTTATGTGCAAAAATACCTCCCGAAACCAACAATAAGGCCAGTGTGCCCACAAAACCAATTCCTCGAACAAAATGTGGCAAGGCATTCACCAACATCCATCCTATTTTATCTGAGAAGCTATCCTCCCGATCATTGAGTGCAATCAATTTGAAGCCAAACTCATCCATGCGAACTACAATTGCGACTATTCCATACACCCCTACTGTGGCAATCAAAGCAATCAGAGACACCACAGCCACTTGATTGAGGAGCGGCTTATCTACTACCGTGCTCATCGCGATGATGACAATTTCTACAGATAGTATAAAATCGGTAGTAATAGCTGACTTGATTTTCTTCTTTTCCAAGGCCAGCACTTCTTCCTTACTGATCTCCAGATCTAACTTTTCCTCCTCTTTCACAGGATGAGGAAAAATATAGGCATGAATTTTTTCTGCACCCTCGTAGGCCAAATACAAGCCTCCTACCACCAGAATTACCGTGATGGCTACTGGTGCAAAGGCACTTAGCAGGAAGGCTATCGGAAGAATCATGACTTTATTCAAGGCTGACCCCTTCGTGATCGCCCACAACACAGGAAGCTCTCGATCGGACACAAAGCCAGATGCTTTCTCTGCATTCACTGCCAAATCATCTCCCAAAATTCCAGCCGTTTTTTTTGCGGCCACTTTACTCATCACCGCCACATCATCCATGAGCGTAGCAATGTCATCCAATAAGGCAAATAATCCAGAAGCCATGTATAGGGGAATAAAATCAACCAATTTCAGGACCCCAAACTGAGGTCTACTGCATCATCCAACCTGCTTGTTTCTTACAAAAGCAGCAATTGAAGCTCGAATTTAGCTGTTTTTGGGATCAAAAATCAAAGGAAAGAATTTACCTCCCATTTTTTCTCCTTTTGGAATTACCGGCACCCCAGTAAGAAGTGGTTCGTCCGAGTCAGAAATGGTCCCATCTGCAAAAACATTGACCACAAAAGCCTTTCTCGAACGTGGGGAATAATTGGCATAGCTTCCATGCACCAACAAAGGGTGGTGAAAGGCAGCATAGCCCGCTTTCAAAGGAATCGCCACGGGCGCAAATTGAGCCTTCTGCTCTTCCGAAAGCATTCCCATCAGCCCATCCATTTCACCTGCTAGGGAAGGCTTTTCCAAAAGTCCCCAGCGATGTGAACCGGGCACATACTGCAAGCAGCCATTCTCTTCCGTAGCATCATCCAGACCACACCAGCAGGTCAAATGCTGCATCTCCACCGTCCGAGTCCAGTAAGAATAATCCTGATGCCAAGCTACTACACCGCCGTGGTGTGCAGGCTTGCAAAAGAGTTGGTCATGCCAAAATCGAACCCCTCGATCCCCAAGTAGCTGACTGGAGACCATCCGGAATGCTGGATTCCAAATTGCATCATGAAATGCCGCTGCAATGCGCCAGTGGCCTAAAGAGTGAAAAAGCACCGTATTTGGATCTGCTGATTCGTTGCTATGAAACTCGTGAAATAAGCTGTGCAGCGGATGCTTGGGATCCATCACCTCATCTAAGGCTTGGGATAAAACAGCAATCTGCTTTTGATCGAGGAGCTGAACTCCTGCCAAATAGCCATTTTCATGAAAAAAATCAATCTGATCCTGGCTCAACCGGTACCGATCCCATTGATCGGAGGAAGTAGGCTGCGCAAAAAGATCGGTCAAGGGATAGGAGTAATCGGCAAGGTCTTTCATGGGTCTCGGGTCAATACAAGATAAAATTATATTTTTTTCAGTACTCAAGGCTAATCGAAGGCAGAAAAAAAACCAAGTCCTAGTGCTCTAAACGTTCCAAGCGCTCTAGCAGTGGAGGATGGGAATAGTTGACAAATACGTACCAAGGGTGTGGATGGATCGTGCTGAGGGTTTTCACCGAAAGGGTCTTCAAGGCCTCAGCAAGCGGCTTACCTCCATAGGTTTCCTTTGCATAATGGTCCGCCTCAAATTCATGACGGCGACTGAGCCAATTCATCCCAATCCCTAGGATCATGGAAAGCGGCGCAAAAAGCATGGTGAACCCAAGAATATTCAAATGCACTGACCAGCTATTTCCTCCTAAGGCCAAACTCATCGATTCTGAAAAAACCACTTGGCCCAACAAAAACAGGAGCAAACCCACTTGAAGTACTGAAATCAGCATGCCCCACTTCAGGTGTTTTTTCTTGTAATGTCCAATCTCGTGTGCCAGTACCGCGACCAACTCTTCTGGGGGATGCTGCTCCAAAAGCGTATCGTAAAGCACTACTTTTTTCCGCTTTCCAAAACCAGAGAAAAAGGCATTCGCCTTCGCCGACCGCTTGCTTCCATCCATGACAAAAATATGTTTCACGGGGAAATTGACCTTAGCGGCATATTGCAGCAATTTGTCCCGAACCTCACCCTCAGCTAAGGGCGTAAGCCTATTGAATAAAGGAAGGATCCAAGCGGTATATCCGACATTCACGAGCACCATAAATACCACTGCAACCAGCCAAAACTGCCACCAGAAATGGGGCCCCATGGAATGGATCAACCAGAGAAATACAAGAAGTAGGCCTCCACCTACAAGCAGGGAAAGTACATATGCCTTCAATTTGTCCGAAAAAAAAGTTCGCACGGAAGTCTTATTGAAACCAAACTTTTCCTCAATCACAAAGGTGCTGTAGTAATCAAAGGGAAGGCTCAGCACATCTGAAACCACGAAAATCAATCCAAAAAATAAAAGGGAATTAACCAAAGGAGAATAGCCTAATGCTGCAATCCAAGTATCGATTGACCCAAACCATCCTTGGGTCACACAGAGAAGGGTCAATAGAAAGGTAAAGCTGCTGGTAACCAGTTTGAAGTTGAAGTTCGCACGCTGATACGCTTTGGCCTCGGTTAATTTTTCCTCACTTAAGTATTCTGCAAGGGAAGCCGGTACCTTGGAAAGGGGCTGGGCCACCTGAAGGTATTCCAAAATTTTGGGTACGAGAAAACCGAAACTCAGTACCCCTATGAGAAGGTAGGTCAAACTTTCAGATCCCATTCCTTTGGATTAAAATTTAGGGCAAGGGAGGATGGTATCTCGAGCGTTGGGCTTTCCTTGGTTTCGACTAGGGATGGTCCAAGAAAGACTCATCTCATGTGCACCTCCACTTTGAATCCCAAGCTGGGAGACCGTATAGTCAAAGCTATAACCCACATTTAATCCATTGATGAGATTGACACCCACCATCATGACAATAGCGTCTCGGTTGCTTTGCCCTTCAACGGGCTTAAAAGGAAGTCCTCTGTACCAAGCTCCAAATACAATCGGCTCCACATAAAAATAAGCGCCTACATCCAATTGCTCAAAAGGGCCTTGGCGCTTGTAATTTACAGTAGGGGTAAAGTATCGTTGCTTTCTAATGTGCGTAAAATCTCGTCGCATGCTCCCTGACCCCAAAGAAATCCGATAGCCTGCATGAAAAGAAAGTTTGCTGGGCAAAGGACTTAATCCATCTACAAAAGACTGATTGGGTTCATTCAAGTGATGGGCAGAAAACCCGATCCAAGCATTTTCAGTAAATAATAAACCGCCAGCAGACAGCGAAAAAATACTAATTGGATCTCCTAAGCCTGGAATATCGGCTCCTGGCAACAAGGGTCCCGTGGGATTGGTGGGATCTATTTGATTTGCGAAAACCAAATTTTCATAAAATCCGATTTCCCTTCGAATGTAGCTTGCTTGAAATCCAGGTCTGAAGTACAAGTTATCCGCCAAGCGCAATTCGTATGAATAAAGTGCAGAAACTGAAGTGGAACGTAATTTTGATGCGCCCTCCGTATCTTGCATGACATGTACCCCTATCCCAGAATTGTAATCCGGTAGGTAGGTGTCGTAATAGGCAGAGTAGGTGGTAAATTGCGCATCTAGGGAAGGCCATTGATTTCGGTAGTTAAATCCTACACGTCCCATCATCTCGGCTCCGGCCATGGCAGGATTGAGGTAAAGGGGTGCTGCATAGTATTGGCTATACTGAGGATCTTGGGCAAAGGCCGGTGAAATGGATGCCATGCCCAGTACCAGAAAAAAAACCCACGTCAGCAGAGACCGTAACACGAAATTGTTCGTTTATTTGAATACGCACTAGCCTTCTAAACGAACCTAGAGTTTGGTTGTTGTAGAAGTAGCGCTAAAAATATGAAAAGCAAGTCGAATACCATACGATTCACACGACTATTTGCAGGCCTGCTCCTGCTCTTAGGAAGTGTTTGGTATGGAACGGCTTGGGGCCAAGGATACAATGAAAACGAATGGATCTTTGGAAATTGCCCCACCGGAGGTCATACCTACCTCTCTTTTGGAAAGGGTCAAACCGCCACCGTACAAACGCTACCCTCCACTGTACTCAGTGGTGCTTACAACAATGCCATTGCCATTGACCCCATCACGGGCCAACCCTTGTTCTACACCAATGGGGAACTCGTATACGATTACTCGGGGAGTCCGATTGAAGGTTCAGCCCCTGGATTGAATGGAAATTTTCAAGGGCGACAAACGGTAGCCACCGGATTTTTGGATTACAACCCAGCAGGCAACAAACTTTTTTACATTTTTTACCTCTCGCTAGCGGGACAGCTGCAGTATGCACTTGTGGACATGAATGCCCCAGGCCAGGCGACAGGCAACCAGCCCCCTCTGGGAAAAATCACTAGTAAAAATCAAGTCATTGGTCCTGCTCAAGGATCGGTTTTGGTGGTCAAGTCTCCGAGCTCCCCCTCCTACTTACTCAGCTTTGCGGGGGGAAATCTCCAAGCCAGAAGATTGGAAACCACTGCGGGTTCCTTTACGCTCACGGATACCCAAGGTATTCCGATTGAGCCCAAGGCCATGGTTTTTGATGAGCCTTCAGAGCAGTTGCTACTACTTCCCAAAAATCCAGGGGAAGATATTTTCTTGGTTCCTTTTGACACGTCTACTGGTTCCTTTGGAAGTCCCCAAGCCCTAAGCAACTCCGGGGGTGCTGGAGCGATTTCTGGAGCGACATTTTCCCCAGACGGGGCCTTTGTCTATTTCTCTCGAGGAAACAAGCTCTTGCGCATTCCAACGAATTCCCCAAATGCAGTTCCTGAGGAAATTCCCTTAGACCCAAGCATTCAGCAGGTATACGACCTGAAGGTAGGTCCAGATGGTTCCCTGTATTACTTATATGAGGAGATAGCAGCTGGCCCTCAAATCATGGGTAGAATACCCAACCCCAATGCAAGTGCCTTGGCTTCACTTCAAGTACAGGCAGATCCCTTTGCTGGAAGTGATTTTTGTGGGCGCATTTTTCCCATCTTCGCTCCCAATGTAGACATTGAACCTACGATCGATTTCACTTGGGACCCAGAAGAGCCTTGTGCGAATAATCCCGTACAGCTTACCAGTCAAATCACCCCTCAAAACTACCAGGCACTCTCCTTTCTTTGGGAATTTTCCCCTCCCTTGAGTGATGCAGATGGCAATCCTTTACCAGCAGACTTCACCCAAGAACACTTTTTGGTGCCTGCCGAAGCCGCCCAAGGGAGCAGTTTGGAAGTGACCTTGACTGTCACCTTCCCAGATAGCACCACCAAGAAGGTGACCAAAAGCATTACACTCACCGAAAATGAGCTGCAGGCCAACTTTACCCCTTCCGATACTACACTTTGTGAGTCCTGCATCGACCTAGATCCCCTACTGCAAGCGCAGGCTGGCGGGGGTGCCGGTGGAGGAACAGGTGGAGGCACTGGCGGCGGTACGGGTGGTGTTAGCAATTACGAGTATTTTTGGTCCAACAAGCGTGAAGAAGGCTGGATAGGCAAGGAAGGCAATGAAGTATGTAAACCAGGACTGTATTGGGTGCTGGTTCGCGAGCCTGGTTCCTCCTGCTATGCCTATGCCGAGATCCGGATCAAAATGTGGGATATCCCCGACCAAAGCAATAACATCTGGTACTTTGGCAATGGAGCAGGCTTGGACTTTAATCCCGATCCAGACGATGAAACGGCCCCAGTGCCACGACCCATAGCTGAAGCCCATCCACAAGCTATTCCTGCAGGCACCTCTACGATCTCGGATCAGGCAGGGCAGGTCCTGTTTTACACCGATGGCCAATCCGTCTGGGATCTGAACGGGGACTTGATGGAAAATGGCAGCGACATTGGAGGCAGCAACACCGCCAGCCAAGGGGTTTTGGCCGTAGGCGTACCTACCCAGTCCACCCTCTTCTACCTATTCACCACTCAGGCTTCCACCAGTGGCAGCAATGTCGTTAGCTTTTCCCTGGTAGATATTAAAGCTGAAAATCCCACGGGTGTGGGAAATGTGGTTACCAAAAACAACTTCCTCTTTAGTCCCACCACCGAACACAGTGCCGCTTTAAGTGCTGGTGATACGACCTGGGCAGTATTTCATGAATTGGGCAACAATACCTTCCGTGCCTATCCGGTATCGAGCCAGGGTATCGGTCAACCCGTACTGAGCTCGGTTGGCAGTCCGCATGAATTCTCTTCGGGTGTGGGAACCATGAAGTTTAGCCCAGATGGTACCAAGCTGGCTATCACCATTTCCGAAGGAGGATGCAACCGAACCGAGATTTTTGAATTTGACCAGCAAACAGGCGAACTCAGCGAATATGCGCTTCTTGATCTGGGATGCTCAGGGGATATTTATGGACTGGAATTTTCTCAAGATTCCGACCGAATTCTGGTGTCCTACCGAAATGGGGGCCCAGGTATAGAAGAATACATCATTAAAGAAGTGGCGCCAAGCTGTCCGAGTTGCTTCGCTTCAGCAACTACTCCTGCCGCAAGAGCGACCTGCATAATTTCTACGAAAAAAGTGCTCACCGGCACTGCAGGACTGGATTTGGGCGCCTTGCAAATCGCCTCGGACGGGCAGATCTACGTGGCCGTGGTGGGCAGCAACCGCATCGGACAAATTCAGGTAGGTACCGGTTGCACCGCTACCAGCACCTTCAACCAAGACGCGGTGGAAGCCATGCCTGGAACGGCTACCCTAGGATTACCTTCCTTTGTTCAAAACTCCGGCAGCTCCATCCCTGAACCAGCCCTGGGAATACCCCCAACCCTTTGTTTGGATCCGGTATCGGGTGCTACGGCCACCTTGGAAGGGGGCGGCGAACCCGACATCGATTCCTATTTCTGGACCATCACCCATGAGGACGGAACGGTAGTTCGCTCCAATTTTGGAGGGCCTGGAGATCAATTTCAAAACTTGGAGCAAATCTTCACGAAAGCT
The DNA here is from genome assembly GCA_903952135.1 of uncultured Algoriphagus sp. Lineage (GTDB taxonomy): Bacteria > Bacteroidota > Bacteroidia > Cytophagales > Cyclobacteriaceae > Algoriphagus. Next base: position 8,557 of record CAJBER010000023.1, read on the forward strand.
GGCACCTATACCATCGAGTTGCGAGTAGACCGCTGCGCGGAAATCGGCTATTTCACCGCAGAGGGAACGCTTGAAATTATAGCACCACCAGCACTTACCCTCGCCACGGATGCCACGTTATGCGAAGGAACTCCGGTCACGCTCACTGCTATTGACGGCTATGATCCAGCTACTGGATTGTACGATTTCTTATGGACCAATGCGGCAGGAACCGTCTTTGGAGATACCAATTCGAATGCCATTACTGTCACCGAAGAAAGCATTTATACCGTAGTAGTCCAGCATCGCGCTCCAGCAGGCGCTTCTGACGAAGAAGAAGCATTTGTAGCAAGTTGCAGTAGCACAGCCTCCATTTTTGTAGGGCCTGCCTTCGAATTTGACCTCACCCAGACGGACACCGAGGTCTGCTTTGAGGAAACTTCTGTCACTTTTGCCCCCAATACGCCGATTACTGGTGAATGGTTTTACGAGCGAAACAACAATGGGATTCAAGTTCCCTTGGGTTCCTTTTTTGAGTTGGAGCTGTACATACTATCACTTCCAGGACCCGGGCAATACGAAATCACCTTCCTTGCCCAGGATCCCATTCTTCCGAACTGCAAGGTGTCCAAAAAGCTGAACTTGCTAGTAAACGAACTTCCAGTAGTGCTTGCCCGTGCCACAGCACCAGCCACGAGTTGCAATACAGCAGATGGAGCCATAGAAGTCACCCTTCAAGCGGCAGTGAGTAGCCTTAAGCTAGTGGAACTGGGACTATCCTTCCCGGCATCACCGGCAGGAACAATAATTCCTATCTCGGGTCTGGCGCCTGGTATTTACACACTAGAAGCTGAAAATGCAGCGGGCTGTACCTATTCCGCCTCTGTAACCGTGGAAAACAGCAACCCACCTGCTGCCTATGCCTTCACCGTCCTTGCTAGTGATGAGATTTGTTCGCCTACAGGAGTCGCCCAAGGCAGCCTCCAAATCACCTTTACCGGAGGTATTCCACGCGTAGGAACCTACAAAATCGTACGCCAAGGCGATGGATTGGAATTGACAGGCTCTCTCCCCAATCAAGCTACCTTCCTTGTTCCTGTTTCACATGGGGATTATTTGGTAGAAGTATTGGATCCAAGTGGCTGCTCGATCCCAGACAAAACCCTTTACAGCATCAAGCAAAAATTCGAGGTGCAATTTTCCGTTCCTGCTGTCGTACAAGGATGTGTTTCTTATGCCTTTACTCCTTCAGGTCCCAAGCCTTTGACCTATACGATTACAGGACCGAGTGGAACTCTTGCCAAAGAGCCAGATGGCTCATACCTAATTACCCAAAGTGGTAACTACACCGTCCTTGGAGAGGACCCGGCAGGTCTAGACTGCCCCAAGGTGCTTCCCATGACTGTCAATCTTAGCCCAGCGCTAGATTTCGAGGTTTCTCCTCCCATCGTGGACTGCTTGACAGGCATCCGATTTGAAGCGATCCTCAAGAATGCGGCCCCTGCCGATGTGATCTTCCTCTGGCGAGATGATTTGGGAATCATTGTAGGCAGAAGGCAAGAATTTATCCCGAGCAGATCTGGAAACTATACCTTAGAAGTGCAGCCCGCATCGGGTGGACTATGCCCTACCAAAAAATTACCCTTTGCGGCTACGATCTTACCACAGCGTTTGACGGTAAGCCTAGAAGCTAGTCCTTTCTGTGTGGATCAAACGACCACCAGCATCGAAGTAAAAGCCACATTAGCCACAGTAGACAGCTTTGAATGGTTTTTGGTAACAGGCGGCACACGAAGTAGACTTCCGCAATATTCCACCAATCGTATTGAGGTGGACCAAGAGGGTACCTACGAGGTGATTTTACGTAGCAACTTGGGTTGCGAGCTGGGAAGAGCTAATGTGGTCGTGGTAAAATCCAGATTGAGCCCCCCTATTCTACCCACGGAACCGCTTGTGATTTGTGCGGTAGAGGGAAAAACAGCCACACTCGATCCTGGCCCTTACGCAAGCTACTCCTGGATCTTGGATGGGAAGGAAGTATCGCAGGATCCTACCTTCAGTCCTGAAAAAGGAGGTATCTATACCCTTCGGGTAGGTGATATTTTGGGCTGCGAATGGGAAGGCACATTCACCGTTGAAGAAGATTGCCAACTAAAGGTCATCTTCCCAAGCGGGATGGTACTTAATGATCAAAGCCGAAACTTTATTTTGTATGCCAACGAATACATCGACGAGGTGGATGTCTTTATTTACAACCGCTGGGGGGAATTGATTTTCTACTGCGAACAGGAAACGATGGAACCCAACAAGCCTTTTTGTCCTTGGGACGGGTCAGTGAATGGAAAATTAGTACCAACGGGAACATATGTGGCTGTTGTGCGGTTTACCTCCAGGGCCCAAGGCCTCACCCAAACTGAAACCAAAGCGATTACGATTATCCAGTAACCTCATGCTACTTGTCATTTCTCCAGCCAAAACCCTCGATTACAGCAATCCCGAGTACAGCAGCCATACCCAACTCGACTTTCCTGCAGAAGTAAAAGATTTAGTGGGCGTTTTGAAAAAAAAATCGGCTTCACAAATTTCCAAATTGATGCATTTGAGCGATTCCCTCGCAAGCCTGAATGAGGAGCGATACAAGACTTTTACGGAGACTTTCAGTCCAGAAAATTCCAAGCAGGCACTTTTGGCATTCAAAGGGGAGGTATATGCCAAGATGGAGGCAGATCAATTCAGTGCAGAAGACCTTGAATTTGCGCAACAGCACTTACGCATTCTCTCTGGATTGTATGGTCTATTGAAGCCGCTTGATTTGATTCAACCTTACCGATTGGAAATGGGCACCTCACTCAAAACCAAGAAAGGAACCAATCTTTACCAGTACTGGGGAACCAAGATCAGCAAGGCATTGAATGAAGCTGGGCCAGGCAAGACCTTGGTCAATCTAGCTTCCCAAGAATACTTCAAGGCCGTAGACCAAAAGTCGTTGAAGCTACCTGTGATTACCATCCATTTCAAGGAACACAAAGATGGAAAATACCAGGTAGTCGGATTTTTTGCCAAGCAGGCAAGAGGAGTAATGGCTCGCTATGCCATCCTGAATCGGATTACGGATCCCGAGCAACTCAAAGTATTCCGAGAGGAGGGTTACGAATTTTCTGCCCCTTTGAGTAGCGCTCAGGACTGGGTATTTGTTCGCTAAAGGGCTACCAAATCTGGAAGGTTGCTACCCCTAATAAAAAAATTAGGGGCTGGGATGTCTATTTTTTTGGATTCGAGGAGGCGAATTCTAATTTTTTACCTACTTTGAAAGTGTCAAAAGTCACTTAAAGCAACCCAAAAACCTAAAGCACTACCTTATGACACAAACCATCAACAAAAACGCCCTATTCAACGCAAGTTGTCTAGCGCTGATTACCACCGCATTTTCGTTCTCTATTCGCGCAGGAATCCTTCCTCAACTTGGGGAACAATTCAACTTAAGTGCGGAGCAACTGGGCTTTATTAATTCCATGTGGTTTTTAGGATTCCCAATCTCCATGATTCTTGGGGGCCTATTTTACCACATCATGGGTCCAGCCAACATCATGCGTATCGCATTTTTGACCCATACCTTGGGGATTTTGATGACCATCTTTGCAGATGGATACACCACCCTATTGATTTCTACTCTCTTTATTGGATTTGGCAACGGCTGTACCGAAGCGGCTTGCAATCCCATGATTGCAGACATGTACTCGGGTACTACGCTCAATAAAATGCTCAATCGCTTCCACATGTGGTTCCCTGGAGGAATTGTATTGGGAAGTTTGATATCCAAATTCATGACCGATGGAGGCCTTACTTGGCAAACCCAGGTGTGGGTGATGATGGTACCTACCATTCTTTATGCCGTCTTGTTCTTCGGAAAAACTTTCCCTAAGCCGTCTGTAGCCGGAGCAACTTCTGTGGGCTCAAACATCAAAGCCATGTTTAGCCCAGTATTTATCTTCCTATTCATTGCAATGGCATTTACCGCGATTTCAGAATTTGGACCATCGCAGTGGGCTAATGTCGTGTTGAGCTCAAGCGGAGCCTCTGGCATGTTGATTTTGGCCTTGACCACAGGCGTTATGGCTGTAGGTAGATTCTTTGCAGGCCCAGTGGTCAAAGCCTTGGGACAAACCGGCGTATTGCTAGGTGGGGCTATTTTCACCGCGATTGGTATTTTCTTATTCAGCACGGTAAGTGGCAACATGTCTTATGTGGCTGCCTTGATTTTCGCCTTGGGTGTATGTTACTTCTGGCCTGTTATGGTCGGTGCTGTAGCCCAGCGCGTACCCTTATCGGGAGCCTTGGGCATGTCCATCATTGGTGGAGTAGGTATGTTTTCTACGGCGATCTTTCAGCCTATCATTGGAGGCTGGATTGATGCCTCTAGAGCAGTACAAGAAAAAGCTGGCTTGGCGGGAGACTCTCTTGAATTAGCAGCAGGTCAAGCAACCCTCGAAAAAATGTTGCTCTTCCCAGGCATCTTAATCGTCCTCTTTATCATCTTCTTTATTTGGCAACGCGGTGTCAAACCTGCCGCCACAGCAGGACACTAAAAATCAAAAAGCAGCCTTCGGGCTGCTTTTTTTATCTACAGGAAATGTATCCAAGAGAGTACATCAACTTTCCCAAGCGTAGATAGAAATTCTCTAACCTACCGCCAGCACTCCACCTCATGGAAATCCATGGATAATTTAAAATTGGAAAAATCAAGTGATACCGAGGTGGATTATTTAATTTATTGAATAACAAGCTATTGTCAAGTAAATAAATAGTTAAAATTTCTTGACCAGCTTAATTCAATCAGCTACTTTTGTATTAACAGTACACGCCACGCTACCCGTCAGATCAGCGTCCCAGGGCGTGTCTTTTTCATTTAAGGGCTTATTTTTTAAACTTAGTCATGTACGAGAAAAAACCAACCACTATTTCGGAGCAAATTGCCTTACTTAAAAATAGAGGGCTCGAAATCGAATCAGAAGAAGAGACCGCACATTTCCTATCCCACATTAGTTTTTATCGGCTTGGAGAATATTGGCACTCCATGCAATCCGATGTAAAAAATCACATTTTTAAGCCTAATAGTAAATTTAAAGAGGTCATGGCATTGTATTGCTTTGATCGAGAACTCCGGATTATCCTTTTTGATGTAATCGAAAAGCTAGAAATCAGCCTTAGAACAAAGTTGATTTATCATCTTTCGCATGAATTCGATCCTTGGTGGTTTCAAAATTTCGACCTTTTCACCGATAGCCTCGCCCTCACAAAAACTCTTTCGGGCTTGGAAGAAGAAATATCACGAAACAGAAAAGAGATAACTCTAAAAAATCACTTTAAAAATTACAAAGAGGATGGAAGGTTTCCTCCAGCATGGAAAACATTGGAACATACGAGTTTTGGAACACTATCCAAACTTTATGGGAACCTAAAAAATCCAATCAAATCTAAAGACATAATTGCCCAAGAGTATGGTGCAGTGAATCACACCTACCTACCAAGCTGGCTTCAATCCATTGCACAAATCAGAAACTATTGCGCCCACCATTCTAGATTGTGGAATAGAAATCTTCCGAGCACAGTAAAACTACTGACAAAACCTCCATTGCCTTGGATAGAAGCTATCCCCAAGGAAAATGAATTTCAAAAAATTTATGTTCACCTATGCCTGATGAAGTACCTGCTAAACATTGTTACGCCAGGAAACCATTTCACTACCCACCTTCGTGAGCTATTCAATAAATATCCAAATGTGGACCCTGCTGCACTAGGAATGAAAGAGAGCTGGAAAGAAGAGTCGCTTTGGGTGATGTAAACAGGTGAAAAAATCACAAAAAAAGCCCTAACTTCTTTGAAGCTAGGGCTAGTGACCTCGTCAAGATTCAAACTTGAAACCTCCTGAGCCGTAATCAGGTGCTCTATTCAGTTGAGCTACGAAGCCAGATTGGATTGCAAAAGTATGCATTAATTTTTTCTCTCCAAAAAGAACTACTGAAGAATTCCATAAAATCCAAGAATTATCCCTACCCTCTTCCTTAAGAATAATTAAGACCAATAGGCGCATAAATCCTCTTTAATTTTATATTTTTGCCCAAATCCTCTTCAAAAGAAGCTTCTTTGATGAAAAAAATACTCACACTTGCCTTCCTTGCATTTGCACTGAACGCACAAGCACAAGAATCCGATAGCGAAAGTCCAAAAACCCCTGTCGGTGGTCGTCCCAATATCCCCAATGACTTGACCGTAGAGTTTGGCTGGACCCAGCTGACCAACCGACCTGCTGACCTGGCCATCAATTTCTTTGGATCAAGAAGTTACAACGTCTACTACCAAAAGCCTTTCCATATTTTCGGAGAAAACTCTGGATTTGTGTTGAGCCCAGGTATCGGTATTTCTACAAACAAGTTTGCCTTCACAGACGATCAAAACCTATTTCGCAGCAGCACACTCGGAGCTGAATCCTCTGTCCTGAAGAAAGTGAATAGCGTATACGGCACAACTATCGAACTCAAGACCAACAACCTTGCAGTGAACTACGTCGAGGTCCCAGTAGACTTACAGTACAACTTCAATAAAAAAGACTACAGCAAAAGCTTCCGACTTAGCCTTGGCGCTCGAGTAGGCATGCTCTACCAATCCCATACCAAAATTGGTTACGACTCCCCAACCTCAGGAGCGGTGAAAATCAAACAATCCGAAAACTATGGGCTAGAAAAAATCCGCTATGGGCTCCACCTGAAAGCAGGTAGCCCTGGATTTAACGTGTGGACGACCTACTACCTCAGCCCGATGTGGCAAGCCAAGAGAGGTCCTTTCAATAACGAAGCCAACCAAGTTAGTTTTGGAATTGCATTAGGATTGTTTTAATCCAACTAAGTCAAAAAATTTAAAACTCCCCGATGGGGAGTTTTTTTTTGTACCCACCCAGGCGCTAGGTCAAGCGAATGAACCATAGATCCAGGAAAATCCAATCCAGCAGGTGGCAAATCCTACCAAAAGCCCTACATACACTTCCGCAGGACGGTGGGCATCCAAATACAAACGGGAAGAGGCTATGCCCCCTCCGAGCACCAAAGTGGCCACTAGCAAATAGGCCACCGTCACCGAAGGGAAATAAAGCCCCAAAATTCCTATCACGGCCAAAACCCCTCCAATCCCAGTCAAGTGCGCAGACATCTTCCAAAAATAAGTCACTCCAGTCAGCAGGGCCACAGCAGCAGTAATCACGGCCATCCCCTGCCATAAGATGGGGTCTAGCTCGGTTTTTTCCTTTAAAAAATAGGTAGTCAATACATAGAATAGCGTCACCAAGATGAAGGGGACGCGACGATCACTTTTCTCCTCAAAATGCAAACTCTTCACGTAGCCACTCCAACGCAAACCCAACATCAAGACTATGGGAATCAGGAGGGTGGCTGTAACAATTAAATAAAAGATACGAACCTTAAATACTTCCGGTAGACTGGTGGCTTGAGGCACTCCAAAAAACAGCAATCCAAACACCAAAGAGGGCATAAGTAAAGGCTGAAAGACCACCGAAAGGAAAAGGGCTAATTTGCGTACCACTAGAGTTCTTTTCGGAGTCTAGCCACCGGAATTTGCAACTGCTCACGGTACTTGGCTACCGTACGTCGTGCAATATTGTAGCCTTTTTTGTTCAACATCTTTACCAGCTTGTCGTCGGACAAGGGCTTCTTTTTATCTTCTCCATCCACCATGCCCTGAAGTACCGATTTTACTTCTCGGTTACTGACATCTTCACCACTATCGGTAGCAATTCCTTCAGAGAAAAAATATTTCAAGGGAAATACACCAAACTCCGTTTGGATGGATTTACTATTCGCGACACGAGAGACGGTGGAGATATCCATGTCGATTTTCTCGGCGATATCCTTCAAAATCATGGGTCGCAACGCTGCCTCATCTCCATCCACAAAAAAAGGATATTGGTATTGCAGGATGGCCTCCATAGTTCGAAGCAAGGTGTTTTGACGTTGCTTGATCGCATCAATAAACCACTTCGCAGAATCCAGCTTTTGCTTTACAAATGAAACGGTCTCCTTGAGTTTCTTGTCCTTTTTATCGCTCTTGTCGTAGGTGTCAAAAAGTTCGGAATAGGAACGTGAGATCCGAAGCTCTGGAGCATTTTTTGAATTCAAAAGGATCTCAAACTTCCCTCCATTGGTCACCAAGATAAAGTCAGGAATCACGTACTGGGTCAGCACCAAACCATCCGCTACTCCTCCCGGCTTGGGATTGAGTCGGGTAATCAATTGCACCGCCTCCTTGATCTCCTCCTCGTCCAGGTTGATGCGTTTTTGAATTTTAGGGTAATGCTTTTTGGTAAACTCTTCAAAGCAATCCTGAATAATCGCCAAGGCATGCTGCACGGTAGGATCATCCGGATGCTCTTTGCGCTCCAACTGAATGATCAAGCACTCTTGCAAGCTTCTAGCGGCAATACCTGCCGGATCGAAGGTCTGGATTTTACGTAGAATCTCTTCAAGCTCATCGCCGTCTGTTTCCACATTTTGGGAAAAAGCCAGGTCATTGATGATGGAGGTCAATTCACGCCGAATATACCCATCGTTCTCAATGCTCCCAATCAGTTGCTCTCCAATGAGTCGCTGACGCTCATCGAGCTTCAAAAAATTCAACTGGGTGATTAGCTGTTCGTGCAGGGAACTAGGCGCAGAAAAAGGAATCTCTCGATCCTCATCGTCGGGATTATAATTGCCATCCCCCTGCATCTTATAGCCTCCGTAGTCGTCGTCCAAGTAGTCGTCTACGTTGACCTCGCCAGAATCACTTCCATATTCATCTCCATAGCTCTCGTCAAAATCCTCCTCCCCTGAAGTTTCGCTCTCCTCTACCTTTCCTTCTTCTAGCGCGGGGTTGATTTCAAGTTCCTCCTCTATCCGAGCATCTAGCTCTGCGGTAGGCACTTGCAGCAGCTTGATAAACTGGATCTGCTGCGGGGAAAGTTTTTGAGAGAGTGACTGAGAAAGAGTTAACTTTTGCATTGAAATGATTCAAACCACTTATTTGCGAAAAAAGAGCAGGGTTCCTAAGAAAACAGCTCAGTCAAATTTAGGAAAAAGCGTCAATTTTTTGATAAAAAGGTGATTTAATCGTTTTTTTGCATTCCACTAAAATTAAAGAGGCAGCAATTGCCTTCCTTTACCCCAACGCAAATGGCATTTAACAAACGGATCAAAATCAAGACCATCCTGGAACAAGACTTGATCGGGCAAGAACTCACCCTTATGGGATGGGTACGCACCAAGCGAAGCAACAAGAATGTTTCCTTCATTGCGCTCAATGACGGCTCCATTATTACCAATTACCAGGTAGTCGCCGACCCCAATGTCATTGCCGAAGATATTCTCAAAAAATGCAGTACCGGCGCTTGCTTGAAAATCACAGGAAAGGTGGAAGCCTCCCAAGGTGCTGGGCAGCAGTCGGAACTGATCGCTAGCAAAATCGAGGTCTTGGGCGAGTCGGATCCGGAAAAATACCCACTCCAACCCAAAAAGCACTCCCTAGAATTCCTTCGTGAGATCGCGCACCTACGCATGCGTACCAACACCTTTAGTGCAGTCTTCCGTGTGCGCCATGCGCTAGCTTATGCCGTGCATACCTACTTCAACACCAAAGGATTTTTCTACATCCATACCCCGATCATCACAGCATCCGATGCAGAAGGCGCAGGGGAAACCTTCAAGGTAACTACCCTAGACCTACTCAATCCTCCAAAAACCGAAGAGGGACAGATCGACTTTAGCCAAGATTTTTTTGAGCGGGAAACCAACCTGACTGTTTCCGGTCAACTCGAAGGAGAATTGGCAGCCATGGCCTTGGCCGAGGTGTATACCTTTGGACCAACCTTCCGCGCTGAAAATTCAAACACCACGCGCCACTTGGCGGAGTTCTGGATGATTGAACCCGAGATGGCCTTCTACGATGCAGAGGACAACCAAAACCTCGCAGAAGACTTCCTCAAGTACATCATCCGTTATGCCTTGGAGCACTGCGCCGAAGATCTGGCCTTTTTGGATCAGCGCGCCGCTGAAGAAGAGCAAAGCAAGCCTACCGAGCAACGTGCGGAATTAGGCCTTCTTGAGAAATTGAAATTTGTGATCGAAAACGACTTTGTGCGCCTTACCTACACAGAGGCGATCGATATTCTTCGCAACTCCAACCACAACAAAAAGAAGAAATTCTCCTACCTCATCGAAGAATGGGGTACAGATTTACAATCCGAACATGAGCGCTACTTGGTGGAAAAACACTTCAAAAAACCAGTGATCCTCACCGACTACCCGAAAGGCATCAAGGCATTCTACATGCGTCAAAATGAGGATGGGAAAACAGTAGCTGCCATGGATATTTTATTTCCTGGCATTGGAGAAATCGTAGGTGGATCTCAGCGGGAAGAGCGGCTTGATAAACTCAGCCAACGCATGGATGAAATGCACATCCCAACCGAAGAACTCAGTTGGTACCTAGACACCCGAAGATTTGGCGCTACCCCACACGCAGGCTTTGGACTCGGATTTGAACGCATGGTATTGTTTGTTACCGGCATGGGTAACATCCGCGATGTCATCGCCTTCCCAAGAACACCAGGAAACGCTGAGTTTTAAACGAAGTATTTAAATGAAAACGCCTCCAAAAATTTCGGTTTTTGGAGGCGTTTTTTTTTAGCTGACTACTTTAATTCGCCAAGCCAAGGGAATGCAAATCAGGCTGAAGAAAATTGCCAGATAGCCCACATAATTGAAATTGGTCAATTGACCTAACTCGTTTTCTCCAATCATAAAACCCGCTGCAAGGGAAGCAAACCCTGCTGCCAGCTGCTGCACGGCAGAATTGAAACTCAAAAAGCTTCCACGATTTTCGGGCTGAGCCGTGCCTGTGACCAAAGCCGCAGCAGGCACATAGCGTCCATTGGAGGTCACAAAAAAGAAGGTGGTCACCACAAGCACCAAGGCTACAGGAGTAACTCCCAAGTGAGTAATGATGCCGATAGGGATCAAGTTGAGCAGCATAAAAATCGTAAAGATCTGCAGCTTCCCATATTTGTCCGCTAGCTTACCTACCCAAGGGGAGGTAAACATGGTGAATGCGCCACCAGCCATGTAGACGTAGGTAAGTTGCAATTCCGTAAAGCCCACATTGGCCACATTGTAAGGACTAAGAAAAGGGATGATCATAAACTGTCCCAGCATCATCATGATGGATAGTGTGATTGCGCGCATTTGATTGGGATTGCTGGTCACCCGACTCACCACTGCAAAAGGATGTGGTCTTTTGCTCCCTTCACTGAGATGGCCTGTGATGGAGGGAATAAACTTGGCAATCATGCCCAAACTTACCACCGACAAGGCTGAAAGAATATAGAATGGTGTATGCCAATCGGATAAACTCGCCAAAAAGAGTCCCAAGGGCACCCCCATGACCGAAGCAAAGGAGAATGCAGACATCACCAATCCCATGGCCCTGCCCCGGCGCTCATCGGGAACCACATCGCCAATAATGGCCAGAATCAAGGCTGAGGTAAGGCCTCCAAAAATCCCGGACACTACCCTTGCAAATAGTAAAATAGGGTAATTCGGGGATAGCGCACAGCCCAAAGTTCCCACGGTAAAGCCAACAAATACCCAAATTAGGATTCGCTTTCGGTCAAAACGATCCAAGAAAAAGGCACCAAAGAAACTAGAAGCTCCGGCACTGAAGGTGTAGGAAGATACCAAAAACCCAAACTCACTGGGACTGATTTCAAACAAGCGCATCAGTTGCGGACCTAGCGGCATCAGCATCATGAAGTCCACGATGTGAATAAAGTTGATGGCAGCCAAGGTCCAGAGTAAGGCTTTCTCTTGTTTCATGGAAAATTTAAAAATAGAAATAGGGTAGAAATACGATGGAAATAAAGTGGAAATAGAAGGAGATGTAACTAGTCTAGGCCGATGAGACGATAGGTTTCCGGAATGGCTTCGATCAAATCATGACTCATCGTGCCACGCAAGTATTTTTCTCCAGCAAGCTCACCTGCCAATCCATGGTGAAACACTCCGCAAAGAACTGCATTTTCAGGGGAATAACCTTGCCCCAAGTAGGAAGTAAGGATTCCTGTCAGGGCATCACCCATGCCTGCTGTAGCCATGTACTTGCTCCCGGTGGAGTTGAATACCTGCCGCCCATCAGAAAGGCTGCACAGCGAATTGGCTCCTTTCAGCACGAGATTCAGCCCATAACCCAGACAACAAGCTTTTGCCTTAGCCATCCGTTCCAAATGATTCTGAGAAACCCCAAACAAGCGGTCAAACTCTTTCAGGTGTGGGGTAAGAATACTCCCTTTGGGAATCAGAGTCCAAATACTCGGATCCTTCGCCAAGCAATTCAGTGCATCGGCATCCATAACTACTGGCTTTCGCGTAGCGGAAAGAATTTTCTTCATCGCTTCTCCTTGGTCCAGGCCCAATCCGGGCCCAATCCCAATAGCATCGTAAGCTGAGAACTCCTGCTGCTCCCCAAATACACACATGGCTTCTGGCACCGCTGCGGCAAGGGCAGCTCGCTCCTCCTCAGGAATCAAACAAGTTACCAATCCCGATCCCGTACGAAATGCTGCTTTGGAAGCCAAAATAGCAGCACCCATTTTACCTTTGCTTCCTGCTACCAGGAGTATTTTTCCAAAGTCCCCCTTGTGCGCAAAACGGTGAAACCGGCGATGGAGTGGGATTAAGTCCTTCTTTTCTAAGTAAAAAGTGGTAGCCGAGAACTCTTCCAATTCTTCCTCGGTAAAGCCTATATCGAGCACCGCTAGTTCTCCAGTATATTCCGCATGCTCTGGAAGAAGTAATGACAACTTTGGAAATCCCAAGGTGACGGTCAGGTCTGCTTTTACCGCTACACCAGATAGAATCGAATCAGCTGGCAAACCGCTTGGGAGGTCTACTGAAATAATTGTTCCTCCAAAGGAATTCATAATTTGAATTCGCTCCTTCGCTTCTTCTCGAAGCGGGCCAGTACAGCCTAGGCCTAGGTAGGCATCGATCAAGATGCCCTCTTTTGGCAAGAAAGATGTACCAAGCGAGTAGCGCTGAATTTGGGAAGGGAGAAGCGAAAGGTTTTGTGCGCAGTCTGGAGATAATTTTGCCTCAGGGGCAAAGCAGGTAGCTACCTCGACGGGGTACCCTAGAGAGAAGAGGATACGAGCAATGGCAAGACCATCTCCACCGTTATTGCCCGCTCCAGCACAAACTACCACAGAAGTAGTGGAAAGAAATCCCTGTGCTTGATACCAGTTTACAAAGCGCTGCGCAACAAGCTCCATAAACGCATGATTAGAAACCTCCAGCTTTTCCAAGTGGATTTGATCCAGATTGGCAATCTCCAAAGCAGACAGGATCTTTTGCATCACCTAGGCAAGTTCAGGAGCAGGCACCTTTTTAGGAAGAGTCAATCTGGCTAGAAAAAAGACACCGATCACAAAAAAGACGACGAGGAATAAAGCTGAGTTTCGCATGCTCCCTGTGAGTTGTTCAATAAATCCATAAGTGAATGTTCCTAATACCACTGCTACTTTCTCGGTAAGGTCAAAGAAACTGAAAAAGGAAGCATGATCTGTGGTTGTGGTAGGAATCAGTTTGGCATAGGTAGATCGAGAAAGGGATTGAATTCCGCCCATAACCATCCCTACCACAAAAGCCAAGGAATAAAACTGGTAGACGGAATGCACGTAATAAGCCGCAACACAGATGCCCATCCAAATAAAGACCATGGTAACCAAGCTATTTTTATTTCCAATCCGCTTGGAGATAAAAGCAAAAAGGTAGCTCCCCCCTTTGTCTACGGACTCCCTGAACTCGGAA
>CAJBER010000024.1 GCA_903952135.1 uncultured Algoriphagus sp.
CCGATCTAATTATTTTACTTCTTTTCTTTATCCTACCGTTATCCTATTTTTTACTTTGGCTTTATTGCTTGATCGATGTAATTCGTTCGAAATTTAAGGCGGAGAATATGAAATTGATTTGGATAATTATCTTGGTATTTGTTCAGTTAATTGGACCTATTCTTTATTTGATTTTGAGAAAAAATTCTAAGCTGAGTACTTGAAAAGCACCTTAATCCTTAAAAAATAAATTTTTTAGCGCCTGCTTCAACTCCGGAAACTCAAATTCAAAGCCTGCCTTTTGAATCTTTTGGCTAGACACGCGATTGCCGCCTAGGACCATCGCGGCCATTTCTCCCAAAACCAACTTCAGTGCAAATCCAGGCACTCCGATTCCAAGATAGGTTTTGCCCTTGGCCACCGCGGCTTCCTTGGTCAGTTGCTGGTTGGTAGCGGGATTAGGCCCCACCGCATTGTAAATTCCCTGAAGGGTGGTTTTTTCAAGTGCAAAAACAAACATCCGCACCAGGTCTTCCACATGGATCCAACTCATCCACTGCGCACCTGAACCCAAAGGTGCAGCCACAGGGGGCTTGAGCATTTCGGCTAAGGCTCCTCCCTGCGCATCCAAGACGATGCCTATTCGGAGAATGACGCATCTGAGAGGCAAGGCTTCAATCTTTTTGACCTCTTTTTCCCAAGCTAGCACCACTTCTGCCAAAAAATCGGTGCCTGAAGAACTGTTCTCGTCCACAAGTGCAGCGCCGGTATCAAATCCATAATAGCCCACTGCCGAGGCAGAAATAAAGGTGCTTGGCTTATCAGTTGCCTGCTGTATCGCTCGATGCAATAGCGCGGTACTTTCTGTTCGTGAGCGAAGGATGGCCTGCTTTCGCTCCGCCGTCCAGCGCTTTTCTGCTACCCCCTCACCAGCCAAATGCACCACTGCATCTGCCCATTCCATGGCTTGCGGATCTATTTCCTGTCGCGCCACGTCCCAGAGAAAATGGGTCTGCTGCTGTGGTTTTCTGCTAAGCCAAGCCACTTCATACCCTTTTTGAACCAGTAAGGCAGTAAGTTGCTTGCCGACCAGTCCTGAGCCTCCAGTGATGAGAATATTTTTCATGAACGCGTATTTTGTGGATAACTCATTTGCGCGGCAATTGGTTGCTCGTTGGCGAACTTATGTCCTAAAAATGTGAAAAGCAGGCCGAAAAATGTGTTTCTTTTCTCTAGAAATCCTTCAAATCCCCTTTTCTTTGTACCCAAAGGCCACTCAACCCCCGATCAACTTGTTGAAATCCCTTCTTTTTTGGATAGCCATTGGCGCATGTGTCGGAACCTTGTCAGGCTCGGCCTCCGCTATTTTTTTGCTTTCCTTGGATTGGGTAGGCCAGGTTCGTGATGCCCACCTTTGGCTTTTGGCACTACTTCCCATAGCTGGCTTTGGGATTGGCTACTGCTACCACCGCTACGGGTCGGGTGTAGAAAAAGGAAACAATCTGATCTTAGCCGGGATCTATACTCCCCAGCCGGCCTTGCCCTTGCGGATGGCACCTTTCCTCTTTTTCGGCACCCTAATCACCCATCTTTTTGGGGGCTCGGCGGGTAGGGAAGGGACAGCTGTGCAAATGGGCGCTTCTTTGGCAGCTCAACTAGGCAAGCGATGGTCCTTGGATGCGCAGACGGGCAGGACGCTTCTGATTTGTGGTGTTGCGGGGGGATTTGCCTCCGTGTTTGGTACACCCCTGGCAGGAGCGGTATTTTCTCTGGAATGGTTGTTTCGCCGAAAAATAGAACCCAACTCTATTTTTCCGGCCTTCTGGTCTGCGTTTACAGCCTATTGGGTTTGCGATTGGGTCTGGGGTATTGGACATACGGCATACCATATTCCTGAGGTCGCTCCACCTACTCTGGTCAACTTGGCATGGATGATTCCTGCAGGGATTGCCTTTGGGCTGGCTGCTCGCCTATTTGTGGAGGCAGGGCATGGGGTAAGTCGGCTTTTCAGCAGCATTTCGTATCCCCCGCTTCGGCCACTCATCGGCGGAATTTTAGTGGCTGGAATCGTGTACATCACAGGGGCAAACACCTACATAGGTTTGGGTATTCCACGGATAGTGGAGGCCTTCGAGACCCCAGTTCCCTGGTATGATTTTTTGGCGAAAACAGGTTTGACGGCCTTGACTTTAGGCTCTGGATTTAAAGGAGGGGAAGTCACGCCTCTTTTCTTCACGGGGGCCACCTTGGGCAATGCGCTGGCTGCCTACATTCCGCTGCAATTAGCGCTTTTGGCAGGATGTGGGTTTGTGGGGGTGTTTGCTGGGGCTACGAATACCCCTTTGGCCAGTACCCTGATGGGCATGGAATTGTTTGGCTTGGAGGCAGGTATTTACTTAGGGATCGCCTGTTTGGTGGCCTTTATCTTTAGCGGAAGGGCCAGCATTTACGCTGCCCAAGACTTGGGCTGGAAAAAATCACTACCCTGAGGTCAACAGCAGTTTTAATCCAGGTAATACACCCGCTTGACGCGTCCACTGATATTGGTGAGCAGCTCGTAAGGGATGGTACCAATTTGATCGGCCAGCTCCTTTAATGAAATCTGCTCTCCATAGACGATGGCTTCATCCCCCGCCTTTGCTTCGGGAATAGCGCTCACATCCACCATCACCATGTCCATGCAGACATTGCCGACGACTGGGGCTTTCTTGCCATGGATGAGCACATAGCCCTTGCCTTGGGAAAACCGGCGATCGTAGCCGTCTGCATAGCCAATGGCCAAGGTGGCGATTCGACCTCCTTCGGGTAAGATCCCTTTTCTGGAATAGCCGACAGTAGTTCCAGGAACGAGGGTTTTGAGTTGGGAAATGGTGGTTTTCAAGGTGCTCACCGCCTTCAGGGAACGGTCGTGCTTGCCCGTCACTTCTACCCCATACAGTCCAATTCCCAAGCGAACGAGGTCGAGCTGGTAGTCTGGGTAACGCACAATCCCTGCCGAGTTGAGTCCATGCCGTAGGGGTCGGTAGGAGAGGATGGAACAAATGGATTCGCTCATTTCCATAAACTGCTGCAGCTGCTGCAACGAAAAATCATGATGCGCTTCCTCGTCCGCACCCACCAGGTGGGTATACAAACTCGCCAAATGCAGTTGTGGATACTGCTGGATTAAGGTCTTCAGTTCTTCCAGTTGGGCAGATTCAAACCCCAGCCGGTTCATTCCGGTGTCTAGGTCCAAATGAATGGAAAGTTGGAGTGCTTGATGCTGCGCAAAAATCCCCAGTTTCCTAAAAAATTCGGGGCTAAACACCACAGGCTCGAGCTGGTATTGGTGCAGCAAATCGAAGGATTCTTCCACCGGATTCAGCACCATGATCGGCAACTGAATTCCTTGTTTGCGGAGGCTCACCCCCTCATCGGTGTAGGCTACTGCCAAGTAATCGGCTCCCAAGGTCTGCAGGTGATTCGCGATTTCTGCGGCCCCGCCTCCATAGGCAAAAGCCTTGACCATGACCATGACTCGAGTGGCTGGTCCGAGTTGTCTTTTGTAAAAGTTAAAATTATGGGTCAAGGCATTCAAATTGATTTCCAAGGTGGTGCCATGGATGCGCTGCTGAAGTCGGTTGACTACCCGTTCAAAGGCATATTCTCGTGCCCCCGTAATGAGAATGAGGTCGTTTTGAAACTGCTCCGGCTGTAGTTCTTGCAAGAGCTGCTCTGTACTGGAGAAGGTACGCATTCCTTTTCCAAGGAAGGTTTCCAAATGCTGAATCTGGGTTCCTACCCCGATTACTTGATCGATGTTGTAGGAGCGAATCAATTCGGCGGCCTCTTTGTACACTTTCTCTGGAAGTCCTTGCTGCAGCAGGTCCGATATAATGAGGATTTTGGAGCGCTTGGGTCGTTGCTGACTCAAAAACTCCAAAGCCACTCGAAGTCCAGCCAGGTCGTTGTTGTAGGTGTCATCAATCAGAAGGGACTCGTTGAGACCGGGCTTGAGCGTCAAGCGCATGTCCACGGGCTTCAAGTGACTCAGTCCTTCTTGAATACCATGTACTTCCTGACCCAAACTCAATGCAGCCAGGATCACGTGCGTGACGTTTTCCAAGGATGCCTGATCGGTGAAAGGTACCTGAAAGGTTAGCGTTTGGAGGTCACTTTTCATGACCACAATTCGGGAGTTGGTATCCTGGCTTTTCCAGGACACAGAGTAGTCTGACCCTGCTTTTTTGGACCAAGAGATGCGGTTTTCAGCAGGTACCTGTTGCTCTATTTCATGAGCCAGCAGCTCATGATCCCTGCAATACAAAAGGAAGTTGACGCCGGCAAAGAGCTTGAGCTTCTCAGCAATCTTCGCCTTTATCCCGGGAAACCCTTCCTCATGTGCCGACCCAATGTTGGTGAAAATTCCCAGCCCAGGTTGGATCATTTGCGCCAAGGTGTCCATGTCGCCTATTTTGGAAACACCGGCCTCCAAAATGGCTACCTGGTGGTAGGATTGAATTCCAAAAATCGATAGGGGTACCCCCACTTGGGAGTTGTAGCTTTTGGGGCTTTTGGCCACGGCAAACTGTTGGCTGAGGACTTGCCCAAGCCATTCCTTAACGATGGTTTTGCCATTGCTTCCCGTGATGCCCACCACGGGTTTGGTGAATTGGGCACGTTGGTAGGAGGCCAAAGCTTGCAGTGCCACTCGCGTATCCTTCACTTGGATAAAATACCCCTTTTCGAGCCAGGATGATGGAATACTCGCTTGATCATCCACCAAAAAATAGGCAACCCCTAAGTCCAACAGTTCAGACACAAAGGAAATTCCATCCGCTTTTGCCCCTTCCAGTGCGATAAATAGGGTTTGTTCGGGATGGAGGACCTGTCTCGAATCAATGCTGATCTGAGCAATAGGTTGGTCAGGATCCTTTCCCAGACCCTTGCCTCCGGTAATTTGTTCTAAATGGGATCGTGTAAGGTTGGCCAACATTTAACTTAACTCCTTTTTCTTCTTGAAAAATACCTGGCGTAACCAACGTGGGAGGAAAATTGCCCCCAATATCAAATACGGATAGTACGAAAGCAATCTCCAAATGATGCTAGTCACAAAGGTGTATTTTTCCAAAAACTGCTCGAAAAATACGCCGAAGAAAAATTCCGCCGTTCCGCTACTGCCAGGTGTAGGGGAAATCATCATGACAATCCACATGATCACCTGTCGTGCAAATACGATAATGTTGTCAAATAGATCCAAAGGCACAAATGCGCCCATCAAGGCGTTGAGCATCAGGTAGCGGGAGGACCATACGAAGATGGTGGCTCCAATGATTTTTAGCCAGTAGGAATAATTTTTACCAGAAAGCTGAATGGAGGCCTCTATGATTTGATCACCTTGCTCTTGCGCATTGTGCTTCCAGCGCTGAAGAAACCGGATTGAAAAAATCTTGATCAAGATCCACTTAAACACGCGAGGTCTGTAAAACAAGGCTGCCGCCATCACAAAACTATAAGAAGCATAAAGAGAATAGCTGATCCAAAAAATGGCTTGAAGGCTACTACCCAGTTGAGATTCAATAAGTGCGCTTTCAGGGAAAATATTGTCCTTCGCTAAGTATAGGATGATGGGTGCGCCAATGACAAAGAAGAGGTTGTCCAAAATAGCCGTCACCATCACGTAAGCAATGGCTTTTCCCATTTTGATGCCTTCCTTGTTCAGGATAAACATGGCTACTGCCGTACCTCCCACTACTGATGGGGTCACAGCTGAAGCAAACTCCCACAGAATGATGACATAAATGGATCTTGTCCAGGTGAGCTGTCGGTCGGTGATCTCCCGAATACGGTAGACATAGCCAAAATCCCGAAAGAAGATGACTAAGATCGAGAGGAAGATAAATAAGGGGGAAGCATCCACGACCACCTTCAAATTTTCTACAGTGAGGTTTGGATCAAAGTAAAACATTGCAAAAACAATCCCTAATCCTATCACTACCGGCCACCAAACCTTATTTGGGTTGAGCGTTTGAAAAACCTTTTTGTTATCTACTTTCATACTTCGGTGGCGACAGGTTCGATTTTTTCTACCCAAAAATTATTGTAGCCTTCCCCTAAAATCAGAGTCAATTCAGATAGCTGTAGCAACTCAAGAATGGCCAAAAAAGTATAGATCACAAAGATTTTTTCCGGTTTGTATTCGATTAACTCGGTAAAAGGGACTTGCTTCTTGAAACTGATTTTTTCAAGCACAAACTCCTTCTGTTGTTCAATGGTATAAGGATACTGGATAATCGTGTGTTTGGGTTGATCCGTCCGCGATGCCAGACGTGACATGCACTTTTGAAAGACATTGAGTAATTTATATAAGTCCAAGTGCTGCAACTCGCCTTCTACATCCTCCAATTTGCTCAATTCCTGAAGTTCTTTCACTAGGTTTCCCCGCTTTTCTTTAGCCAAGCGATCCTCCTCCAGTGCAGAAAGCTCCTCCACAACAGACTTGTATTTTTTGTATTCAAGCAGGTTGCGCACGAGTTCTTCCCGAGGGTCAATTACCTCTCCCTGCTCATTTACTTCTGGCCTAGGGAGTAGCATTCGGGACTTAATCTTCATCAAGGTAGCCGCAAAGAGTATAAATTCACTGGCCACCTCAATTTCTAAAGTTTCCAATTGATGTACATAATCCAAGAAATCATTGGTGATCTTGGAAATGGGGATGTCGTAAATATCCAGTTCGTCCCGCTCTATAAAAAAGAGCATGAGATCGAAGGGGCCTTCGAACAAGGGCAATTTGATTTCGAAACTCACGGGATATTTAATTAATTGGATTAATTTTGTTTACTCTTAGCCAAAGATATTCAATTCAGCGAATTCTTAGGACTAGAATTTGGAAAGAGTCACTTTGAATCTGCTGTATTTTCAAACAAACAGGACAGCTAAAAAGTTAATCTTTCTTGACAATAACCCTTTGCCGATGCACATCCTACCCGGTCCGTTACTAGCCCAAATCAATAGCCCTGCTGATTTGAAGAATTTTTCCAAAGATTCTTTAGTTCAGATTAGTCAGGAGCTTCGCCAATTTATCATCGATAATGTATCGGTGTATGGCGGCCATTTTGGGGCGAGCTTGGGTGTGGTTGAGCTTTCCGTTGCACTTCATTACGTGCTCAATACTCCTGAAGACCAGTTGGTATGGGACGTGGGGCACCAAGCTTATGGGCATAAAATCTTGACCGGAAGAAGGGATGTATTCCACACCAATCGCGTGTATGGAGGCATTTCAGGGTTTCCAAAGCGTAAGGAAAGCGAATTTGACACTTTTGGCGTAGGTCACTCCAGCACCTCCATTTCTGCGGCGCTGGGCATGGCCATGGCCTCCAAATACAAGGGGACTGACTTGCAACATGTAGCGGTCATCGGTGATGGAGCCCTGACTGGTGGAATGGCTTTTGAAGCCTTAAACCATGCGGGAGTGAGCGGGACCAATTTGCTCATTATCCTCAACGACAACTGTATGTCCATCGACCCCAATGTGGGCGCCTTGAAGGATTACTTGACAGACATCACTACTTCTCACACCTACAATAAGGTGAAAGACGAGGTATGGAATGTGTTGGGTAAGCTCAGTAAGTTTGGCAGCAGCGCACAAGAAGTTATTTCCAAGGTGGAAGGGGCGATTAAGTC
Source organism: uncultured Algoriphagus sp. (assembly GCA_903952135.1). Taxonomy (GTDB): domain Bacteria; phylum Bacteroidota; class Bacteroidia; order Cytophagales; family Cyclobacteriaceae; genus Algoriphagus. The sequence goes on from CAJBER010000024.1 coordinate 7,642, forward strand.
GGCCGTTCTTCACCAAAGCAACCTATTTGAATCCCTCAACCTACGTTATTTTGGACCTGTAGATGGCCACGATGTGGATCACTTGGTTGAGATTCTACGAGACCTCAAGGATATTCCTGGACCAAAAATCCTCCATTGCATTACCGTCAAAGGAAAGGGGTATGGCCCAGCCGAAAGCGGAAACAAAACTACCTGGCATGCTCCAGGGACTTTTGACAAGCTGACTGGAGAGATTTACAAAAAAACTCCAAGCAGCCCGCAGCCTCCCAAATACCAAGATGTCTTTGGGCATACAATGATCGAGCTTGCTGAAAAGGATGCGCGCATCATGGGGGTAACCCCTGCCATGCCATCGGGCTCTTCGATGAACTTGATGATGGCGGCCATGCCGGATCGTGCCTTTGACGTGGGCATTGCTGAGCAGCATGCGGTTACTTTCTCTGCGGGAATGGCTACACAAGGACTAGTTCCTTTCTGCAACATCTACTCTTCCTTTATGCAACGCGCCTACGACCAAGTGGTCCATGACGTGTGCCTTCAAAATTTGCCTGTGGTATTTTGTTTGGATCGTGCTGGCTTTGCCGGTGCAGACGGTCCTACCCACCACGGGGCTTACGATATCGCTTATTTCCGTTGCGTTCCCAACCTGGTAGTTTCTTCGCCGATGAATGAGGAAGAATTGCGCAACCTGATGTACACTGGCTCCAACTATGGAGGACCATTTTCCATTCGTTACCCAAGAGGAAATGGGGTCATGCCCAACTGGAAAACACCTTTCCAAGAGATTCCAGTGGGTCAAGGCAGATGCATCAAATCTGGTGAAGAGGTGGCCATCCTAACGCTTGGACATATTGGCAACTATGCCGTGGAGGCCTGCGAAATGTTAGCCAAAGAAGGCTTGAACCCGGCACATTACGACATGCGCTTTGTGAAGCCTTTGGATGAAAAGTTATTGCACGAAATCTTCTCCACCTTCAAAAAAGTAATCACCGTAGAAGATGGCTGCTTGATGGGAGGATTTGGATCTGCGGTTCTTGAATGGATGGTTGACCAAGGCTACCAGGCTCAAGTGAAGCGTTTGGGTATTCCTGATGACATTATCGAGCACGGGGAGCAACTGGAACTGCACCGCGACTGTGGATTCGATCCTCAGGGCATCGCCAATGCAGTGAAGGCAATGACCGAGCAAGAACAACTTGCCTAAAACCAGCAATTCCATGCTGCATTTTTTTGAAAAAGGGCAAGGACAACCTCTCCTCTTTCTTCATGGTTTTTGTGAATCCGGTGAGATGTGGCGCTACCTTGCCGATTCCTTGTCTACCCATTACCGGGTAATTTGCCCTGATCTACCAGGATTTGGCGATTCAGCCCTTACCCATCCCATCCAAAGTCTAGAGGAAGTGGCAGAGCAGCTAGAAGGCTGGTTACTGGAGTTGCAAATTCAAAACCCCATCGTCTTGGGTCATTCCCTGGGCGGCTATGTGGCCTTGGCCCTACTCGAGCGCATGGGGGATCGTATCCAGGCCATCGGTCTGCTTCATTCCACCGCTTTTGGAGACGATTTGGAGAAAATAGGGATGCGCAACCGCACACTTACCTTTTTGAAAAAGCACGGGGCAGCCAAATTTGTTACCTCATTTGTGCCCCAGTTATTCCCCGAACACCGCCGAATCGAGCTAGCAGAAGCCATGGAACAAGCCATTGAAGATGGGAAGCGTTCCAGTCTCGAGGGCTTACTCGCCTACACCGTGGCGATGCGTGATCGGAAAGATCGGATGGAAGTACTCCAGCAGTTTGCAGGCCCAAAGATGCTACTAGCAGGCACCTTGGATGGATCAGTTAAAATTGAATCCAGCCGTGCACAGCAGGGAGCCTTTACCCACTACATCGAACTCGAAGGGGTGGGGCATTTGGGAATGGTGGAGGAAAAGGAAAAGACCTTAGCGGTGATTCAGAACTTTGTTGGCGAGGTGCTTAGGTAGTTCTAATTTTTTCGAGCATTCCCATCAAGTCCTCCAAGTAGCGCTGGTCTACGGCATCAAAATCATCCAATCGATCGCTATCCACATCCAAGACGAGAAATACTTCTCCGTTCTGAAATGCAGGAACAACGATTTCGGACTTGGATGCTGAACTGCAGGCGATGTGTCCTGGAAAAGCCTCCACATCGGGAACCAACTGCGTTTTCTTTTCCTTCCAGGCAGTTCCGCAGACTCCCCGCCCGAAGGCAATTCGGGTACAGGCAATGGGGCCTTGAAAGGGGCCAAGCACTAATTCCTGCCCTTGCACCACATAAAATCCCACCCAAAAAAATCCAAAAGCTTCCCGAAGGGCAGCAGCAATGTTGGCCAGGTTGGCCACTAAATCTGATTCACCTGAAATCAGGGCCTCTACTTGAGGGAGGAGCGCTTGGTAAATTTCTTCTTTGCTTCCTGCTTGAGGAAGGAATAGGGTTTCAGCCATGGTAATAAATGTCTAGTTGATCCACACCTACCGCATACGATTCTGCAGGAGCTTGTGTAAGTTTCGGAGCGGCAATACCGCGTTCAAATTCAATGGGAGCTGTAAATACGCGGGCTTCGTCCCAAAGGCCCGCTGCCAAAAATTGATGGATGGTTTGACTTCCTCCTTCAATCAGGACACTTTGAATTTGACGGGCATGTAGATCCGCCAGCAAGGCCTCTGGGGAAAGTTGGGGAAGCTGCACCCACTCCAGGTTTGTCAATTTTTCACTTTTCAAGAGATTGTAACAAAGGGTGGGGATCTGCTGATCAAAAAGATGCAGGTCTGCAGGCAGTTCCAACTTGGAATCCAGCACCACCCGAATGGGATCGGATCCGGTCCAGTCCCGTACATTCAGTCGAGGATTGTCGTGGAGTGCTGTATTTTTTCCCACAAGGATGGCCTGCTCGTCTGCCCTCCATTGGTGGACAAGTTGCCTGCTTTGCGAACAACTGATCCATTTGGAGTCAAAGTTTTCCCTGGCAATAAACCCATCCTGAGTTTGTGCCCATTTAAGTATTAGGTAAGGTCGATGCTTTTCCTGCTGGCAAAAAAACCGACGGTTTTGCCATCTTGCCTCTCGCTCTAAGAGGCCTACTTGAACGGATATGCCCGCCTCTTCAAGCAACTTTACTCCCTTTCCCGCTACCAATGGGTTGGGATCTAAGGTGGCCACGACCACCGATTTGATTCCTTTTTCGACCAATAAATTGGCGCAAGGAGGAGTTTTCCCCCAGTGGGAGCAAGGCTCCAAACTGACATAAGCCGTAGCAGCGGCGAGTAATTTGGGGTCCGTGACCGAGGCGATCGCATTGACTTCTGCATGGGGGCCTCCATACTGTTCATGGTACCCTTCCCCAATGATTTTCCCCTCATTCACGAGCACGCATCCGACCAAGGGGTTGGGGCGTACGGCTCCTTTTCCTCGTTCGGCGAGGTCAAGTGCACGTTGCATGAAAAGGGAGGAATTCATGGAGCCAAATTTAGCTCAATTCTTGTCATTCTCCGCAAATACGGGTTTGCCTTGACCCAATCTGACTAGATCAAGGATAAAAATCTGCTGCATTCCAGAGGATTCTTTGTTTCAGACACCCGAAATTTCTAGCGCTCGATGTACTTTTGTGCATGATGAATTGGGAAAAATTACTTGCCTTTGGGCGATTTGGAGAGCAAGCAAAAGGAACAAGCACTGACACAGCACGTTCTGAATTTGAAGTAGACTACGACCGCATTATTTTTTCTGCCCCCTTTCGAAATCTTCAAGATAAAACCCAAGTTTTCCCACTTCCCGAGCAAGCCTTCGTTCACACCCGTCTGACACACAGTTTGGAAGTATCCTCTGTGGGTCGCTCCCTTGGCAAAGCAGCAGGGGAGATCTTGCTTGAAAAATACCCCAAACTCAGCACCAAAGGAATTACCTCAGCAGGAATTGGGTCCATCGTGGCAGCGGCAGCGCTGACCCATGACATTGGCAATCCTCCCTTTGGCCACGCAGGAGAAGAGGCGATCTCTGATTTTTTCAGGCTCCACCCATTCGGCACGGTATGGAGGCAGCATGTTCGCGAGGACCAATGGGCTGACCTGATCAATTTTGAAGGCAATGCGCAGGGCTTCCGAATGTTGGTATCCAAGCAAAACGGACTGAAACTGACCTATGCAACTTTAGCAGCCTTTACCAAATACCCGCGTCCCAGCTTGATTGTACAGCGGGATGTGGCACGAAAGAGTCAAAAAAAGTATGGCTTCTTCATCAACCAACTTCAAGATTTTGAGAAAATGGCTCAGGAACTGGGCCTGGAAAAAGTAGGGGACGATTGCTGGGCGCGCCATCCCCTCGCTTTTTTGGTGGAGGCTGCCGACGACATTTGCTACAACATCATTGACTTGGAGGACGGCTGTACACTCGGCCTAGTCACTTTTGAGGATACGATTTCCTTGTTGAAACCCATTTTGGGCGAGAAGTTTGATCCAGAGAAACTCAAGAACCGAACTCAAACACAAAACCTGGGTGCCCTACGAGCCCTTGCAATAGGTCAGTTGATCCGAGAAACGGTGGAGGCCTTTGTTACCTATGAGGAGAGCATGCGCAAGGGAAATTTTGACAAGGCGCTCACGGACATCATTCCATCTGCGAAGGCTTTGGCAGAGATCTCCCAACGTTCGGTACGGCAGATTTACCGGTCTCAGGTCGTATTGGAAAAAGAAGCGGTGGGTTTTCAAGTGCTGAATGGCTTGCTTGAAGTATTTAGCCAGGCTTTATACCATCACTGCTATGCGCCTGAGCGCGCTTCGGGACAGGACAAAAGTCTGCTTAGACTTCTTCCGGAGGAATTTCCACTCAAAGGTTTTGGAACCGAATCAAATGCCTATCCCTTGCTCCGTGCGCTGATCGATTTTATCTCAGGCATGACCGATAAGTATGCCTTGAATCTGTATCGACGGGTGAAGGGAATCTCCCTTCCCGGGGCTTGATTGTAGCCTTTTAAGGAAGGTTTTACTGCTCCTCTTCCCAGGTAGATCCCCAGTCCACCACCTGATCTTCCAAGTAGTGTGGGTACAATTTGCGGTGCTGTTTTTTCACTTCCTGCACCAGCGCCTCGCGGAATCCCTCCACATTTTGGCCCAAGGAAGCAGCCATAAACACAGGACTGATTCCGTTTTTCTTTTCAAAAGCCTCAGACAGTGCCTTGAAATCGAGGTAGCGGGTTTCCTGAAGTTCGTGCTCGGAGATTTGCAACTGCTCCTCTTGGGAAGGCATTTGCTGGACCATATCCACCTTGTTGAAAACGAGTAAAACAGGCTTATCTCCTGCTTTGATTTCTTGAAGGGTCTGGGTGACTACCTGAATATGGTCTTCAAATGCATGGTGTGACAAGTCGACCACATGCACCAACAGGTCTGCTTCCCGGATTTCATCGAGGGTGGACTTGAAGGATTCGATCAGGTGGGTGGGCAATTTGCGGATAAATCCTACCGTATCGGAAAGCAAAAAAGGAATGTTTTCGAGAACTACTTTCCGCACCGTAGCATCCACGGTAGCAAAGAGTTTGTTTTCGGCGAGGATGTCGGTTTTGGTGATCAGGTTCATCAAGGTGGACTTGCCCACGTTGGTGTAGCCGACTAGGGCCACGCGCACAATTCCCTTTCGGCCTTTGCGTTGGGTGACACCTTGCTTCTCGATTTCTAGCAACTTTTCCTTGAGGAGGGAGATTTTAGCGCGAATGTCTCGCTTATCTGTTTCAATTTCCTTTTCACCTGATCCTCCTCGTGTGCCCGTTCCTCCTCGCTGCCGCTCCAAGTGAGTCCACATGTTGGTCAATCGGGGCAAGAGGTATTGAAATCGTGCCAGCTCCACCTGAGTTTTGGCTTGTGCAGACTGGGCACGCTGCAAGAAAATATCCAGAATCAGGAGTGAGCGATCGTAAATTTTTATTTTAAGTTCATTCTCCAAATTCCGCATCTGGGAGGGGCTCAAGTCATCGTCAAAGATGACCATGTCCACCGCAAAGTGCTCTATGTAGGTTTGGATCTCCTCCAGCTTTCCCTTTCCCACAAAGGTGCGGATGTCCGGCTTGTCCATTTTTTGTTTAAAACGGTACACCGTCTTCGCGCCCAGTGTCTCGGCCAAGAAGGCCAATTCATCCAGATGCTCCTCCACTTCCAGTTCGGGCTGATGCTGACGCACCAAGGTGACCAACACGGCTGTTTCCTGTCGTGGGGCGGTATCGTGTAGTTTTTGGAGTTTGCGGGAAAATTTACTCATGGACTGGCTGTAGGGTATAACTCGTGAGTAATGTCTTCGAAAGGGACGGTTGTCGCCTGACTCGGCATTGCTCCCCCAAATTTGAGCATAATTCCTTAGATTAGATTAGGATACTCTCTTTGGGTATGGTTATTTTGCTCCCGAAAGCAAAAATAAAACGCCCCAATGGCAGAAATTAAGCAAACTTCCCTCCCTGGTGTCTTCGAGATTTTCCCCCGCGTCTTTCCAGATAGTAGGGGTTATTTTTTTGAATCCTTTCGTGGGGATTGGCTGGAGCAGGTTGGGGTTCAGGAATCTTGGGTGCAGGACAACCAGTCTTTTTCACAAAAAGGAACCGTACGGGGAATTCATTTTCAGCGCGGGGAACATGCGCAGGCCAAGTTGGTTCGGGTCATTTCTGGAAAAGTATTGGACGTAGCCGTGGATCTGCGAAAGGACTCCGCCAACTTTGGACAGGTGTATACCACCATTTTGGATACGGAGAAAAACAACCTTCTCTACATTCCCGCAGGCTTTGGCCATGGATTTTCGGTTTTGGAAGATGCAGTTTTTGTGTACAAGTGCTCCAAGTACTACCACAAGGCTTCCGAAGGAGGAGTCCTTTGGTCCGATCCAGCCTTAGGAATTGATTGGGGAGTAGCAGAGCCGATTGTCTCTGAAAAAGACATGCTATTGCCTACCCTTGCGGAGTTTGTAGCAGCCAACCAAGGAGGATTATAAATTCGTTAGGCGATTTAATGCCTAGAAATACCAACCATGAACATTCTCATCACAGGAATTACTGGACTAGTGGGCAGTGAACTGGCAAGGGCTTTCAGCTCCTTGGGAACAATTCATGGGCTCAAGCGGGAAGGTTCTGACCTGTCTGCTTTGGGTCTTCAGGACCTGTCCATTCACTGGCATGAAGGCGATGTTTTAGACTTCAACTCCTTACTGGAAGCCCTGGAAGGGATGGATCTAGTGATTCATGCGGCGGGGAAAGTGTCGTTCTTACCCCAGGATAAAAAATCTCTTTTTGAAGTAAATCAGAAGGGCACTGCCCATGTGGTCAATGCAATGATCACAGCAGGGCTGTCCAAACTAGTCTATGTGAGTTCGGTAGCCGCCTTGGGCCAAGTTCCGGACCAAGAAGAATACGATGAAACCTCCACTTGGGTGGATGCGCCTGACCAAACTGCCTATGCACTTTCCAAGTACCAGGCCGAACTGGAAGTTTGGCGAGGAGAACAGGAAGGGCTTCAGGTGTTGGTGGTCAATCCAGCCGTGGTTTTGGGCAAACTTGCCTATGCACGCAGTAGCGGAGCCCTGTATCAGGTGGTCTTGAATAGCACGCCCTTTTTCCCTGCCGGCAATCTCAACTACATCGATGTGCGGGATGTTGCCGCGATTACGCGAGCACTGGTAGAAAAGGATGCTTGGGGCGAGCGATTTGTACTGTCTAAGGAAAGCATTCCCTACCAGGCATTTTTTCAGCAGGCTGCTCAGGCATTTGGGGGATCCGTACCGAAAAAGAGTTTGCCCAACGGGTTGATTTCTTGGGGCTTCCCTATCTTAAAAATGCTTGCCCGGATGGTAGGAAAGAACTTGCCGATGACCGCTTCCGTGGCACGAAATGCACAGCGTAAAACGCGTTACAGCAACCAAAAGGTGGAGCGCTACCTACAGTTCCGCTACCGAGAACTGCAGGACACCTTGAACTGGGCAAAAACGCTGGAATAAACTTATTTTCTGCGGGCAGCGTTGAAGTAGTTCGGCTTTCAAAAAAATTGAATTTTTGAAGGACCTTAAAAACAGGAAAAAATCACCTTAAGATTTTAGGAAAACCAAAATTTTGGTATCTTAAAACAATCTTAGCACGACCGAATGACCGGAGATCACGACCACGACTGGGAAGAAGACAAAAAACTCGTTGAGCGATTTGAGGACTCCCTAAAGTCCAACATGGACCTGTATTTCGAAGAGGAGGAATTGGAGGACATCATCCGATTTTACTTTGACCAGCAAAAATTTTTAAAGGCACTTCGTGCTTCAGAATATGCCTTGGAAAAGTTTCCCTTTTCTGTGGAAATCCGTCTCCAGAAAGCTCAGTGCCTTATTTTCAACGATGAGTTGGATGAGGGATTGGAGATTTTGGAGCAGCTCAACAACCTTTCTCCCAACAACGAAGACATTGTATTGGCCTTAGCCAATGCCCAGATTTTGGCGGGCAATTTTCAAGAGGGAATCGACTTGCTCGAAAATTACCTGCCCATGGCAGAGGACAAGGCAGAGGTGTATTATTCCTTGGGCAACTTGTTTCGTGCCAAAGGAGACAACAGCAAGGCAAGTTTTTACTTCAAAGAGGCGGTAAAGAATCGAATCAACCACGAGGACGCCTTGTTCCAGTTGGCCATGATCACCGAAGAAGAGGGGTCATTTGACGAGATTTTGGACTTTTACCAGGAATTTATCGACCAAGATCCTTATTCAGCTGGTGCTTGGTACAACCTGGGCGTAGTATACAATCGCTTGGGTCGATTTGAGGAGTCGATCAAAGCCTACGAATATGCATTGATTATTGACGATGCTTTTGCCTCGGCCTATTTTAACATGGGGAATTCCCTGATGAATACCCAGGATTTTGAAGGAGCCTTAGAAGCCTACCAAAATACGATCAACTGCGAGGGAGCCAATGCAGAAAACTGCTGCTACATGGGTGCCGCCTACGAGAAGTTGGGAAAGGTGGACGAGGCATTTAAATACTTTAAAAAGTCCGCCAAACTGGATGAGGAATACGACGATGCTTGGTTTGGCTTGGGGATGTGCATGTTGAAAAAAGAGAAATTTTTTGAAGCCATCCATTATTTCAAGAAAGCCATCCACCTCAACAAGGACAATGCCAACTACTGGGTAGGCTTGGCCGATGCGGAATTTAACCTGGGCAACATGCAGGCTAGTTCCGATGCCTACGAAGAGGCCATCAACCTGGAGCCAGGGATTATGGAGGCCTACGTAAACTTGTCCATTATTTATTTTGAGCAAAATAGGTTTGAAGAAGCCATCGATGTAGTCCGTGAAGGGATCGAAGAATTGCCCGAGGAGGCTGAGCTGTACTACCGCCTGGTGGTCTACTTGGTCAAAATGGGGAAATACAAGGAAGCCTTCACATATTTGGAAAATGCATTAACTTTGGACTTTGATAGGCATACGATCCTGTATGAGTTGATGCCAGAATTGCAAAAGCAAAAGGCCGTCTACAAGATCATTGCCCAGTTTCGGGATGAAAATCCCCGCTCAACACCTTAAAACCTAGCAAATGAATTACGTGCTGAAGAATCTCCCTGTACGGACTGAAAAGCCTCGTAACACGGGATTTACCATGGCCATGGACAAGGGTCTTAGCCTACGGGAAACAGAAGACTTTGTGGACAGCTGCGCCGACTTTGTAGATATTGTGAAGTTTGGCTGGGCCACTTCCTACGTGACTAAGCGCTTGAAAGAAAAAATTGCGGTCTATCAGGAAGCCGGAATCCCAGTGTATTTTGGAGGAACCTTGTTTGAGGCCTTTATTGTACGTGGACAATTTGACGACTACCGGAGAGTTTTGGACACCTTTGGACTTCGCTATGCAGAGGTATCGGATGGGTCTATTTCCCTCAACCACGATAAAAAATGCGAATTCATCCACGAGCTTGCCAAGCAAGTGACGGTCCTTTCTGAAGTAGGATCCAAGGATGCTGCGAAGATCATTCCTCCCTACAAGTGGATCGAGCAGATGCAAACGGAACTGAGCGCAGGTGCTTGGAAGGTGATTGGAGAAGCTCGTGAAGGAGGAAATGTAGGTCTCTTTCGTGATTCTGGTGAAGTACGCCAAGGACTTGTGGAAGAGATTTTGACGCAAGTACCGGAAGATAAAATTATCTGGGAGGCACCCCAAAAATCACAGCAAGTGTGGTTTATCAAATTGCTTGGAGCCAATGTAAACCTAGGAAATATCAGTCCTTCAGAAGTAATTCCTTTGGAGACCATCCGATTGGGCCTTCGAGGCGATACCTTTGACCACTTTCTAGGAGAAATTAAGATTTAAAACCACCCTAACCCATAAAGGCTGATCGATTCTTCTCTCAGCCTTTCTTTTTACCAATGAACCAACTCAACAAATACGGATTAACTTACCTCAAGGGTCTTGCGATGGGCGCAGCAGATATTGTTCCCGGAGTATCTGGAGGATCGATCGCACTGATTGCTGGAATTTATCAAGAGCTGTTGGATAGCATCAATGCCTTTAATCTAGACAATTTGAAGCTATTGAAATCCTTCCAAATCAAGGAATTCTATCTCCGATTGAATGGAAACTTCTTGCTCAGTTTAGTGCTTGGCATTATGACTAGCATTTTCGCCCTTTCTCGCGTGATTACCTACTTGATGGATGAGCATCCCATTCCTTTATGGTCTTTCTTTAGTGGACTGATTTTGGTGAGTGCCTTTTTGATTTTAAAAGAAATCAAAAAATGGAATTTGGTTGTCATTGTTTCCATTGCAATAGGTACTGCCTTTGCTTGGTGGGTGACCAACTTGCCTCCAACCACTACTCCGAATGACTATTGGTTTACTTTTGTGGCGGGAGCTATCGCGATTTGTGCGATGATTTTGCCAGGAATCAGTGGGAGCTTTGTGTTGTTGATTCTAGGACAATACGAGCGCATCCTTCAGGCAGTGCTGGATAAAGACTTTATTACTTTAGCCCTATTTGCCTCTGGCTGTCTCGTGGGGATTCTCTCCTTCAGTAGAGTGGTTGCCTTCTTGTTGCGCCGCTTTCATGCCGCCACGATTGGCTTGCTTTCTGGATTTATGCTGGGGTCTGTGAATGAATTGTGGCCTTGGAAACAGGTCACTTCTTGGAGAACTTCCTCAAGCGGAAAAGAGGTCCCTTTTCTTACCGAAAACATTCTTCCTGGTGAGTATTTAGCCCAAGTGGGTCTCGATCCTCAACTGGGATGGGCCATCGGTGCGTTCTTTTTTGGCATTGGATTGGTCCTATTCATTGAATGGTTGGCTAGTAAGTTGCAGCAAGCGTGAGAAAATTTGGCTTGATCGGCTTCCCTCTAGGGCATTCTTTTTCTAAAAAGTACTTTACAGAAAAGTTTGCACGAGAAGGACGAAGTGATTGCCAGTTTGAACTGTATGAATTTCCACAGGTAGCCGACTTTACCGCCCTTATTCAGCAAGAAAAGGAATTGGAAGGGCTTTCAGTAACCATCCCCTACAAGGAACAAATAATCCCCTACCTGGATGCGCTAGATCCAGCCTGCGAACGGATTGGTGCCGTGAATTGCATCCGTATCCGTGATGGGAAAAAGGTAGGCTTTAACACGGATTACCTTGGCTTCAAGCAATCCCTGCAAGCCTGGCTAGGGGATGCCATCCCATCCGCTTTGGTTCTAGGCACAGGGGGCGCTTCCAAGGCGGTACAGCAAGCACTCTGCGACTTAGGGGTTTCCTATCGGATTGTTTCAAGATCCAAGCAAGAAGGGCAGCTTACTTATCAAGATCTTTCCGAGAATAAGGCCTGGTTGGAAAGACATCCCTTAGTAATTAATACCACCCCATTGGGTACTTTTCCTAAAGTAGAAGGGATGCCAGAATTGCCCCTGGAGCAGCTGAATGAAAGCCATCTTGTCTACGACCTGGTCTACAATCCTCCCATTACTCGGCTGATGCAGGAGTGCATGGATCGAGGGGGAAAAGCAAAAAATGGGCAAGACATGCTCGAATTGCAAGCAGAGGCTGCTTGGAGTATTTGGAATAGCCCACGATAGGCAGCGAATTCTAATTTTTTGATTCAGGGTGAAAAATCCCTTCTCGCATCTCTCACTTGCTTGTTGCCCCTAAAATGTGGAGGTTTGGCCCATGGATACTTTGCAAAAATCACGATGCCCCTGGTGTTTGGGTTTTCCCGAATACATCACCTACCACGATGAAGAGTGGGGCGTGCCGGTCTATGATGATCACATCCACTTTGAATTTCTAGTATTGGAAAGTGCGCAAGCTGGGCTCAGCTGGGCTACTATTCTTCGAAAGCGTGCCGGTTACCGTAAGGCCTTTGCAGACTTTGACTACAAGCAAGTGGCCCTTTTTCCTGAATCCTACGTACAAGAATTGCTTCAAGACAAAGGGATTGTTCGCAATGGGATGAAGATTCGTGCAGCCATCAACAATGCCCAACGCTTTCAGGAGGTGCAACAGGAATTTGGCACCTTCACCAATTACATCTGGGGATTTGTGGGAGGCAAGCCCATCCGTAATTCCATCGTCCCTGGAGCTCCCTATCCTGCCACTTCTCCAGAGTCTGATTTGCTAGCCAAAGACATGAAGAAACGAGGATTTAAATTTTTGGGGAGTACGGTGCTCTATGCCCATCTGCAAGCTACCGGACTGATCAACGACCATCTGGATACCTGTTTCCGTAAGCAGGAATACTAAAGCATAAAAAAAGGGAGGCTTAGCCTCCCTTTTTCGTGTAAGTGTAATTGATGCTTAAAGCTGTGACATAAGCAAGTATACCCCTGCTCCAGCAAAATAGCCGAGTGCTGCAAGGAATGAGATGCGCTTCAAGTACCAGCCAAATTCGATCTTTTCCATACCCATGGCAGCTACACCTGCAGCAGAACCAATGATCAGAATACTTCCTCCTGTACCTGCACAATAGGCGAGGTAAATCCAGATGAAGTCATCCATTGGATACATTTCCAAGCTATACATCCCCATGCTGGCAGCCACCAAAGGCACGTTATCCACGATAGCAGACAAGAGACCGATAAGGGTGATGATGATGCGATTATCGCCAAAGGTCGTACTGAGGTACCCAGCAAAGTTGGCCAAGGTACCCATAGACTGAAGTGCGCCTACCGCAAGCAAAATGCCCAAGAAGAACAGGACGCTTGGCATGTCGATTTTAGCCAAGGCATGAGTAGCTGTGTAATTTTTTCGCTCCGCCTCATCCATATCTGGATTAATCAATTCTGAAACCACCCAAAGAATACCTAATCCAAGTAGCATACCCATGTAAGGAGGTAGGTGGGTCACTGTTTTAAAGATAGGAACGGAGATTAAGGCTCCTAGACCAAGGATTAGCATCAGGTTACCAGTTTTGACTGAAGCGGTAGAAGTTTCGGCTTCTTCCTTGAATTCGCCCAAATTTCCCTTCATGGTGAAGGTGAGGAAAATCAAAGGAACTAGCGTACACACAATGCTTGGGATAAAAAGGCTTTTCATGATCGCAGCAGCAGAAATCTGTCCACCAATCCAAAGCATGGTCGTCGTCACGTCCCCGATTGGAGACCAGGCTCCACCTGCATTGGCAGCGATGACAATCATCCCTGCAAAGAACAGGCGCATTTCCTTATCTGGAATCAATTTACGGACCAAGGAAACCATCACGATGGTAGTGGTCAGGTTGTCTAAAACGGAGGATAAGAAGAAGGCAACAATACAAACTACCCAAAGGAGGGCAATTGGATTCTTAGTTTTGATACGATCCGTGATGAATTTGAAGCCATGGTGTGCGTCTACCAATTCCACAATGGTCATTGCTCCCATCAAGAAGAATAGGATTTGCGCAATTTCATTGAGGTGGTGACCCAGTTGTTCTACCACATATTCCAGGTGCAATTCTCCTGCACTTAAGGTAGCTGCCTTTTCTCCAAGTTCATGGATAAAATGAAGGTAACGCTCACTTGTTAATAAGGTTTCTGGAGATCCTGAAACGGTAAAAATGGTCCAACAAATCACTGCAGTCAGCAAAGCGGATGCAGTTTTGTTGATCTTGATGGGGTGCTCTAGCGCGATGGCTAGGTAGCCGACCACAAAGATGATGATAATTAATAACTCCATTTTTCTGGGTTTTTTGGTGATGAATTAGGTTTAATCTAGGGGTTGAATCTTTCTAATAAGCGATTCTAGTCTCAAAATGCTAATTTTCCTAACCAAATGCGAAGAATTTACCTCAATACTATCGATTGGAGGAAAATTTTCTGAAAAGAAAAAGAGGGTTCTCAAGAACTTGAATTGAACTGGAGCTCAAAATATTCGTTCCGATTGCTACAACTCCTATTTTTTACATGAGCTGCGCTAGAGCTATTTCATAGGAGGTTTGGGAGATTTTTGTGCTGCCTTGATTTTTGGCATGTGCATCTTGTAATGCTTTCAGGATGGAGCTGCTCACATCGGCAAAAATCGCCTGGTCGGTTACCTCTGCGCCTTCACTCATTAAGTAGGCAAATACCCGAGCCATACCGCAGTTGGCGATGAAATCCGGAATCACAGCTACCTGCTCATCCGCCCACAGCCCAGTAGGGCCCACGAAAATTTCTGGGTCTGCAAAGGGAACATTTGCGCCGCAGGAAATTACCTCCAAGCCCGCCGCTACCATGCGCACCACCTGCTCTTGGGTAATTAGTCTAGAAGCAGCTGCAGGAATAAAAATCTCACTTTTCAAATCCCAAATCCGGGCATTTACTTCCTCAAAAGGAAGCAGACCATTCGCGATGAGTTGGTTGCCTTCTCGCTTTAAAAATAGTTCACGGATTTCATCCAAACTGAACCCTTCCTCTCGGATCAGTCCTCCCATTCGGTCAATAATCCCCACGATTTTCACCCCTTCTACCGCCAAAAAGCAGGCTGCTGCCGCGCCTACATTGCCCCAACCTTGGATGACTGCCCGCTTTCCAGCGAGTTGACCTCCCCAAAGCGCATAGTAATGCTTTACGGCTTCTGCGACCCCATAGCCCGTGATCATGTCTGCTACGGTGTATTTCTTAGTTCCATTGGGCGTGAATTTGGGATCTTCAAGCACCTTGGACACCCCTTGACGGAGCTGCCCAATTTTTCTGATTTTTTGAGGTTCATTGGCCTGAAAGTGTCCATTCACAATCCCTTCTTGCGGATGCCAAAGCCCATAAGATTCGGTGATGGGGATCACTTCATGGATTTCATCGATATTCAGGTCTCCACCTGTGCCGTAGTAATTTTTAAGGAGTGGCATTACCGCTTTATACCAGCGCTGCATTACTCCTGCTTTTCTGGGATCTGCGGGGTCAAAGTTGATCCCAGATTTGGCGCCTCCGATGGCAGGTCCAGATACGGTAAACTTCACTTCCATGGTCTTGGCAAGTGACTCGACCTCTCGCTTATCCAAGCCTTTGCGCATGCGGGTACCCCCTCCAGCAGCGCCTCCACGTAAGGAATTGATCACGACCCAGCCTTCGGCCTCGGTTTCGCTATCTTTCCATTCAAAAACAATTTCTGGGGATTTATTCTCAAACTTTTTGAGCAAGTCAAGCATTGTTCTTTGGGTTTATAATTCAGCCCAAAAATAGAAAAATATTTCCCAGTCCATCCTGACTTTTACTGGCGAGTTTCAAATTTTTAACCATAGATGGCTCCGCCTGAAGAATCTCGACTTGCGCCTGTCACGGAAGCCAGCGCATTCGCTTCCCCACGCAACTTGAGTACCCCCAAAAATGCAAAGATTAAGGCCTCCTTAAATTCAATGAGCTCCTTACTTGCCTCCACCTGCGCCCAATTTTTATTTAAATGATGATCCAAGCGCTCTACAAAATAACGATTGTAGGCCCCTCCACCCGTAAGCAAGACACTCGGGGCGGCTTTTGTGGCATGCGTGCGGATGACTGCAGCGATTTGAATCGCAAAATGCTCTACTAAAGTGCTTAAACAATCCTTGGGCGAAAGCCCGCTTTGATCCAAAAGAGGAAGGAAGAACTGATCGATGGATTCTCTACCCAGAGACTTCGCTCCTGAGACTGCATAAAATGGAATCGCATTTAATTGGGTTAGGAGTGTCGGATCTAAACTTCCTTCCCGAGCCCATATTCCATCCTGATCGTAAGAACTCCCCAATTTCTGTGCCTCTCGGTTGAGCAGGAGGTTGAAGGGGCTGCAATCAAACGCGATGCGCTGTCCATTTTTTTCAAGGGAAAGGTTGGAAATACCTCCCAGGTTGATGCAAAAATCTAGTTGAGGAAAAAGAAGCCGGTCTCCAATAGGGACCAGGGGCGCACCTTGACCACCTAATTGCACATCGAGCATCCGAAAATCAGCGATTACCGTTTCTCCAGAGGCTTGGTGCAAGGCCCAGCCATTTCCAATCTGTAAACTCAGTCCTTTTTCAGGTTGGTGAAATACGGTATGTCCATGCGAGGCCACAGCCATGGGTTTGACCTGGTGCTGGAGGCAGAAATTTTTCACTTGCTCCCCCATCCATTTGCCAAAGTTTACATCTAGCTGTGCTAGATCTAATCCCGAAAGTAGGTGGCTAGAGGCTAGGGCAGAGCCAAGTTCAATCGGAAAGGGGCGAGTTTCTGCTTGGAGGATTTCATAACTCCACTTCCCCTGTTGGTACTCAAAATGGCATTGGGCCAAATCCAATCCATCTCCGGAGGTACCTGACATGAGTCCGATCAAGGTGTATCGTTCTGGGTGCATGGGTTAAAGATTGTTAAGTCTGCGCAAGAATCCACTCGAATTTAGCGACTCCTAAATATCGTCTTTTTATTAATGCCTAATTTACCCCAGAAATGAAAAATCTGGTCATCGACATTGGAAATTCCCGCATCAAGTCGGCACTATTTGCTGGTGATGAACTCCTTGATGAATCAGTTTTCGATGATTTGGAGCAAGGAGTCGCCGTTTGGTCTGGTTTGACCTTTCAAAAATGCATGGTCAGCTCGGTGAGATTTCCAAAAGCAGAATTGGAAACCAAGCTTCCTTTTCCTGTTGAATTTTTGAACGCAAGTACCCCCATCCCTTTGGTCAATGGCTACGATACCCCTGCTAGCTTGGGTTTGGATCGCTTGGCAGCAGCCCTAGGGGCCTGGCACCTTGCTTCTCGAAAAGCGGCCTTGGCGATTGATTTGGGAACCTGTGTGACTTATGACTTGGTTGACCAAAAAGGGGTGTACCGCGGAG
Organism: uncultured Algoriphagus sp.; assembly: GCA_903952135.1. Lineage (GTDB taxonomy): Bacteria > Bacteroidota > Bacteroidia > Cytophagales > Cyclobacteriaceae > Algoriphagus. The sequence continues at coordinate 24,872 of CAJBER010000024.1, forward strand.
GGGCAATTAGCCCGGGACTAAAAATGCGGGCAAAAGCCATGCATGTCTTTACGGCAAGTCTTCCGGAAATTGAACTAGGATCTGCCCCGGGTTCCTTATTGGGAACTTCTACAGATTCTTGCTTGAAAATTGGGGTGTGGGCCGGTTTAAATTTTGAATTGAAGGGATTTATTGAGGCCTATCGCGTTAATTTTCCCGAAATATCTATTTATCTATGTGGTGGGGATGCAGAATCTTTTGATTCATTGGCAAAAGACCACATATTTGTAGTCCCAAATTTAGTGCTCATTGGACTAAATTGTATTCTAAACCACCATGTTGCGTAAACTAGCGTTGGGTGTGCTCAGCACCCTATTACTAATTTCAGAAGGCTTCGGTCAAAATAGTTCCTCCACCTACAGTGCTTTGGGCATAGGAGAATTTAACTATGGAGGTCAAGTTCAAAACCAAGGCATGGGTGGCCTTGGGATCAGCTTTGGAACAGGCTGGGGAGCGAACACTGTCAATCCTGCTTTGACCACCCGCAATACCATTTTTAATTTTCAAGCCTCCCTCAATTACAAGCGAATCTCGGTGGCCAACGATACCGAAAGCTCCTTAGTAGATGGGGGTGGACTGTCCTACATCGCATTATCTCTTCCTGTCAAGACTGGTAAATTCACTGCTGGTATGGGTTTGGGACAGATTTCAAGTATCAATTACCGCCTAAAAGTGGATAGTCCCATTGCAAACTCACCTTTGATTGCCAACAATAATCTAGAAGGAGATGGGGGTATTTCAGAGGCTTACGTGAATTTCGGTTACTTGTTAGCCAAGAATTTAAGCATCGGGGTGCATGGCTCCTACTTGTTTGGATCCTCCATCCGATCCAATCAATTGATTGTATTTGATCAAAAGGGAGTAGAAGTAGGTAGAGCATCTGAGTATTACGAGCGGGTAAGCGTATCCGATGTAGCGCTCAAGCTAGGAGCCCACTACTTTTTTAAGACCTCAGAAAAAAGTAATCTCCACTTAGGCGCCATTTATCAGACATTTGGGGACGTTAATGGAACAGCCTTTGCAAAATTGGCTCCAATTGGTCAAGCTAGCAGTCCCAAAACAGATGGGGATCTGATCGCAAACAACGAAAAAGGAAATATTTACTTGCCAAGTCGCTACGGATTTGGGGTGAGTTATGAGAAAAATAATAAATTCGTGATTGGCTTAGAGGGTCAAATGCAAGATTTCTCTAAATACAGAAACTTCTTTGGAGAATCACTAAGCCTACAATCAGCCCAAAAAGTTGGGCTTGGAATCCAATTCGTTCCGGATTTTACCGATTTTGACAAGTTGTTGAATCGGTCAACCTACCGCATGGGCTTGGAATGGATGCGAACACCTTATTTTATAAATCAGACCACTATCAATGATATTGGCATCAACTTTGGTACTTCAATTCCTGTAAACAACCTTTCATTGGTGAACATGGCAATGAAGGTGGGAAGAAGAGGAACGGTGGATAATGGATTGATTCGTGAAGCCTATGTGAATTTCACTCTAGGCTTTTCGCTCAACGACAATAGCTGGTTCTACAAACGAGTTTTTGAATAAAAAAAGTTAAACAATTATAACCCCAAAAGGGATTTATCTAGAGTCAATAACTGATTAAACCTGGACGATTATGAAAATTAAATCAACCCTACTTGTCTTCGGAGCCCTGCTCCTTGCTGGTATCGCCCACGCTCAAGATGGCTGGAACTGGCCTGCTGATCCTGCTCAGGAAGCAAAGGCCCGTGAGTTCAATGCTGCCTACTTCGATTACATGAAGGCAGAGCAATTTGTGGAAGCAACCAAGCCGTTGAGTTGGCTGTTGGTGAATGTACCAAATTTGAATGAGTCCATCTACATCCAAGGGGTGACTGTATACAAAGGTGCTGCCGATAAAACTGCAGATGCCGCGCAGAAGCGAGTATACCAAGATAGTGTGATGGCCATCTACAACAAAAGAGGTGAAATTTACAACAATCCTGTAAAATGGATCGAGACCAAAGCTTATTATGGGTATTTGTTTTACAAAGCGGATAACTCCAAAATCCCTGCGGTAATCGCTGATTTTGAGAAAGCTGTGGAATTGAAAGGATCGCTAAACTTCCAATTTGTTCCTATGTATTTCGATTTGGTTGAGAGAAACTACTCCTTGAATAAGGCCTACAGCCCAGAGCAAGTATTGACTATCTTCGATAAGTCCAACAAGCTTTTGGATGCTGCTGCTGCTGCTGGCAAGGATGTGACCGATTCCAAGTCTACACTAGAGACCCTCTTGGTTAAAATGAAGTTGATTGATTGCGACTTTATTGAAAATACCTTAGGTCCAAAGTTGGCGGCGGATCCAACCAACGAAGAGCTTGCAGAGCAAATCTTTACCTACTCCTTGCAGTACAAGTGTATCTCGACCAAAGCCTTCTTGGCAGCGTTAGAATTTAAAGATTCCAAAGCGCCAACTTTCAAGACTTCACAGGTAAGAGGAATGCTTTACATGTCTGCAAACGACTTTGATAAGGCAGAGCCTGTGTTTGAAAAGGCCATGACTTTGGCCACTACACCTAAGGAAAAAGGTGAGACAATGATGGAATTGGCCAAAATCTATGCAAGAGCAGGTAAGAAATCTGCAGCAAGAACTGCCGCTCGTGAGGCAGCTGGTCTTGACTCAGAATTGTCTTCTTCTGCCTACGGGTTAATTGGTGATTTGTACATGTCTGCTTACAACGATTGTAGAGGTGGTGAAAGCCGTGCAAAAGATTATTCAGTCTTTATTGCAGCTTACAATGCCTACCAGAAAGCAGGAGACTCTAGAGGAATGGGTAGTGCAAGAGCACGATTCCCATCTAAGGAAGAGCTCTTCACAGAAGGCCTTTCTCTTGGCTCTTCTATAAGTACTGGTTGCTGGGTTGGGGAAACCGTCTCCCTTTCTACAAGAGACTAATTCTATAGCTACTATTTGGTCTAAAGGCAGCCCCCGGGCTGCCTTTATTCGTTTTATTCACGTCAACTTTCCTATTATCTTTGCAGGTGATGAACCGAGGTTTTCTTTTTTCTTTTTCACTAGTAGTCTTCCTATTTTCTTGCCGAGAGGGGGTAGACCCTGAGTCATTGGAGGTTTACGAAGGGCCCGTAAATTCCGCTCAAAACATTCATATTTTACACAGCGATTCAGCTGTACTTCGTTCGGAGATTACCGCTCCTAAGCAATTGGAGTTTGCCAATGGAGATTTGGAGTTTCCAGAGGGTATTGACATCCAGTTTTTCAATTTGGGAGGACAACTGGAGACTACCATGCGTGCTGATAAGGGATACTTCCTCCGAGATCAAAACCTCTACAAGGGGGAAGGAAATGTACAAGTGAAAAATTTGCCTAAGGATCAACGGTTGCAAACAGAAGAATTGTTTTGGAACCAGGCTGAACGAAAAATATACACTGAGAAATTTGTGACTATCCAAGAGCGACAAACCCTCTTCAATGGAACAGGCATGGAAGCTGATGATGGGTTTTCGACTTACAAACTAAAAAAAGTGAGGGATAGCCGAACACTTTTACCTGGGGAAGGACTATGAAGTTACTAGACGCAATCCTTTTTTCTGTTGCCCTTGCACTCACAGTGGTGGGAATTCATCAAACAATGGTGAATGGGATTGGTTTTTCCTACTCCCTATTCATGTTTGCAGTGGGCCTCTTGTTCTGGTGTCAGTTGCGCAGAAATAAGGCTCGGGAAAGCATTAAATCTGAGACAAAAAAGCCAGTGAACAGTAAGAAGCCCCTCAAAAAGCGGTAATCATGGACAACTACGTGGTATATGTAGTGATTGCGTTGATTTTTTCTGCGTTTTTTTCAGGTATTGAAATCGCTTACATCTCTGCCAATAAACTTCAGATTGAGCTTCAAAAGAAGCAAGGGATGTGGAGCGGAAAAATACTGAGTAAATTTTTGGCTAAGCCAGGTCAGTTCATCGGAACCACGCTGATTGGAAATACGATCATGCTGGTGTTGTTCGGGACTTTCATGGTCTATTTGTTGGAACAACCTTTGCGAAATTTATTTCCAGAGTCCTTCAACAAGGAAGCGGTAATTTTGATTTCTCAAATCGTTTTGTCCACTCTTTTGGTTCTGATTACTGGGGAATTTTTACCAAAAAGTCTGTTCGTGCTGAACCCCAACCGCATGCTTACTTTTTTTGCCTTACCCTTCTTGATTATTTATTCGGTCATGTATCCCATCGTATGGTTGGTTGTGGCCTTGTCCAAGGGGTTTATAACGAAGATATTACGCTTGGAATACAACGAGGAAAAGCCAGTGTTTACGATCACCGACCTCAATTCCTTCATTAAGGATCAAATGGGTCAAAACCGGAATTCGGGTAAGGTGGAGGTGGATACCAAAATTTTTGATAACGCCATTGAATTTAAGACCGTGCGCGTTCGGGAGTGCATGATTCCCCGAACCGATATTGTAGCGGTAGAGGTGACAGATAGCATTGAAGATTTGAAACAAGTATTTGAAGAAAGTGGGCATTCCAAGGTAGTGGTCTACCGAGATTCCATAGATGAAGTGATTGGCTATTGCCATCAGTTGGAGTTATTCAAAAAGCCCAAATCCATCGAGGATATTCTTACTCCCATCATCATTTCTCCTGAATCTGCCTTAGCAAATGAACTGCTTATCCAATTTATACAGGAGCGGAAAAGCCTTGCTTTGGTGGTTGATGAATTTGGTGGAACTAGTGGTCTCATCTCCATGGAAGATATCATTGAAGAGATTTTTGGAGAGATTGAAGACGAGTACGATAACGAGGCACTTACCGAACAATTAATAGGTGAACTGGAATTTTTGCTCAGTGCCCGATTAGAAATTGATTACCTCAATGAGAAATATGTGTGGAATTTACCGGAAGGGGATTTCGAAACGCTATCAGGATTTATCCTTTCCCAAACCGAAAATCTGCCCAATATAGGCGAAACCATCACCTACGGGAGGTTTACCTTTACCATTGTATCCAAGCAAGCACATCGAATTGAAACTGTTCGTCTGAAAATCAGCGACTCAGATAATTTCTAGGACTAGACATTGTTGGGGCTGAAATTTTGAATTTCCCCCTGAAACATCTTATTTTGCACCACTTTAAATAAAGCGAAGTAGCAACCATGGCGTTAATTAAGCAAATTAGACAACGAACAGGTCTCGCAATCGGCGTAATTGCTGGCGGGTTAATTTTATTTCTTTTGGGTGGGGATTTATTAAGCCCTAATTCTTCCCTTCTCAATACCAACCAAAACATCGTAGGGGAAATTGCAGGGGAAGAAATTACCCTTGAAGAATTTTCTCTCAAAGTGGAAGAGTTCAAGGCTTCTTTTCAGCAGCGAACTGGCAGAATCCCTGCAGAAGCAGAGATGGTATCTGTACGCGATCAAGCTTGGCAAGCCCTGATTGTAGAGCGCGTGTTTGAAGAGGAATACGACAAGTTGGGATTAACCGTGTCTAGCCAAGAGCTAATTGACATGGTTCAAGGCAAAAACATTGTGCCTGAACTTCGTGCTCAATTGGTGAATCCACAAACTGGTGAGTTTGACAAGACACAACTTATTACCTTTTTGCAATCTCTTGAAACTGCAGATCCAGCACAGCAAGCAGCTTGGGCGCAGCAGGAAAAATTATTTGCTCAGGCAAGAAACCGTGTGAAGTACGACAATTTGCTTGCGACCACAGAATATGCCACTACAGCTGAGGCAAAGTTGGAGCACAAGTCAGCCAATACCATTGCGGATGCTTCTGTGCTTTTCCTTCCCTACTACGTTATTCCTGATGGAGATATTAAAATCCAAGACTCTGAGTTAGCAGATTACCTAGCCAAAAATCAAGAGAAGTTTAAAGTGGGTAATTCCGCTAACCTAGAATACGTTTCCTTTAGCATTCAGCCTAGCGGAGAAGATTCTGCAGCTGTGATTTCTAGAATTACCGAACTAACTGCAGCATTGAAGACTTCGGTAGAAGACTCTGCTTATGTAAGCAAAAATTCAGAGATTCAGCAGCCTTTCCAGACCTATGCTCCTGGTGATCAGTTGCCAGTTTCGTTAACAACCAATGTTCCTCTTTTTGTAAAAGGAGAAACTTACGGTCCATTTATTACTGCGAATTCTTCTTATGTGTCTTACAAGGTAGCTGACCAGTACGAAGGCACTCCAAAAATGAGAGCATCCCACATTCTGTTTGGAACTGAAGGCATGGATGAGGCAGGAAAAGCGGCTGTAAAAACACAAGCTGAAACTGTCCTTGCTGAAATCAAAACTACTGGCAACTTCGTAGATGCTGCCAAACAATATGGTCAGGATGGTTCCGCACAAAACGGCGGAGATCTAGGCTGGTTTGCAAAAGCAGACTTTGTGGAGGCTTTTGCAAATGCCACTTATGCAGCCAATTCTAAAGGTCTACTTCCTAATTTGGTAGAAACAGAATATGGTTTCCACATCATTGAGGTCACTGAGCTACCTGTAACTTCTTACACGAAGTTGGCGGTATTGGAGCTTGAGTTAGTTGCTTCAGATATGACGCGTGACGAGGCCTTTAGAAATGCAGATGCCTTTGTGGCAGAAAGTGGTAACCGCGATGAGTTTACTGCAAACGCTACTGAAAAAGGATTCCGAATCATTCAGGCAAACAATGTAGATGCTACTTCCAGAAACTTGAACAACATCACGGATGCGAGACAGGTAATGATCTGGGCATTTAGCGAGGCTTCAGCAGGAGAAGTTTCCAAGGTATTTGAGTTGAACGACTCTTACCTTGTCGCTTCTTTAGTAAGCAAAAAAGAAGAAGGAGAAGCGAAATTAGAGGATGTGAAGGACCAAGTAAAGCAGTTGGTACTGAACGATAAGAAAGCAGCCCTAATTCAAGAAAAATTGAAAGGTAAAACTACCTTAGAACAAATGAAGGCTGTATTCCCGGATGCTTCGATCAATGAAGTTCCAGGATTGCGCTTGAGTGATGCCGTAATTCCAGGTATTGGATTTGCTCCAAAAGCGATCGGAACCATCTTTGGAATGAAGGCTGCAGGTCAGTTTACTAAGCCTGTACAGGAAGATATTGGGGTCCTAGTGGCCAAAGTAAATAACCTGACTCCTGCTGCAGCTATCGGAGATTATACCTCCTACCAAGCGCAGTTGGCTCAAGGTGCTTCTCAGCGTGTGACCTACCAAATCATGATGGCGCTCCAAGAGCTTGCCAAAGTGAAGGATTACCGATACAAGTACTTCTAATCAAGAAGTAAGCTTAAGAAACCCATGTCGATAAGACATGGGTTTTTTTGTGCCACAATCTTCCTAGAAAGGATTAATTTTGGATATGAAATCGACCTTTGATCCCATCGCCTTCAAAGAAAAGTTAGAATCTTTCGGTACTTTTCCCATGCCTTACCTCTTTAAGTTTATCGTTCCATTTGGGAAGGAGGGGGAAATAGCTGCCATCTTCCCTGACGAAGAGGTGGTCCTGAAACCGAGTATTGGTGGAAAGTATATCAGCACCACCATCCATAAGCAAGTGGAGAGCGCGGATCAGGTCCTTGGCTTGTATGAGAAGGCAGCACGCATTGAAGGAGTAATTTCACTTTAAAGGACGCACTATGTGGATAGAAGAATCAAACCAGTTGAAAAAGAGCTTTACGTTTTCTGATTTTACGGAAGCCTTTGCATTCATGACACGGGTGGCATTTTTGGCGGAAGCCCATCAGCATCATCCCAATTGGTCCAATGTGTACAATCGCGTGGATATAGCGCTTACTACACACGATGCAGGAAATGTAGTGACCGATAAAGACCGAAAATTGGCGCAAGCCATAGACCAGCTTTTTGCATGAGTCAGAAGAGCATTTCCTTGTTTTTGGTGCCCACCCCTATCGGTAACCTCCGGGACATCACTTTGCGGGCAATCGATACCCTTCAAGCCGTGGATGTAATCCTTGCAGAAGACACGCGCACGAGTGGCATCTTGTTGAAGCATTTGCAGATCTCTAAAAACCTGCAGAGCTACCACAGCTTCAACGAGCACAAGGCTGTGGAAAAGCTGGTGGAGCGGATGAAAAAGGGGGAAACTTTTGCCTTAATCAGTGATGCAGGTACTCCGGCGATTTCCGATCCAGGATTTTTGCTCGTACGGGCGGTGCTTGCCGCAGGCCTAGAGGTACAATGCCTGCCTGGTGCTACCGCATTTGTTCCCGCCTTGGTGGCGAGTGGATTCCCCAACGACCGTTTTGTGTTTGAGGGTTTTTTGCCCCATAAGAAGGGGAGAAAAACGCGGATCGATGCGCTCCTAGACGAAAGCCGAACGCTTATTTTTTACGAATCCCCGCATCGCTTGCTCAAAACCCTCGAGCAGCTTGCAGAAGCTTTTGGAGCCGATCGACAGGCGGCTGTAGCGCGTGAGCTAAGCAAGCTACATGAGGAGATCGCCCGCGGCACCCTGGTCGAGCTCATCGAGTACTACCAAGTGAATCCCCTCAAAGGAGAAATTGTACTGGTGGTGGCTGGCTGTGCTGAACAGCGCGAGACTAGAGCCGAAAAGCAGGAAAAGAAGCAGGCGGAATGGAAAAAAGAAAAAAAATCCCGTAAGGAAAAAGACTAAACGTATCACAAATGCTGACCTCAGCCGAACTCTCCCAGCTCTTAAACCAAACTCGCAAAATTGCCGAGGAGGTGGGAACCTTTATTGAAAAAGAGCGACTTCATTTTTCCATTGACCGAGTTGAGCACAAGGGGTTCAACGACCTAGTATCCTACGTGGACAAAGAAGCCGAAAAGCAGTTGGTAGCTCAACTTCAGGCGATTTTTCCAGAGGCAGGATTCATCACTGAGGAGGGAACCAATACCACCCAAGGGGAAGTGTATAATTGGGTCATCGATCCCTTGGATGGAACCACCAACTTTATTCATGGGCTCCCGGTCTTTGCGGTCAGCATTGGCTTCATGGAACAGGATGAGGTGGTGCTTGGTGTGGTATATGAGGTAAATCGGAAGGAGAGTTTTTATGCCTACAAAGGGGGCGGGGCTTATTGCAATGGAATCCCGCTCAAAGTCAGTGGTGCCCCAACCCTATCTGCTTCGTTGATTTCCACAGGCTTCCCCTACTACCAGTTTGACTTGATCGACCGTTACCTGGACATCATGAAATCCTTAATGCAGAAGACTCATGGATTGAGGCGACTAGGCTCTGCGGCAGTGGATCTTTGCTATGTGGCTGCAGGCAGGTCAGAGGGGTATTTTGAATACAACCTCAACTCGTATGACGTGGCTGCCGGCATTATTTTGGTGCAAGAGGCAGGAGGAATGGTAACCGATTTTAAAGGGGGCCGAGACTACGTTTTTGGGAGGCATGTGGTCGCCACCAACCATTCCATCCACAAGGAGCTTATGGAAGTAATTGCGGCTCACTGGAGCTAATTAGCCCAATAAAAATTGCCAAAGAAGTAAAGTAATTCCACATAGCGGAATTCCTAGACCAGCCAGTAAGGTGGCCAGACGAGGTTGAAGCCCAAATTCCATCGCGAGGAGGGCGCCCGAAATCATGGGAGCCATTCCACTTTCTAAAACGAATACTTTAAGCGTAAGACTGTCTGATGGCAGAAAAAGTCCATAGAGTAACCATACGCAAGCAGGGGCAAGCAGTAGCCGGTACCCCAAGCCATACCAGAGGTACTTGTTTTGGGTCCATTTGCGATCCAAGGATAGGGTCAATCCAATGACTGCCATGGCTATTGGGGCCATGCTCGTTCCAATGCCTTGAAGCCAAGGCAGCAGCATATCGGGAAGTGATAGTCGGAAATGGCTCATCACCAAGGTTGCTAGTAACAAGAGGAACGGAGGGAATAGAAACATTTTTTTAAAGACCTGGAGAACAGAGCTGTCACCATTCCCATACCTTGATCCGATATAAACCCCAAGAGTACTGACCAACAAAAAAGAACCTCCTTGGTCAATCAAAAAGGCAGTGGGCAAGGCCTCTTTCCCATACAGCAGCTCCAATATTGGAAATCCCAGAAAGGAGGTATTTCCAAGCCCAGAAACCAAGATCAAGCAGCCCGTGGTCCGCTTATCCCATCCCAATTTAGTGCCAAGAAAAGAAAAAAAGACCCAAGAAAGCAGGAAGGTAAACCAAGCAGATGAGGGAGCTAGAAGTAAATCCCATTTAAGCTGTAGTGGAGGGATGTGCAACAGGGCAAGTGCAGGAAGTGCGAGGTAGATCAGGTAGTTCTTCCCAAAAAGCGCCACTTTTTCCTTTGGAAATCCAGGAAAGAACTGAAGTCCTAAACCACAAAAAAGACTGAAAATTGCAATCCAAAGGCCCATGAGTTGGGGATAAAGAAGAGGTAATTGTAGGGTAACCTAAAGATAATGTAAACTACTTGTAACCAAATGATTGTCACGTTAGTTTTAGTAAAAACAAAGTGAAAAATCATGAGCAAACACCTGCCTATTTACATCGAAGGAGAAAAGTGGATCCCACTTACTTATTTTTCGGAGCAAGAAAAAAAATCATTCAAAGAATGGCTCCCAAGTTACCGTCTCAAAGAAGTGATGCTTCCTGGAGTAGTGCTTACAGAATGCTTGGATTTTAAAACCTATTCCTGCTGGTTGCGCTTGAAGGAATTGACCTTTTCCAAGTCACCTATTCTAGATTTTTAGTCTAGACCCACTTGTTTACGTTTGGCGTCAAAGTAATTTTTTAACTCGGGATACCAGTCACTTTCGGTTTCCGGGAATCCATCGAGCACCAATTCCATATTTCCTTCAAATGCATCTTGGTTGAGTTGCATTCCTTCGATGAGGTAGATTAGGTCTTCTAAATTGAGTGGCTCCTCACTACTGCTTGGATAAAGAAGGTATTCATTGCCATAAAAGTCCACTGCCTCGAACTGAATTTTTTGATCTAAGTCATGCGCATAAATGCTGATTTGTTCCCCCCAAGTACTTTCTGGATAGTGCAATCGCGCCAGCAGCACAGAGGTGATGCCTTCAGAAAAATAGGTTGCTGGTCGAAATAAAAAGTCCATAAGTTCTCGAATTGAAGGATTAAAGTACTGGAATTACCGCTAAGAATGGAAACGATTTTTAGTTTTTTGACTCGCGCGAAGAAATTTCAAGTTTAGTCCAGGACAAGTAGCGCATCCAATTGGATAATCAGGACTTTAGGCCTATTTTTGATTTCCCAAAATCACCTGTGGTTTAAAATTTTCCAATTAGATTTATTGCGTTTAGCTATCCTCATTTATGAAAAGAGATTCCTTGATTTTTGACCTTATTTCCAAAGAAGAAGACAGACAGCGTAGAGGCATTGAGTTGATTGCTTCTGAGAACTTCACTTCTAAGCAGGTGATGGAAGCTGCGGGCAGCGTGCTGACCAACAAGTATGCAGAAGGCCTTCCTGGTAAGCGTTATTACGGAGGTTGTGAAGTGGTAGATGAGATTGAGCAGCTAGCGATTGATCGAGCCAAGAAATTATTTGGAGCTGCTTGGGCCAACGTGCAGCCGCACTCTGGTGCGCAGGCAAATGCTGCTGTTTTCCTAGCTTGCTTGAATGCAGGTGATGCAATATTAGGTTTTGATCTTGCTCATGGAGGACACCTCACGCATGGCTCACCTGTCAATTTCTCTGGAAAGCTGTATCAGGCAAATTTTTATGGGGTTGAGGAAGCTACTGGAGTAATTGATTACGATAAAGTAGCTGAAAAAGCGATTGCTGTGCAACCAAAAATGATCATTTGTGGTGCTTCTGCCTATTCCAGAGATTGGGACTATGCACGCTTACGCGAAATCGCAGATGAAGTAGGAGCCTTGCTTTTGGCAGATATTTCCCACCCATCTGGCTTAATTGCTAGGGGCTTACTCAATGATCCTTTGGAGCATTGCCACATCGTGACCACTACGACTCACAAGACACTCCGTGGACCTAGAGGAGGTTTAATCCTAATGCGAGAAGACTTCGATAATCCTTGGGGATTGACTACTCCCAAAGGAGAAATCAGAAAAATGTCAGCGCTTTTGGACATGGGTGTTTTCCCAGGCACGCAAGGTGGTCCTTTGGAACACATCATTGCAGCCAAGGCAATCGCCTTTGAAGAAGCACTTTCAGATGAATACATGGACTATGTCGTTCAAGTCAAATTGAATGCATCCGTAATGGCTGATGAGTTTGTAGCCAGAGGATACAAGCTTATTTCAGGAGGCACAGACAATCACCTCATGTTGATTGACCTTAGAAACAAAGACTTGACGGGTAAGCTTGCTGAGGAAACCCTCGGAAAAGTGGATATTACCATCAACAAAAACATGGTACCCTTTGATACCAAATCTCCTTTTGTAACTTCCGGCATGCGTGTAGGTACTGCTGCAGTGACTACCCGCGGATTGAAGGAAGCAGACATGAAAAAAATTGTTGACCTTATCGATAGAGCACTTCAAAATCATGCTGATGATGCCGCACTTGCACAAATCAAGGCTGAAGTCAATGCTTGGATGGTTAAATTTCCTTTATACTAATATTCCCCAACCCACATGGCCCTAGACCAACATCAAGACGAAGAAGAGGGTGGAATGTCCTTTTTGGACCATTTGGAAGCCTTAAGATGGCATTTACTCCGTTCAGTTACCGCCGTGCTTATTTTTACGGTGGTGGCATTCATTGCAAAGGATTTTGTATTTGGAGTGTTGATTCTAGGACCTTCGAAAGTTGATTTTTTGACCTACCGTGTTTTGTGTGATATAGGAAACTACTTTGCGATTCCTGCACTCTGCATCAATGAATTGCCCTTTACCATCCAAAGTAGACAGATGACTGGCCAATTCTCCATGCACATGACTTCTAGTATGGTGGTAGGTTTGATTGCGGCATTTCCCTACTTGTTCTATGAGGTATGGCGTTTTATCAGCCCAGGGCTATATGCCAAGGAACGAAATGCAGCCCGTGGAGCGGTATTCTTTGTCAGCTTCCTTTTTCTTTCAGGAGCATTATTCGGGTACTATGTGCTTACCCCAATGTCAATCAACTTCCTAGCCAACTACCAGTTGGATCCTAGTATTGCGAACGAATTTGACATTACCTCTTACGTGTCTACCTTGTCTATGTTGGTCTTGGCTTCGGCCATTATGTTTCAGCTACCTGTAGTGGTTTACTTCTTGTCGATGTCCGGCTTGGTGACCTCCAAGATGCTGAAATCCTACAGAAGACATTCCATAGTAGTGATTTTGATTGTGTCGGCCATTATCACTCCTCCAGATGTGATCAGCCAGTTGCTTATTGCCATGCCGATTCTCGTACTGTATGAGGTGGGGATTCTGATTGCGAAGCGTTTGGAAAAACAGCGGGCGCAGCGGGAAGCTGAGATGGAACAAAACCGGGATGCAGAATAACTAAAATCATGGCAATGCGAATCGCAATTGGTGGGGATCACGCAGGGGTAGGCTACAAGGAGCAGCTCCATCAGCATCTGCTTGAACTGGGGTATACGGTACAGGATTTCGGTCCAGTGACCACGGCATCTGTGGATTATCCAGATTATGTACACCCCCTTTCCAAAGCCCTTGAAGCAGGAGAAGTTGATTTAGGAATTGTGATTTGTGGTAGTGGAAATGGTGTAGCAATTACTGCCAATAAGCACCAAGGAATCCGTGCTGCACTCTGCTGGAACGAGGAATTAGCCGCGCTGGCACGACAGCACAACGACGCCAATGTGCTTGCCTTACCCGCTCGATTTATTTCCTATGAATTAGCAGAACGACTGGCTGAAATCTTTTTAACTACCCCATTTGAAGGAGGTAGGCACCAAAGCAGGGTGAATAAAATAGCTTGTTCTTAACAATACAAAAAGGGTCTTGATTCATCAAGACCCTTTTTTTGTTCAAACCACAATGTATCTCTTTCTATTTTCCACCAGCCACCTGCTCTGCAAGAAGTAGGGCAGTGTAGAGGTTGGCGATTTTGCCCGACACACAAAGTTCCGCTAAGGAAAATTCCTGCTCCCCTACACGAACTTTCATAGGGACGGATAGACCAGAATCGAGGATAATGTGCTTCACCTGTACGGCCGAAAGTTGAGGATAAAGGGAACGAATCAAAGCTGCCATGCCTGCTACAGCAGGAGCAGCCATGGAGGTACCGCCTTCGACGCCGTAATTCGAATTGGGTAGCGTGGAATAAATCTCATCGCCGGGAGCAAAAATATCTACTCGGTTTTTTCCATAGTTAGAAAAAGAGGCAATCATGTCAGGGCCATAATAGGGAGTCAAAGCCCCTACGCTCAAGTAATTGTTCTCAGAAGTGGTTTCAGTCAGGCTATAGATGTCATTTGGAAAATTAGGGTTTTCTGGAAGATCCAGGTCCACTCCATCGTTGCCTGCTGCATGGACAAAAAGCACGTCCTTGGCAGCGGCATAGCGTAAGGCCTCTTGAACCCAGGATGCATTGGGAGAAAATTTCTTACCAAAACTGGCATTGATCACTTTGGCTCCCTGATCTACTGCATAGCGAATGGCGAGGGCAACGTCTTTGTCGTATTCGTCTCCATCTGGAACGGCTCGCAGGGACATCAACTTTACATTTTCTGCTACTCCTTTTACCCCCTTTTTATTGATGCGATTGGCAGCAAGAATACCTGCTACGTGGGTGCCATGGCTTTCTTCTTCGAGTTGGTTGCCAGGATTACCGTTTCCATAGCCTAGGTCTTTGAGGTCGTAAGGATTATCGCCTACTGGCATTCTACCATCAAACTCCAAGTTGAGGTTGTACTCCAATTGGGACTGATAGTAAGCTATTCCTTCTTGCAGTTCAGCCAATGCAGTGGGAATATCCTGTCCCATGGTCATCACCTGAGCGAGCAGGCCGATGACTTGTTCCTCCTCCTCATTTTGGGACTCGTATTTTTCAAGATCTTCTAGCGTGTAGGATTCCTTCCCCAGTTTTTTTTGAATGTTCTGATGCGCCATACTGACGAGCTGTTCGATTTGTTCGTACTGTTGGACTGCCATCTTTGCCTCTGAGACCTGTGGTTCTAAGTAGTTGTTTGCCTTTTTCTGAAGATTGGCATCCCCTAATTTTTTGGCCACAATCCGCACAAATTCCATCTGCTCGTGGTAGGATTCCCCAAGAAAGTTGTACCCATGCACATCGTCAATGTAGCCGTTTTGATCATTATCGAGTCCATCGCCTGCGATTTCTCCCGGATTTTTCCAAAGCAAGTCTTGGAGGTCTTCATGGGCCAAGTCAATCCCCGAGTCAATGATGGCTACCACCACTGGACTCCCTTTTCTTTTCTTCACTACTTCAGCATACGCACGATCTACACTCATCCCAGGAACAGTGTCTTGGATGGGGTCCAAATGGGACCAGCGAAGGCTTTCCTTTTCCTTTAGGGGAGTAGATCTGGAAAAATTACTCAACGATGCGCTAGTAGGCGGGCTGAGTTGGGCCGTTGTAGAACAGCCCATTCCCAAAAGGCTGAGAGTGCCTAGAATGAGAAATTGGGGGATTAAATTTTTCATTTGGTGTTTATTTTTGGAAATATCTGTCTTCGTTCAAACTGCTAACGCTGTAGTTAAGACCCTAGTGTTTATTTTTTGGAATACCTACCTGGCTTGTCTTCGTTGTAGAATTCTTTGAGGGCAGGCAGTTCCTCTAAAAGAGCCTTAAACAGACCCTCCTTGTCATAGACTTGTTGTGGCTGCTGCCGTCTAATCATTTGAAATACCTGTGCTTTTTGTTGCAAATTTTTTTCTTGCTTGAGGTAACTCGCTGACATGTGAAAATTTAAAAACGGTCCATCCAAGGAGTGAGTTAGGTATGGAGACGGATTTTCTTCCAAAACCATCAGCCCCTTTTGAATGAAAGGATCTTTTTCAATAGGTGCTGTTACAAAATAAGTAGCATCTACCTTAGTTCGTTCCTGCCAATAGTTCATCCCCCAAATTGGTAAAGCCAAGACTAATCCAAAAAATGCAGGTCTGAGGAGCAAAGTCCAATTAAAATAAAGAAAAAATTGGGTGATAAAATAACTCATCGCAGGTAGGAATATGACCAACTGGTAGGAGGCGGTATTTTTCACTAGAAAAAATAAACCTGCCGAAAAGAGGAGCCAGATGAGGATGAGCTGTCGTTGTTTTTGTTGATTAATCGTGGCTCCACGAAAAAAGGAACCAATAAAATAGCCCGCCAAGGCAAGTACAAGCGGAAATACACCTGGGGCGAGCCAACTTAGGTAAGGTTGGTACCCGTAGTTGGGATAGGTGAAGACAATCGGCCAAACTTGTAGGGCCTGTTCTAAGCCATCGTTCCAAAAATAAAACACTAAAATGAGCAAGATGGGAAGTAAAAATCCCATGATGGCCAGAAAAAGTTGACGTACTGTAAAGCTAGAAATGGACAATCCTGTAAAGATTAGGAAGGGTAGAAAAAACACAAAGTTCCAATGAAAGCCTGTAGCAAGTCCTCCATAAATCCCAATCAAGAGGGTAGATTCACTACTTTCTTTTTGGAGCACGGTATGGGAAAAAAGCTGTCCAAATGCCAACAACAAAAAAGTACTCCCAAGCAAGGTGGGAGACAAGTACATTAGGTCAAAGGAAAAATGAAATAAGGCAGCCATGACGATAGCGGGCAAATAGGTGTTTTCGTCAAATACGCGATACTTGATTAAGGTACTGTTCCAGTAATAAATCTGGAACAAGACAAAAATTTTCCCCAGCAAAAGATAGGCGATCTCACTTCTGCCAAACAGGAGGTGAAGGCCAGTAAATACTCCGGCAGATAGGGCCCCTGTATCGTCGATCACATCTACATAGAGCAAATGCCCCTCACTGAGGCGCTCCCCTAGGACCATCCACATGAGGGTAGGCGTAGTACTTGGAAATGAGAAAAAAACCCAAGAGATTACAGAGAATAAGACCACGTAAAGCAGTATTCCAACAAGGCGAAAGGGGTCGTTTACTCTAAAAAAACTGAACAAGGTGGATAGGGTAGAATTGGTTTTGACTCGAAATTAAAGCATGCCCAAGTATTTCGCTAAATTTGCATCATAAATACTTCAGATGGAAAGCAAAAGACAATTAAAATACGCCAAGTTAATTCAGAAAGAACTGGGCGACATTTTTCAAAAAGAGGCCAAACACTTGGTTGGGTCTACGCTAGTGACGATTACGCGGGTCATGATGAGTCCGGATTTGGGATTTGCCAAAGCCTACCTCAGTTTTTTGCTACCCAATCCAAAAGCAAGCTTTGATGCGATCAATGCGCACAAGAAAGAAATACGCCATGCCTTGGCTAAGCGTATCGGTAAGTCAGTTCGTGTAATTCCCGAATTGGCGTTCTTTTCAGATGAATCTGCCACCTATGCCCAGCACATGGACAAGGTAATTTCAGACCTACACATCCCCCCTGCTCCAGAAGAAGAGGAGGAGGAAGAGGATTAAAATTCGATTTATCCGTGAACACAAGTTCTTTTATTGCCGGAAGATATTTTCGCAGCAAAAAGAAGCAAAACTTCATCACCATCCTCTCCTTAATCTCGATGGTGGGCGTGGCCATCAGTACGATGGCTCTAGTGGCAGTGATGTCTGTGTTCAATGGTTTGGAGGATTTGATACGCGGCCTTTTTTCAAGTTTTGATTCCGAACTTCAGATCACCCCCACTTCAGGTAAAAGTTTTTTAGTTACCGAGGAATGGCTCGATGCCCTCAGCAAAGTAGAAGGAGTGGAAGTCATCACCGAAGTAATCGAAGACAATGCCTTACTTGAATACCAAGGAAATCAGCATGTAGCCCGAGTGAAGGCAGTTTCCGACAATTACTTTGAACATGACCGTTTCTCGAAAGGCTATTTTTGGGGAGATACTACCTTAGGGGATAGCTTGCGTCCCGGCGCCCTTCTCGGAAGAGGAGTGGCCTTTGCACTATCCGCCAACTTAGACGATATTAACTCCGTCCTGAACATCTACTACCCCAAAGCCCCCAAATCTGCAGCATCTCTGGACCCAAACCAATTGTATGCTTCCGGGCAGGTCGAGCCTCGAGGCTTTTTTAGCATTGAACAGGGGGTGGATAATGAATATGTCCTTGTTCCCCTTGATTTTTTTAAAGAACTACTCGATTACGGTCAAAAGCGTACTGCGCTTGAGTTAAAGGTGGCCCCAGAATACTCCATTTCATCTGTACAGGAAGCAGTGCAGTTACACTTAGGGGCTGATTTTGCAGTAAAAAATGCGGATGAACAGCATGCTACATTGATCCGAACGGTCAAACTGGAAAAGCTATTTGTGTTTCTCACGCTCACCTTTATTCTGGCCCTAGCCTCATTCAATATTTTCTTTTCCTTGAGCATGCTGGCCATTGAAAAGAAAAAGGATCTGGCGGTATTGAAGGCCATGGGTGCTAAAAACGCCCTAATTCGTGGCATTTTCTTGAAGCAAGGAGCCTTGGTTGCCTTTTCTGGAGCACTTTTGGGTCTGGTTTTGGGACTTCTTCTGGTTGGGGCTCAAGAGAAATTTGGTCTGATTTCCCTCGGGATTGCTTCTGGGGTTGTGGATGCCTATCCTGTGCGGGTGCATTGGCCTGATTTGGCCTGGATAAGTTTGGTCGTAGTGGCGATTACCCTAGCAGCTTCTTGGCGTCCTGCCTGGATTGCTGCTCAGGTAGATCCAGTAAAGGAGCTTTAGGTAAGCGCGCGTACTTCTCCTCCCTCCACTTTTTCATTCCTTTATTTTTTGTAGTAATATGGCCCCATGGAAACAGCTAGTTATGACGTGGTAGTCGTTGGCTTGGGAGCGGTAGGTAGCGCTACCCTTTACCAATTGAGTAAACGAGGGATATCTGCCTTGGGCATAGATCAATTTGAACCGCCCCATACCCTAGGTTCGAGCCATGGGGAAACGCGCATTACGCGCTTGGCGGTAGGCGAAGGGGAGGAATATGTTGCCTTGGCCAAGCGTTCCCATGAGATTTGGTCCGAACTGGAAGTCCTTTCTGTAAAGAAGATTCGGACTAAAACGGGGGGCATTCTTTTGGATTCAGGGGTAAATCCCTGGTCCAAGCATGGGGTAGAGGGCTTTTGGGAGCGTACGCTTCGGTATGCGCAGAACCAGCAGGTCTCACATCGCGTCTTAGACCTTGTCGAAGCGACTGAAAACTATCCTGCTTTTCAACTTCCCCCATCAGCGAAAGTCTATTGGGAAGAAGAGGCAGGCTACCTCTTTCCGGAACTAGCCATAGAAACTCAGTTAGACCTAGCCAAAAAGCAGGGAACAGCAATATGGACCTCATCCAAGGTAAAATCCATTCAATCCGAAGGAGCACAATTCCGAATCCAGGTGGAGGATAAGGAAATCCTTGCCAAGCAGGTAGTCCTTACTGCGGGGGGATGGGTCAAGGATTTTCTGCCTATGCCTTCCAAAAAAAGGCTTTCCATCTGTAGGCAAGTGCTGTATTGGCTAGCGATAGATGAGGGTGTTACGGATTGGCAGCGTTACCCGGTGTGGATGTGGGGTTATGGGGCAGCGCCGGAGGATTTTATTTACGGGTTTCCTTCGCTAGATGGCAAGACCATCAAAATGGCCTCTGAATCCTTTGTGGAGGTCGAGCATCCCGATCAGTTGAATCGAGAAGTGACCGAGGAGGAGCAAGAGCTATTTTGGAAGACCAAAGTGGAGGGGAAATTGAAAGGGGTGAAGAAACAAATCCTAAAGACTTCGGTCTGTTTCTACACCCTTACTGAAGATGCTCGTTTTCTGATTGAGGAGATGGAGGGCAACCCGAATTTTCTCTGGGTATCAGCTTGTTCCGGTCATGGATTTAAGCATTCCGCAGCCTTGGGAGAGGATTTGGTTAAAAGACTAGGGTATTGAGAGTTTAGATAGGCATCCCTCCCAACTTTTCTGATCAAATCCCCCTTGAAAACTGTACTTTTGTGGCCTGAATAGCTACTGAACCTATGGCAAAGCAACGAGGAACTGCATTAGAGCCCGAAGAAAAAAGAAAGCTCAACAAGCAGAATCTAAGCAAGTTGAACCAGATTTTTAAGTTTTTGACCCCCTACAAGGGGGCGTTCTTTGCGGGGCTTTTGTTTCTATTATTTTCTTCGCTTACCCTCTTAAGTTTTCCTTTTGTAGCAGGAAAATTGATCGATACCGCTCAGGGATCGGCTTGGATTTTTTCGGATATCCACCACATAGCGTTACTCCTGCTAGGTATTCTGGCTTTACAAAGTGTATTTTCTTTCTTTCGGGTGTGGTTGTTTGCTCTGGTTTCTGAAAAGGCCATGCGCGATATCCGTCTCGCGGTGTACGGGCGATTGGTTCGTCTACCCCTCCCTTTTTTCGATAAGCGTCGTACGGGTGAACTCATCAGCCGCATTACTTCGGATGTGGGATTGCTCCAGGATACCTTTTCTACTACCCTTGCGGAGCTTTTTCGGCAGGTAGTGACCTTGGTCGCGGGCGTTGCTTTCTTGCTTATCAATACGCCCAAGTTGACGGTATTCATGCTAGCTACCTTTCCACTGCTGGTCCTTTTTGCTCTTGTTTTCGGGAAGTTTATCCGGAGGTTGTCAAAAAAAACACAGGACGAACTCGCCGCTGCCAACGTCATTGTGGAAGAGACGCTTCAGTCCATCAGCACAGTCAAATCATTTGTTGGCGAGGCTTATGAGGTAAATCGATACGGCAAAGGATTGGAGAGGGTGGTGCGAGTCGCCTTGTCCACGGCCAAGTACCGAGGGGCATTTATTTCTTTTATCATCTTTGCCTTGTTTGGCGGGATTGTAGGGGTAATGTGGTATGGCGCTAGCCTTGTTGCTTCAGGCGAGATGAGCGTAGGGGAACTGGTTTCTTTTGTGCTCTACACCACGTTTATCGGAGGGTCAATTGCGGGATTAGGTGATATTTACAGCCAATTGCAGAAAGCAATCGGAAGCTCTGAGCGGGTGGTAGAACTCTTGGCTGAAGAAGAGGAAGCAGGCGCAGGTGAGCAGATTGTCGACTTCAAAGGAAACATTGCGTTTGATGCGGTAGGTTTTCATTACCCTACCCGACCAGAAGTAGAGGTCCTGCAAGGCCTGTCTTTCCAAATCCAATCGGGAGAAAAAGTAGCGCTTGTAGGACCTTCAGGTGCAGGAAAATCGACCATAATTCAGCTTTTGCTTCGTTTTTATGAATCCACCACAGGCCAAATACGCATTGATGGTCAGCCACTAAACCACTGGGAATTGGCTTCCCTGCGTAGTAAAATTGGAATTGTACCTCAAGAGGTCTTATTGTTTGGAGGAAGCATACGGGAAAATATTGGCTACGCAAAGCCAGGAGCTACAGAAGATGAAATCATCATTGCCGCCAAAAAAGCGAATGCTTGGCAATTTATATCTCAGTTTCCCGAGGGCTTGGATACCCTGGTGGGTGAGCGAGGGATTAAACTTTCTGGAGGGCAGCGACAGCGGGTGGCCATTGCACGGGCAATCTTGAAAGATCCTGCGATTTTGATTTTGGACGAGGCTACGTCCTCTTTGGATGCAGAATCAGAGTCCTTGGTTCAAGAAGCCCTGAATGAATTGATGAAGGGAAGGACTACGCTAATTATTGCACACCGATTGGCTACCATCCGAAAGGTAGATCGCATCTACGTATTGGCAGGAGGAAAGATAGTGGAGCAGGGCAATCATCAGGAACTAGTCCAAGATGCCGCGGGCATCTATGCCAACTTGGTGCGACTCCAATTTGCGGATTAACCGAGATTATGTGCAGTAAAGGACTTGGTAAGCCCGAATGCTTTTTCTTTGAGGAGGATTGATTCTGGAAACAAGGCCTTCATTTCCGATTTGGTGAGCAGCCGAATTTCATCCTGGTATTGACTGGCTTCGGCAGGATTCCATCGCTCAAAGCGGCTAAGTTTGGTTTTGGTCAGGACAAAGTGAAGGAGGGCTTTCGGGTAATATTGTGCAAAGGGTAGCGCATAATGCGCTTCAATCGGAAAATAGATATTGGGAGTTTGAATAAAATGACGTTTGCCCACACGGCGGATCTCAGACGCCATTTTTTGCTGGTTTTCAAAGGTGTACAGGTGCTCAATCACCGAATTGGAAAAAACCAAATCAAAGCTCCCATCCCCAAATTCAGGCATACTGGTAGCATCTCCTTTTACCGCTCGAAAAGAAGGATGGCTAGTATTTTCAAGATGGAGGTTGAGTAGCGTGATGCGAATATTTGGATGGTTAAGCAAGGAACTATGTTTCCAAAAATAATCCCTCCCTCCGACATCCAGGATTTCAATTTTTTCGGCACCTGCAAAATTTGCAAAGAACAGTTTTTCGAATTCCTGCAGCCTTTTTCTACGAAACTTAAAGCCTAAAGATTGAGGATTATCGGAGGATGCAAAAAAATGAAAAAGGGAGGACATGTACTTTTTGTGCCTTGGAACGTTAGAAATATATCCAAAAGTAATAAGCCTTGAGAATTTCTTTCTTAATTTTACAAGGTTTCCTTCCGCAGCCCTATTTTTTGTCAAATTTTTGTCAAAAAGAAGGGGTCACTTGGTTTAGATTTTTATGAAGAGAAGATTTGATACGTATTTCCCCTGGTTGTTTACGGTCAGTGATTTTTTGGCATCCTTACTTTCTATGGCGATTGCAAATGCCTTTTTGCAGCGTTTTCAGGTGTTGGGACAAACAGAGTTCTCGGCTTTTCTCCCGCTTAGCCTTCTTTGGATTTTGATTTCTAGTCTTCGGAAAGATTACAAAATAGGACGTACTGATGAGTACGATAAAACCTTAAGCAGCTTTTCAGTCACCTTACTTTGGTTTTTGGGTGCTACGGCCATCCTGTGGACCCCACTTCAAGAGGGCAATTACCGTTGGATTCAAATCGGAGCCCTTGGGTTGACACTCGGGCTATTGATGGGGATTTTTCGAGTGGCGGTTCATTTAGTACTGAAAAAATACCGGGCCTCTGGCAACAATTATCAAAACGCAATCATTGTAGGCAAAGGAAGCACCAGTCCTCGGTTGGTGGATGTACTCCGAATTCGAAAAGATTTTGGCATTAACTTTTTAGGATACTTTGACGACCAGTCCGATTGCGAACAAACCCGTGGAGCGATCGAAGATTTATTCGAAAAAGCGCCAAAAATGAATGTGGACTTGATCTACATCCATGAAAAATTGGAGGCTAGCCTAGTGAAGCGGGTTATTGATTTTGCAGACGAGCATTACATCAAAGTGAAGATGATTCCTGGAAAAAGTCTTCAGTTGGAAAAGAGCCTTTCCTTTTCTCGGTATGGCGATTTTTTTGTTATCAACGTCAACGATATTCCTTTGGATCATCCGCTCAATAGTTTTGCAAAGCGCGTATTTGATCTTGCCTTTGCCAGCTTTGTGACGGTATTTATCCTTTCTTGGCTTATTCCTTTGGTAGGACTTCTGATCAAATTGGAATCTAGAGGACCTGTCTTTTTTATTCAAAAACGGAATGGGCTTAACAACGAGGTGTTTAATTGCCTCAAGTTTCGTTCCATGACCCCAAATGATTATGCGGACTCGCATCAGGCGACTAAAGATGATCCTCGAGTAACTCGAATTGGGGCTTTCCTCCGCAATAGTTCTTTGGACGAGATGCCTCAATTTTTGAATGTGCTTATGGGAAGCATGTCGATTGTTGGCCCAAGGCCACATACCTTGCCGATGAACGATACCTTCCGAACTCAAATTGAACGCTACAATTCGCGTCATAAAATCAAGCCCGGAATTACCGGTTTGGCGCAGGTTAGAGGGTACCGAGGTGAAATTGAAAATTCCTTCCAAATTCGGTCCAGAGTACGTTTGGACTATTTTTACATCAACAATTGGTCTTTTCTTCTAGACTTGGAGATCATGGTCAAAACGGTGTACGAGTTGTTGTTCAATCGTGAAAACGCCTATTGATTTGGGATACAGCTGTCATTACTGTCATTCAACTCAAGGAACAAATTTTTTAGCGACAGAGCGCATGCTCGGATTAGGAGGGGAATTTACCTATGCCGCTTGTGCGGCTTGCGGCTCCATCCAACTTTTAACCATTCCCAAAGACCTTAGCCCCTATTACCCTAGTGCCTATTATTCCTTAGGACGTCTTCAACTTTCTGGCGGCTTTCGGAATTTCCTAAAGAAAATACGAATGCGGGCTTTTTTGGCTACGGGCCTTCCCGTGTTCTCTCCCCGATTTGGCGGCTATTGGCTCAAAAAACTCAATCCTAAGTTTACAGACCGTATCGCTGATGTGGGTTGCGGCAATGGGCAACTCTTGTATGAATTGCATTTAGCGGGATTTAAAGACCTGCATGGATTTGATCCCTATTTGCCAAAAACGGAGCAGTTGGCACCCGGCCTGAAGCTTTGGAAACAAGACCTTATGGAGACGGATCTCAAATTTGATCTGTTGATGCTTCACCATTCTTTTGAGCACCTCGCAGACCCAGAGGCAGTTCTCAGGACCTGTTTTGACCGATTAAATCCCGGGGGTAGGCTTCTTGTGCGCTGCCCTGTGGCTGACGCAGTGGTTTGGAAAGAAAAGCAAGCCCTTTGGGTTCAACTCGATGCTCCTCGACACCTGTCTATACCGAGTACCCAAGGATTTGTTGG
Organism: uncultured Algoriphagus sp.; assembly: GCA_903952135.1. Lineage (GTDB taxonomy): Bacteria > Bacteroidota > Bacteroidia > Cytophagales > Cyclobacteriaceae > Algoriphagus. Next base: position 49,530 of record CAJBER010000024.1, read on the forward strand.
GGCAGCACAGCGCAGCGGCTTTGAGGTGAAGGAGATTCTTTTTGACTCTACTGCCTTCCAGTTTTGGGGGACAGGCTTGTACGAACACGGAGAAAAGCTAGACCGCAGCAAAATCAACACCTATTTTACTGCAAAGCAATTGGAGGATTGGGAGCAACAAGCCATTCAATACAATCAAAATGGAAAGGGGGATCAAGCCTGTTTCTTTTGTGTCAAGCCTGGGGGAAAAGTGGATAATCAGGCATGAAAGGGATGGGCAAATACTTTGTGGGACTACTTCCTCCTGCTAGCCTTGAAGCCCAATTCAAACTACTCAAACAAAGTTTTGCGGAGCAGTTTCAAGTAAAATACGCCCTCCAAGCACCAGCTCACCTGACCCTAAAAATGCCTTTTCTGTACAAGGAGGCAAAAGAAGCAGAATTAGCCGGGCGACTCACTACCTTATTGGAGAAGCAAGAGCCATTTCTCCTCCAGCTGACTCGCATTGGACATTTTGGAAAGCGAAATATCCATCAGCAAGTAGCTCCATCCGAATCCTTGATGCAGCTCCAAACGACGCTACGGAGTTTTTGCAAGAGATCACTTCACCTGGTAGAAGAGCTCAGCGACCGAAATTTTCAGCCCCATCTGACCTTGGCTAACAAGGATTTGAAGCCGGCCAACTTTGAGGAGGTGCTCGCTTTTGCCCGTAACAATGCAGTACGGGGAGAGTTTTTGGTGGAAAAGGCCTATCTCATGAAAAAAGTGGATAACCGCTGGCAGGTGATAGCCCCCTTAATTTTTGGGAATAGTCCAGAAAACCCATCGCCAACAGCTCAGGAATAAACTCGCTGCACCTATAATTTTCAAGACTATCTAAACAATTTGCCTTGAAAAACTGATTAATATCCATCTCCTTTACTCCATGAAAAAAGCGTTTGTTGTTGGTTCGGGTATTGCTGGCATTGCCTCCTCCATTCGCTTGGCGGTCAAAGGGTATGAAGTGGAGGTATTTGAAGCCAATGCCTACCCGGGCGGAAAACTTTCCGCCATCGAAGGAAAGGGGTACCGTTTTGATGCTGGGCCTTCCTTATTTACGCTGCCCGAACAGGTGGAAGAATTGTTTCATCTTGCTGGCAAAAACCCAAAGGAGCACTTTGAATACGAGCGCCTGGATGTGGTTTGTCATTATTTTTGGGAAGATGGCAAGAAGGTCAAGGCCTGGGCAGACCCGGATCGATTTGCCACTGAAATTGCATCTCAACTCGGAGTTTCTGATCAGGGAATCAAGGAAGTGCTCAAGCGATCTGCATTTATTTATGAGCACCTCGCTCCTTTATTTATGCACAGATCCCTTCGCAAGTTGGGAACCTGGCTAGGTCCACAAGCGCTAAAGGCTTATTTGAACTTGGGAAAATTGGGACTTTTTTCCACCATGCATTCCTCCAATTCCAAGCTTTTGAAAGACCCCAAGTTGGTGCAGCTCTTCAATCGCTATGCAACCTACAATGGCTCTGATCCCTACCAGACTCCAGCGACGCTGACCATCATTCCCCACCTAGAGTTTAATCTGGGGGCCTATTTTCCCAAGCAGGGCATGCATGACATCAGCATGAGTTTGTATAAGCTGGCCTTGTCCTTGGGAGTTCGCTACCATTTCAATGCGCCGGTAGAGGAAGTTTTGGTGGAGAAGGGCCGTGCCTGTGGCCTACGGGTGAAGGGAGAAAACCTGCCTGCCGATCTAGTGGTCAACAACATGGACATGGTCAATGCCTACAAGACCATTCTCAAAAAGCAGGCTCAGCCCAAAAAATTGCTAGAACAGCCCAAGTCCAGCTCTGCGCTCATTTTTTACTGGGGAATTACTCAAGTATTTGAGGAAATAGGCATGCACAACATCTTTTTTTCAGCCGATTACGAGACGGAGTTTGCACATATTTTCAAGCAGGGGACCATCTATGAGGACCCCACGGTCTACATCAATTGTACTTCCGTCACCAAAGCAGACGATGCGCCTGCGGGGGGAATGAATTGGTTTACGATGATCAATGTGCCCAACAACCAGGGCCAGGATTGGGATCAGCTGATTGCTAAGGCTAGGAAGGGTATTCTTGCCAAGCTGAGCAGATTGCTGCATGCAGATATTGAAAAATTAATTGCCTTTGAAGAAGTCCTGGATCCCAGAAGTATTGAATCCAAGACCTCTTCTGCGCATGGGGCCTTGTATGGCAATAGTTCCAATACGCGCTTCGCTGCTTTTTTGAGGCATCCGAATGTTTCCTCTCAACTAAAAAATCTATATTTCTGTGGGGGGGTCCGTGCATCCAGGTGGCGGTATTCCTTTGGCCTTACTTTCTGCCAAGATCATGTCGGAGGAA
>CAJBER010000025.1 GCA_903952135.1 uncultured Algoriphagus sp.
ATTCCAAAAAGTTATATAATCTATTACAAATGGTTTTAATTCTTCATAATTTTTGTAGCTCCCTCCCCCTTTTATAAAATTTGTATATTTTTCAACAAATTCATCAGAAAAAATAATTACTGAAAAAGGAACCATGCGTGTAGAGTTTTATGAAAAAGACGCACCTATCACGGTTCAAAACTTTGTGGACCTCTCCACCAAAGGTTTTTACGATGGACTTACTTTTCACCGTGTAATCCCAAATTTTGTGGTTCAGGGTGGCTGCCCAACGGGAACAGGCACAGGAGGTCCTGGCTACAAAATCCAGTGTGAACTAGATGGCGAAAATCAATACCATGACCGTGGTGTCCTTTCAATGGCACACGCAGGAAGAAATACCGGAGGATCTCAGTTTTTCATCTGCCATAGCCGCGCCAATACAGGTCACTTAGATCGTAACCATACCTGCTTTGGCAAGGTGGTAGAAGGTTTAGAAGTAATCGATGCTATCCGTGCTGGAGATAAAATTGAAAAAATCGTAATCCACGAATCCTAAGATCAACTCCAATCCGGTACATCGATGCATAGTGCAGTGTACCGGATTTTTTTATTTTTTCAACTTTTGCAAGTCCTTCAAAACTCCAAGAACTTCCCCATGGATTTTGGGTGCAGTCTCAGGACCTAAGGAATTGATTTCACCATAAGGACGCTCTTTGTAGATATAGGTGAAGGGAGGGTTTACATCCCACTGACTTTTAGGTACAATGTAGCCTATCATGTCATTTGACATTCCGGAGAAAAAGACATACTGACCTGGTATCCTCTCAATCAAGGCAGGGACTTCTACTGGCTTCAATTTGAAATCCGCACCTTCAGGTGATTCAATGCCTCCATGGAGAATCTCAGGATAAAGTTCTCCAGGAACATGCACGAATGTTGCTGGTCCTAGTTTCCAGGCAGATACTTCCGATCGAATCTGTTTCCATCCCACAAATCCCCGATCAAAAATCCCTACAAACGCTGCCAGCTGAAAGAGCGCATTATCCATCTGAAGGGAAATGCTCTTGGCTCTAATTCCTAGGTCCATGGAAGAATGAACCTCCAAATTGGTATCCTTCAAAGTTTCTAAAGTTATTTTAGCCAAGGCCTTTCCTTGTGCTAAAAGTTTGTCTGGAGCCTGCTGCTGGTAAGAAATGCCCGTATAAGGATCTACAACTGAAATGTCAGGAGCTGTTGTCATCAATCCTCCCACGGCACCATTTAAAAAGATGGCTACACCTCCTATGCCAGGCTCAGCCAAGGTATCACCTAAAGGAATACCAGCTTCCACAAAATTTCTCCAAGGATCAGCAAAATCGGAACTGATTTGAATGTTTTCCAGCCAAAGGGTCTCTGGATGATTTCCCCAATTCATTATTGTACCGAGCGTGGTACCAGTTTGTGCATCCAGCACCTGCATGAGTTGCAATCCTGCATCAAAAACAAATGGCGGGCGAGTATCCCCTACCAAATCACCAAGTCGATCCGGCTCTTGGGCAAATTTAAAATGGGCCGGCTTTCTTGCGGTATAGGCCTCTCCTACTGCCTTCGCAATTCCTTCTTGAACAGCGGTCATGTATTCTGGATTGACACCCCTCACGTACTCTGAAGGACCCCACATGCCCATCAAATCCGGTGCGGAATGCACGTGGGTACTAGAAATGACCACATAGTCTAATTCAGGGTATTTCTCTTGAATCAATTTACGCGTAGCAATCACCTCATCGTTTCCAAAACCAATCATGTCAATGACGCAAAGGGCTAGGGAAACATCTCCAGACTCGAGTACCATGGCCCTTGCCCAAAGTTTGTCCAATACACTTTGCGCAGGTCTTGAATTATGAAAGCCCGCTAGCCAAACCGCATCAAACTCCCCATTCCCATTGGCATCGATGAAGCGATCCCCTTTTTCCGGATCGTACTTCGAATCCCCATCCACGTCATCCCAAGTTTCAAAATCGGTTGGAGTGAGGTCCACTTTTGAAAATCCCGCTTGAACTGTAGCCGCTGGACTGTATAAAGAAACGTCAGTTTGGTAGTCTGAATGCCGATCACGAAATTGATATCCTGCATAAACAAGGATTGCAAGGAGTACTACAAGTACAATTCCCAAGAAAATTAGAAGCCCTTTTCGCATAGATTTGGATTGAAAAACGTGAATCTAAACTACGTTTTTTTATCTGAGAAGGAAAGTTAAACCCCTGAATTTGAAGGAATCAGCCTTGCAAATTTTGGGTTTGCTGCCGAAAATGCCGCTCATGGATGTCAGCATGTGGCACAATGTCCTTGTACCAACGCAAACGAAGTTCGTCGCGCTCTTGATCTGAGAGTTGAAAATCAGGAATTTCCATTTCATTGGCCCGCTTCATCAATTCATAAAGAAAGATGGAGGCGGAAACTGAAATATTGAAACTCTCGGTAAATCCTCGCATCGGGATATGCACGAGACCGTCTACTTTGGATTTCACTTCTTCACTAATCCCTTCGTGCTCGTTTCCAAATACAAGGGCTACTTTTTGATTGGGTATTAGAGGCAAGTCATGAATGGACAAGGAATCTGGTGCAGGGCTTGTCCCATAAATGGCATAGCCTTCAGACCGTAATCTCCCAAAGCAATCATCCACAGCAGATCCCTCTTGGGTATAATACTTATGCAAATCCACCCATTGAGCCGCTCCTCGGGTCACAAAAGGATTGACCTTGTAGGTGTCCGTCTTTTCAATCAAATGGATGTCCTGAATCCCAAAGCAATCACAGGTCCGAAGGACCGCACTGGCATTGTGTGGTTTGAATATATCCTCAAGCACCACCGTAAAAAATCGGGTGCG
>CAJBER010000026.1 GCA_903952135.1 uncultured Algoriphagus sp.
ACTACTCGAACGAATCTAAAACAGCATAGGGTACCCCAATGAAAATCAATCCGAAATACCTAGTTCCACTGACCATCCTAGTCTCTGCCTTGGGCTACTTTGTGGACATCTACGACATTCTACTTTTTAGCATAGTCCGACAAAGCAGTTTGGCCACGCTTGGAGTATCCCCCGAAGAATCCTTAGCAGTAGGTCTATCCATCTTAAACTGGCAGGTGGGTGGACTAATCCTGGGCGGGATACTGTGGGGAGCCATTGGAGACAAGAAAGGAAGACTTTCCGTGCTCTTTTTTTCCATCCTACTCTATTCTGTAGCCAATTTTCTCAACGGATACATCGTCACCGTGGAGCAATACAAATGGTGCCGATTCATCGCAGGGATTGGACTCGCAGGAGAACTGGGTGCAGGAATTACGATCGTATCCGAAATCATGTCCAAACAAAAACGGGGCTACGGAACCATGATCATCTCCTCAGTTGGCATGCTGGGCGCAGTCGTAGCAGCCATCGTCGGGCTAAATCTCCCCTGGCAGACTGCCTATAAAATCGGGGGCATCCTCGGCTTTGCCTTGCTCGCTTTACGCTTCGGCGTAGCAGAAAGTGGCATGTATCAGCAGATGAAACAGCAACCCAAGGTTTCCAAAGGGAATTTCTTTTACCTGTTTACCAACCATGCCCGATTTGTAAAGTATCTGAAATGCATCCTAATCGGTTTGCCCACTTATTTTATTGTCGGACTGGTATTGACTGGGGCACCAGAATTGGTTAAAACTGTCTTTAAACTTGAGGTGGATCCTACCTTGGTTGCCAAATTGGTGATTGTCACCTACACTGCGATTGCCATTGCCGATTTGGGCTGCAGTTGGCTGAGCCAAAAACTCCAATCCAGACGCATCCCCTTACTCATCTTCTTGTGCATTTCCCTTACCGGCACACTTCTGATCCTTTTCTTCCCCATTACCGATCTCACCCAGGTGTACCTGATCTTTGCCATCCTAGGCACGGGAATTGGTTTCTGGGCGGTGATGATGTCCAATGCAACCGAGCAATTTGGAACGAACATCCGGGCAATGGTGACTACTACCGTTCCCAACTTTATTCGAGGGCTATTGATCCCAATGACTGTGTTTTTTCAAGCGCTCAAACCCGAGTTTGGGATTGCTTACAGTCTTGCACTAGTTGGGATCCCTGTTTTACTTCTGGCGATTTATGCGGCTTACAGTTCTGAGGAAACCTTCAACAAGGATCTGGATTATGTGGAATAGGAATAAGATTAGGTCCTTGCAAAATGATTACCTTTCGGCCATTCACCAACTCATTTAAACTATAAAAAAGTGATCTCCTTTATCTCAGAACTCAAGTCCAGAAACGAAACTCTATTTTACTATGGGTTAGTCTGCTTGGGGTTTGGACTACTTTTTTTTATCCTTTCAAAAACCACGACCACTCAGGTATATGGAGTCAATGCCTGGTTAAAGCCCTTCAAGTTTGCCCTCTCCACCTTCCTTTTTGCTTGGGCTATGGCTTGGTACTGCCATTACTTGGGAGGATTCAATCAGCCCTTGTTTAACTGGTCCATCATCCTTCTTCTGGGATTTGAAATCGTCTACATCGCCATCATGGCTGGAAAAGGAGAAACCTCCCACTACAATACCAGTTCACCCCTGTATGCCAGCTTATTTTCGATGATGGCTCTGGCCGCCACGCTGGTTACGCTTTACACCGCATTTGTTGGCTTCCAGTTTTTTACGCAATCATTTCCGCAACTCCCACCCTACTACCTCTGGGCCATACGCTTGAGTATTCTGATTTTTGTAGTCTTTTCTTTTGAAGGCTTTGCGATGGGTTCCCGATTCAGTCATACGGTTGGGGCCGTGAATGACAATTCCAATTTATGGATCTTGGGTTGGAGCAAAACGGTAGGTGATCTGCGTGTGTCGCATTTCATCGGCATGCATGCCTTGCAGGTACTTCCGGTACTCTCATTCTATTTGATTAAAAATACCAAGGGCACGGTGATCGTTGCTCTCCTCTATGGGATTTTGGCCCTATTCACGCTAGTTCAAGCGCTTCAAGGAAAACCGTTTTTTGCAGCTAGCCCTAAAAAAATGGATTTGAAAAAGTAAACGAGGCTGTTTAGTTTAATTAAAGAAAACTGAAATTCTTTTCTCCCTTCTTGCAACCTTTACTTGTTCAGGCACATCTACCTTAGTGAAAGTCAATCCACTAATCGTGAAGGAAAATCCAAGTTAACCAAGGACCTGAAATAGGCCCAAATCGATAAATGGGCACCAAATCCACACAACCATGACAAAAGTTTTTTCAATACTCCAGAGATTTAGTTTTTTACTCGTTTTACTCCATTGCATAGCTTGCAACGAGACTAGAAATACAGATGTGATCCAAGAATTGGTACATCCAAAACTGATAAAAACCATCGGCGCACCCAATTATGGTAGTGTTGGATGTAGCCTGGAAGACAGAGCCGGCAACCTTTGGTTTGGAACCACAGAAAATGGCCTTTACAAGTACGATGGCAAAACATTTCAGCAGTTTTTAATTAAAGATGGGCTAAACAGCAATTATGTAACTAGCCTACTCGAAGATTCAACAGGGAAAATTTGGATCGGCACGGATATAGGGCTTTGCCTTTACGATGGAAAATCAATTACCCAAATCGAAATCCCTTTACCAAAAAATCTTCCACGCAATGAAAATGAACTCTACCGCAATTCGAAGCGGGTATTTAGTATGATGCAAGCAAAAAATAGGGTGCTTTGGTTTGCAACCATAAATGGAGTCTTCACTTACGACGGAAAATCCTTTAGTCCTTTTCAAATTGAAACAAACTCAGCTGGCTTCCTCAGTTCAACCTACAACATGGAACAGATTTTAGAGGATAAATCAGGCAACATTTGGTTTGGAGGGAGAGGCAATGAAGGGGTGTACCGATACGATGGAAAATCTGTAACTCGGCTTGAGCTAGAAGTCTTATTTCAAGATGGACCCACACCCAAACCTACTGAATGGGCATGGCCCCAACTGCAAGACAAAGACGGAAACATTTGGTTCAGCAATTGGGGAGGGGTCTACCGCTACGATGGCAAATCGTTTACAAGTTTCACAAAGAAAGATGGCTTAGTCGGCGGTGTTGCTAAAATACTAGAGGACAAAAAAGGCAACCTTTGGTTTGGTGGGGATGCCGGTGCTGGGCTTAGCCTTTACGATGGCACCTCTTTCACGCGTTTCACCACAGAAGATGGCCTGATTCAGAATCATATTTGGTCCATTCTTGAGGACAAAGCTGGGAATCTATGGATAGGCACGCGAGAAACAGGCCTCTCTATGTATGACGGAAAAACATTTACTACCTATTCGGAATACAAGCCAGAAACCCCAAAGAACTAACTTAAAAACTTTGCAAAAACAGGAGATAATTGAAGCCTGACACTTCTTTTTAAGAAACCTCTAGATTTAGTTTTGTCAAACTAGAGTATTTTTTTTAGAGATTACCAAAATTTGGTAACTTGAACGAAACTAAAAAAATCATGGGAAGAAACACATCCATCTCGATAGGTGAACATTTCGAGAGTTTTATTGAATCAACAGTTTCAAATGGTCGTTTCAATAGCGCCTCTGAGGTAGTTCGTGCCGGACTTCGACTTTTAGAAGAAGAAGAAAACCGTATCCAAATTTTGCGTCAAGCCATCCATGAAGGTATCGAAAGCGGTCGCGCGGTAGATTTCGACCCAAAACACCATCTAGAAACCCTAAAGTCTACCAAAAGCAATGGCTAGGTTATACTTCACAAACAAAGCCATTGAAGACTTGGAAGCTATTTGGACCTACACTGTTAAAACTTGGTCTGAGAATCAAGCGGAAATTTATTATTCGTTACTTATCGATTCTTGTCAAAAATTAGCTACCGAACCAACACTTGGTAAATCCTATGAAGTTATTGAAAAAAATATCTTTGGCTTTAAAACTGGAGAACACCTCATTTTTTATAGGATAATATCCTCACAAGAAATTGAAGTGATTCGGATTTTACACGGAATGATGAATTTGAAAACCCATTTGTGATTTTATTGGGTACAAATTGGGATAAGTCCCACCATCAAATTAGTTCAGAAGTCGATTTTTTCTTGTACCCAACACAGGAGTTTTCTGGCTAACAACCGAAATTCCTAAGCACTTTTCTTGAGAAATTTCTTCCCCTTTTCCCCAAGCCCTTCCATACATTTTTTCTACCTTTGTGCCTTCCTAAAATTCATCCCATTTCCCTCCCATGGCACTCAAAAAAATTCAGTCTGCCCTCATCTCCGTTTACTACAAGGACCACTTGGAACCCATCATCGCTTTGCTCAAGCAGCAGGGCGTGACCATCTATTCCACTGGCGGCACCCAAGAATTTATTGAAGCCCAAGGAGCACAAGTAGTGCCTGTAGAAGAACTCACCAGCTATCCTTCCATTTTTGGAGGACGCGTAAAAACCCTTCACCCGAAGATTTTTGGAGGTATCCTCCACCGCAGAGACCACGAAGGCGATGTGGCTCAAGCGGCTACCTACGACATTCCGGCCATTGATTTGGTGATTGTGGATTTGTATCCCTTCGAAGAAACAGTGGCCTCCGGCGCATCGGAAGCAGACATCATCGAGAAAATTGACATCGGCGGCATCTCACTCATCCGTGCTGCAGCCAAAAATTTCAAGGACGTCACCATCATCGCTTCCAAAAACCAGTACGCGGAATTGGAAGCCAGACTTTCCGCTCAAGACGGAGCCACTACCCTAGAAGACAGACGCTACTTTGCCGCCCAGGCCTTCCAGGTATCCTCCAACTACGACACGCATATCTTCAACTACTTCAATCAGCAAGAAGGAATACCTGCACTAAAAGTATCTGAAACTACCGCCAAGGCGCTTCGCTACGGAGAAAACCCGCACCAAGCCGCTCATTTCTATGGAAACTTGGAGGAGTTGTTTGAGCAACTTCACGGAAAGGAACTTTCTTACAACAACCTAGTCGATGTGGACGCAGCAGTAAACCTGATTGCTGAGTTTCCAGATCAAACGGCTTTTGCCATCCTCAAGCATACAAATGCCTGCGGTTGCGCGACTGCCCCTACCGTGAAGGAAGCTTACCAAAAGGCTTTCGCGGCAGATACTACCTCCGCCTTTGGAGGTGTGCTGGTCACCAATAAACCGGTAGACCTAGCCGCTGCAGAAGAAATGAATTCACTCTTTTTTGAGGTATTGATTGCTCCTGCATTCAGCCCTGAGGCCTTGGCAGTGCTGACGACCAAAAAGAATCGAATTCTGCTGCTCCAGAAAATGGCCGTCCCAGGAACGAAAATGATCAAAACCCTCTTGAATGGGGTCATCGAACAAGACAAGGATCTGGCCACAGAAGGCAAGGGAGATTTCACCGTAGCCACTACCCTAGCTCCTAGCGAAAAGGAACTAGATGCCTTGGTATTCGCAGCGAAAGTGTGTAAGCATACCAAGTCCAACACCATCATTCTAAGTAATGATTCGCAACTATTCGCCTCTGGAGTGGGACAAACCTCCCGTGTGGATGCCCTCAGACAGGCCATTACCAAAGCCAATGAGTTTGGCTTCAACTTGAAAGGTGCTGTCATGGCCTCCGATGCCTTCTTCCCATTCCCTGACTGTGTAGCCATTGCGCATGAAGCAGGCATCACCGCGGTGGTACAACCTGGGGGCTCGATCAAGGACCAAGACAGCATTGATTACTGCAATGCCCAAGGCATGAGCATGGTGCTGACAGGTGTCCGTCACTTTAAACATTAAAAACCAAAAACCTCGAAGGTTTTTTTTCAAACCTTTGAGGTTTTAAAATCAAGACCTTCGAGATTTTGAAAACAAAAACCAAGACCTTCGAGGTTTTGAAAACCTCAAAGGTCAAGTTCGAATTCAAACTCAGAAAAATGTTGTACTTCGTACTTGGTACTTTGTACATTGTACTTCTATGAAAGCACATCAACTCAAACTCTACAATACCCTTACCCGGCAGAAGGAAGATTTTGCACCCATCAGTCCTCCCTTTGTGGGCATGTATGTGTGTGGGCCGACAGTTTATGGAGATGCGCATTTGGGTCATGGTCGGCCGGCAATCACTTTTGATACGGTCAACCGCTACTTGACGCACCTGGGATACCGGGTGCGCTACGTCCGCAACATTACGGATGTGGGACACCTGACGGGAGATGCAGATGAGGGAGAGGATAAAATTGCTAAAAGAGCCAAACTCGAAAAGTTGGAACCCATGGAAGTGGCCCAACAATATACAGATACCTACCACCGAGACATGGCCTTGCTCAATACCTGGAAACCCAGCATTGAACCGAGAGCTACTGGACATATTCCCGAGCAAATCGCCTTGGTAGAAGCCATCTTAAATGAGGGCCTCGCCTATGTAGTCAATGGATCGGTATATTTTGATGTACTCGCCTACAACAAGCGCTACACCTACGGTAAACTTTCGGGACGTGTCATTGAAGAATTGGTAAGCGGAAGTCGCGACTTAGATGGACAGGGAGAAAAGCGGAACTCCGTAGATTTTGCCTTGTGGAAAAATGCTTCCCCTGAGCACCTCATGAAGTGGCCTTCCCCTTGGGGTATTGGTTTTCCAGGTTGGCACCTGGAATGTACGGCCATGAGTTCCAAGTATCTGGGCACCCAATTTGACATCCACGGTGGCGGCATGGATTTGCTTTTCCCCCACCACGAATGTGAAATCGCGCAAGGCAATGCTTGCAACCACCAGGATCCAGCCAAGTACTGGATGCACAATAATATGATCACCATCAACGGGCAAAAGATGGGCAAGTCCTTGGGGAATTTCATCACCCTTCAGGAACTCTTTACGGGTAGCCATGCTTTGCTGGACCAAGCCTACAGCCCGATGACAATCCGATACTTCATCCTTACTGCCCAATACCGCTCCACCCTAGACTTCTCCAACGAAGCCTTGAAGGCGGCACAAAAAGGATACAAAAAAATAATCAACGGACTTCGCATCGCCAAGCAATTGCAGTACAGCCCGCAGGATGACATCGCCTTGGACACCGAGCAAATCCAACAAGTGGAAACAAGCATCGTTTCGGCTTACCGCTCCATGGACGATGACTTCAATACGGCCATGGCGATTGGGCACCTCTTCAACCTGCTCAAAAAAATCAACTCGGTATACACTGGACAATTGGCACCTGCGGCGCTAGGAGAGCAAGTTTTCAATAACATGCTTGAAACCTACCACACCTTTGTAGTGGATATTCTGGGTTTGGTCGAAGAAAAAGGTGAAGTGCAGGAAGGATTATTGAATCTCCTGCTCAACCAGTATACCGAAGCCAAGACCGCACGCAATTATGCCAAGGTGGATGAAATCCGTTCTGGATTAAAAGCTATGGGGATTCTTGTGAAGGACATGAAGGATCGAATCGACTGGGCATATGAAGAATAACCTACGCTGGGGCGTATTCGCACTGCTTCTACTCCTGGCTGCTTGTTCAGGGGAGAAAAGCACAGAAACCAAAACTGAAGCGGTTGCCCTAAAGTCCTATCCTAATTTTCAAGCAGACTCTGCCTTTGCTTTTGTCAAAAAGCAGGTAGATTTCGGCCCACGGGTACCCGGTACTCCAGGTCATGCGGCTACCAAAGCATGGATCCAAGAAACCTTGGAAGGTTACGGATGGACCGTGCAGCAGCAAAATTTTCAAGCCAAAACCTACGATGGACTTACTTGGAATCTCACCAACCTAATCGCCTCCTACAATCCACAAGCAACCAAGCGGATCCTATTGGCAGCGCATTGGGACACCAGACGCATTGCGGACAAGGATACTGAACGCACCTCGGAACCCATCGATGGCGCGAATGACGGAGCCTCAGGGGTGGCCGTACTCTTGGAGATAGCGCGAAGCATTTCCAGTCAGCCCCTTTCGGCCGAGGTAGGGATTGATCTGATCTTCTTTGATGGGGAGGACGACGGGGAACCCGAATACGCTGCCAGCAGAGACAATACCAAAATCTGGTGGTGCCACGGCTCCCAATATTGGTCCAAAAACAAGCACCTCCCCAACTACTCCGCCTACTATGGAATTTTGGTGGACTTGGTGGGTGCAAAAAATGCCCGTTTCTACCGAGAAGGTTATTCGAGAAAGTTTGCCAGCGGCATTATTTCCAAGGTTTGGGGAAATGCATCCCAATTAGGCCATGGCTCCTATTTTATCCAGCAAGATGCTCCAGAAATCTTGGATGACCATGTTTTTGTGAATGAATGGGCAGGTATCCCTATGATTGACATCATTGACTTCTCCCCAGACTTAGGCTTTGGCGCCTACCACCATACCCATCGAGATGGATTGGAAGGGATTGATCCTCGCACCTTGAAGGTGGTTGGTGAAACAGTTTTGGCTACTATTTATCAAGAATAGCAGTATTTGTAAAAATATTTGCTTTATTCGTAATTGCAGAGGATTGCAATTGATAAAAATTTAAAAAACATCCGAATGAAAAAGGGGCGGCAGGTAACGATGAAGGAAATAGCCAAGAAATTGGGTGTATCTGTTTCTACGGTATCCAGAGCCTTACAGGATTCTCCCGAGTTGCATCCGGAAACGAAGCGGAAAATTGCTGAGGCAGCCAAGGAGATGAATTACCGACCCAATCTCCTTGCCCAAAGCCTTCGGATAAGTCGATCCAAAACTCTAGGGGTCATTGTTCCCGAAATCACCTCCCATTTCTTTGCTTCCTGCATCTCCGGCATCCAAGACACGGCGAATACCCGCGGATACAACGTGATGATTTGTCAAAGCAACGAGCGCATCGCCCAAGAAAAAGCAAATATTCAAACGCTAGTTTCCAGCCAGGTGGATGGCTTATTGATTTCATTGAGCCGGGAAACCAACACCTTTGAGCACCTAAACGAACTCTATGAGCGAGAAATTAATTTCGTCTTATTTGACCGAGTAGAAGAAAATATTCCAGTTTCCAAAGTCACCTTCAATGATGCTGGCGGTGCCTATCAAGTAGTCAAGCACCTGCTTGAAAACGGATTTAGACGCATCGCTTACGTTTCTGGGCCGGAAGACCTCTACATTTCCAAAAAAAGAAAGGAAGGCTACCTTCGCGCCCTTACAGAATTTGGAGTTCCAGAAGATCCATCCCTCATTTTAATATCCGACCTTACCCTTGAGGGCAATCTTCAGGTAGCCCAACATATTCTACACATGGATCCCCGTCCAGAAGCAGTTTTTTGCATGATTGACCCGGTAGCAGTAGACGTATTGACCGAATGGAAAAAATCTGGTATTCGCGTTCCCGAAGACATCGCTCTTGCTGGATTTACCGATAACCCCACCGCAGCAGTGGTCGAACCTCCCCTGACCACCGTTGCCCAGCCAGGCTACGAAATGGGAAAGTTGGCTGTAAGCCATTTGCTCGATCAATTGGATGGACAGGCCTCAGAGGATCCAGTGTCTATTGTATTAGATACCACCCTAGTGATCCGCAAATCTTCCCAGCATTTACCCTCTAAAAACTGATTCGCCGCTACTTTTTCACTGGACAGGCTAGCTTCACTCATGAAATCAGCACTAATTCAATCTTTTCGCCATCATTTTGAAGCCGAACCACTTGTTGTCTTTGCTCCTGGCCGCATCAATCTGATCGGGGAACATACGGATTACCAAGAAGGATTTGTATTTCCTGCTGCAATCAGCCAAGGGATATGGGTAGCGATTGCCAAGAATAATCTTGAAGTCAGTAGGGCTTATTCCCTGGATTTTGACCAAGAATTTAGTTTCGAACTTGGGAGCATGTCTCCCAAAAAAGGACACTGGGCCACCTATCTGATGGGGGTGTGTACCCTATTGCAACAGGCAGGCTATCCTCTAGAAAATTTTGACCTTGTCCTTGGAGGCGACATTCCCACGGGTGCAGGCGTTTCTTCCTCCGCCGCACTGTCGGTGGCGATAGGAATGGGAATTTCCGAAGTGTTTTCATTTCAAATCCCCAAGAAAAATCTAGCACTGTATGCCCAAAAAGCCGAGCACCTTTACGCGGGGGTGAATTGCGGGATCATGGATCCTTATGCCTCCGCTTTTGGAGTTCAGAATCATGCCTTATTGCTGGATTGCAGATCGGTGACGCATCAAGAAATTCCAGTACACTTAGGCGAGTACAGCCTGTTACTCGTCAATTCTAAGGTTTCGCATTCTTTAGCCAATTCGGCTTACAACCAACGTCGCGATGCCTGTGAGGAAAGTGTGGTGATTTTGCAAAAATCCTTTCCCGAAATCCGTACACTTCGAGACTTAGCGGAGAGCGATTTGCCTAAAATCAAACACCTATTACCCGAAGTACTTTTTCCAAAAGCCAAGCACGTGATCAGCGAATGTGCGCGAGTACAGCAGGCGGCTGAAGCCCTTCAAAGTGGAAATCTTTTGCAGATGGGAAAGTTACTGCAGGCTTCCCATGAAAGTTTGCGAGACGATTTTGAAGTGAGCTGTTCCGAACTTGATTTTCTTGAGCTGCAGGCAAAATCAACTGCAGGGGTTTTGGGTGCTCGAATGATGGGCGGAGGATTTGGGGGATGCCTTTTGACGCTCCTGAAGACCAACGAAATTTCCAACTTCAAAACCACACTACAAGAGCGATATCAAAACGCATTTCAGTTGACACCTGATTTCATCGAAGTTTCGCTGGGTGAGGGTGCTAGAAAAGTATAAAATCCCCACTTTCATCGACAAAATCTACCGCTTGATCCATTATCTGCTCGGAAATGAGCGACTTAAGTAAACAACTCCTTCTTTTTTGTTATTTTCGAAAAAATAAATTCACACCTATGAAGTACCCAAAAAACCTACGTAGCCTTTTAGTGCTGTTTCTCCTTGTAGGAGCGTTGCTATCTTCTTGTTCCAAGAAGCGGGAAGGCAAACCAAAAGTACTTGTTTTTAGCAAAACAGCCGGTTATTACCACGAATCAATCCCACAAGGTATTGCTGCCATCCAAAAGTTAGGCGCTGAAAATGGCTTTGATGTGGATACCACCAAAAATGCAGAGCTCATCAACGAGGAAAACCTAGCGCAGTATGCCACTGTGGTCTTTTTGAGCACTACGGGTGACGTACTCAATGCAGCGCAAGAGGCTGATTTTGAACGATACATCCAGTCAGGCGGAGGATATTTGGGTATTCACGCGGCTGCCGACACCGAATACGATTGGGGTTGGTATGGCCGTCTTGTAGGTGGATACTTTGCAGATCACCCGGGAATCAAAGATCCACATCCAAATGTGCAACCTGGAAAGGTGACTAAAACAGGTGAAAAACACCCTTCAGTAGACTTCCTTCCTGAAAGTTGGACCCGTACAGACGAGTGGTACAGCTACAAAAAAATCAATCCCAATACCAAGAAATTATTGCTCTTAGACGAAGCGTCTTATCAAGGTGGAATGGATATGGGTGAACACCCAATCGCTTGGTACCATGATTTTGATGGAGGTAGAGCTTATTATACCGGAGGTGGTCATACCAACGAATCCTACGAAGAAGCTGAATTTCTGAAGCATCTTTTGGCCGGTCTCCAATACACCATTGGTGAAAATTTGGAACTAGACTACGATGCCGCTAAATCCGAGCGTACTCCAGAAGAAAACCGATTTACGAAAACTACACTTTCCATGGGTCAGTTTACCGAGCCTACGGAAATGACCATTCTTCCCAACTTAGACATTCTTGTAGCACAGCGAAGAGGAGAACTGCTTCTTTACAATCAGGCAACTGGTGAACTTAAAGAAATCGCCAAGTTTGATGTGTATTGGAAAACCGATGTACAAGGCGTGAATGCAGAAGAAGGGTTGATGGGAATTCAAAAAGATCCGAATTACGCCACCAACAACTGGGTATATGCCTTTTATGCTCCGACTGGAGATAAGGAAATCAATCGACTTTCCCGATTCAAGTACAAGGACGGCAAGTGGGACATGGCTTCCGAGCAAATCATTTTGGAACTTTATTCTCAGCGCAATATTTGCTGCCATACCGGTGGATCTATTGCATTTGACAAGGACGGAAACCTGTTCCTTTCCACTGGAGACAACTCCACACCATTCAATCAGCAGGGTTCCAAATACACTCTCAATGGGTATGCACCTGTAGATGGACGTGAAGGCAATAAGCAGTGGGATGCACGAAGAAGTTCGGGTAACTCGAATGACTTGAGAGGAAAAATCCTTCGTATCAAAGTTGCTGAGGATGGAACCTACACTATTCCAGAAGGCAACTTATACCCTAAGGGTACGGAAGGTACTCGCCCTGAAATCTATGCACAAGGTCTTCGAAACCCGTATAGAATCTCAGTGGATCAGAAAAACGGATTCCTCTACTGGGGTGAAGTTGGTCCAGATGCAAACAACGATTCTTTGGACATCAAGGGCCCTAGAGGCTACGATGAAGTCAACCAAGCCAGAAAGGCAGGCAACTTTGGTTGGCCTTACATTATTGGAAATAATTTTGCCTACAAAGAATTTAATTACGAAACTGGTGAGTCTGGAGCCGCTTTTGATCCAGCTGGCCCAGCCAATAATTCACCAAACAATACCGGTTTGAAAAAGCTTCCAGCAACGGAACCTGCATTCATCTGGTATCCTTATGGCGCCTCACCTGACTTCCCTCAGTTAGGTACTGGAGGCAGAAATGCCATGGCTGGCCCAGTGTTCTATTCGGACATGTATCCTGAAGCTACCCGCATGCCTGACTATTACAATGGCAAGCTCTTCATCTACGATTGGATCAGAGGCTGGATCAAGGTGGTGACCATGCAAGAAAATGGAGATTTCGACAAGATGGAAGCCTTCATGCCTGGTACTAAATTCAACGCCATGATGGATATGGAGATGGGTCCTGATGGAAAAATCTACATTCTAGAATATGGCAATGGCTGGTTCTCGAAGAACCCAGATGCAGGCTTATTCCGAATTGATTACAACGGTGGCAACCGTGCCCCAGTGGTTTCTGAAGTCAAGGTAGACAAGACCTCCGGAAAAAATCCACTTCAAGTAACCCTTACCGCTACTGCTTCAGATCCTGAAAATGATGCGCTAACCTATACTTGGGACTTAGGTGGAGGGGTAACCAAAACCACTACTGAACCTACTTTGACGCATTCCTTCACCACAGTAGGTGAGTTTGAAATCACAATGACTGCAGCCGATCCAGCTGGATTGAAGGGTCAAGGACCTTTGGTGGCCGTATACTCAGGAAATGTGGCTCCAGTAGTAAGCGTTGCCGTCCAAGGCAACCAATCCTTCTATTTCCCAGGCAAAAAAGTAAGTTATTCCGTTTCTGTTTCAGATGAAGACCATCCTGATGCAGCAAACGATGTGGCTAGCTTGTACGTAGCCGCAGATTACCTCCAAGGTATTGATCAAGCGGAAGCGGACCAAGGCCACAAGGTGATGAGTGAAGCGATGACTGGAAAATCCTTGGTTCAATCACTTACTTGTAAAACTTGCCACAAGGAAAATGAACAATCCATTGGACCTGCATACACAGATGTAGCTAAAAAATACAGAGAGCGTAACCGAGATTATTTGGTCAATAAGATCAAGAATGGTGGAGGTGGAGTCTGGGGAGAAACAGCCATGCCGGCCAATCCAGATTTGAAAAATTCTGAGGTGAATGCCTTGGTAACTTACATCCTTTCCCTTAGAGAAGAAAGCAAGCCTAGCTTGGGTGCAAAAGGAAGCCTTGACCCTACTTTGGGCAAGCCTGCCTCTCCTACTGGCTCCTTGGTGATTTCTGCTTCCTATACGGATAAGGGTGGAGCAAACATCAAACCGCTCACGGGTTCAAGTTCTTTGGTACTTAGTCCAAACTCAGTGGATTTGGCTCAGGCAGGAACTTTCACAGGCTATGCCAAGATGGCATTTGATGGAAAGACCTTGTTGACTATTCCAAACACGAAGGGATCCTTCGCGTTGCAAGGAATTGACATCACCGGAATCGGATCGATTACCTTCATGACTGCTTCACAGGAACCTATTAAATCCCCAATTGACTTTGAGATCCGTTTGGATAGTCCAACTGGTGAAGTGGTAGGTCGCGGCACACATGCTCCTAGTGCAGGAATGAAGTTGCCAAACATGCCGATCTTGATGCATCAAGGAAATGTGGTTCTTACAGCTGCTGGAGATGGTAAAAAGCACACCTTATACATCGTCAGCGATGCCAAGGGAGCCGAACTAGGTACCTTCATTATGATGGGCATCACTTTCAACGCGAAGTAAGCAATAGACTAACCTCATTAAACTAAAAAAACCACTGCGGAAATTCGGAGTGGTTTTTTTTATAAGCAATGGAAAATAGAAACTAGGTGCAAACAGATTGTGTAGGGCGCCAGATTACTTTTTGATTCGATACATCATTGATCGATGCATTGGTGATCACATTTCCCTCGCAATCCAGGATTTGGGGTACAAATCTGCAAAAAGGACAACAGTTTAGAAAAGTAAAGACGGTTGCTCCTTTGTATGCTCCTTGAACGAGGTAAAAGTACTCAGCCAAATTCGTGTCCGCAGATGTTTTGATGGATTCCTTGAGCCAAGACAGATCTTCTACTGGATTCGCCACAGCACAATTCTTGGGACCTTCCGGTTCCTGACAGGAAAAGAGGATTACTAGAATTAGGACAGTGGAAATTCGAATCATGGTTTTGCGAAGTCTATTGACAAAGCAACGAAACCAGAATAGGAATCGCTACAGCAGCACCTGGAAAATTTTAAGTTTGGACACTCAAATGCACCTGAGGTGTATACACTACATCTTCTGGAACGAAACAAATACACCTGCCGATTTGAAATTCGTTTACCTCATCGGAGAAAAAGGCAGTGCAGTGTAAAACAGCGCATCGATTTTCTCAACAATCTTTCCTGGAGCCTCAGAAGCATCACGCACACGAATCCATTCTGGATCGGCTACGAATCGCCCAAATGCAGCATTAAATTCTTCTTTGTTTTGATGTCCCAGAAAGTAAACCAATTTGGATTGCACCCCATCTTTTTCTACCGTAATCCAATAGGGATAGTTGGAGAGGCCTTGCTTTTCGAATAAGGCCTGCGTGTGGTCTCGGAATCGAGTTTGGATAGCATCCAATTTTCCAGGAAGAAGGTGGTAGGTGCGCAATTGAAAAATCCCACTTGGACGGGAAACTTTTCTTGAATTAAGACCCTTGGCCCATACCATAAATACTTGATCTACTTTTTGGACTATCTTCCCATTCGCTTCAGAGGCAGCAGCTACCGCCTTCCATTCGGGATCATTCGCGAAATTATTCCAACGGATATCCCGCTCTTCAGCTGAAGGATATCCAATAATAAAGGTGAGCTGCTTTTCAGGTTGATCTGCTGAAAGGAAGTAAGAAACACTTTCAATCCCATGCTTGGCAAATAGGGTTCGGGTATGGTTTTGAAAACGTTGAATAAGATCCGGCATCTTGCCATCGTTTACCGTGTAGGTACGCATTTCAAAGTAGGAACTCGTGATTGTTTGCTGTGCTTTTACCAAAATAGTACTGGAAATAAAGAGTAAGAGAAAGAAGAGAATACGCATGGGTTTAGTGTTAAGTGTGGAAATTTTGAAGGGTTTGTATCAGTTTTTTTTCCAGGCTCGGTAAAGTGCTGGACTTAGGACGAGTGCAATGGTGAGCAAACCGAAGGTTTCGCGGTTTTCTTCCATCTGGGGAGTTTTCATAGTGAGATCTTTTTGTGCCCATTCGGCAGCAATCCATTCCCCTACTCCTCCTGGAAAGAAGTAGATCGCTCCTAGTAAACATAAAATCACGACTAGGGTCAAGGGAATTTTTGGGAAAATCCCTCGAATGGCAAATAAGGAGAAAATCACCGCTACGGCATAGATGCTCACCCAAACTTCTGGGTCAGGGTCATTGAGCTGCCAGTAGGCAAATAAGGAAAAAAGAACTACCCAAAGGCCGTAGAAATAAGAGATTGGTTTCATACCTGTTGCTTATTCAAGGAGATAGAAATCTACGGAAAATCTAAGATTAATCCATCTTTACAAGGTTGGGTGGAACCCTTCTTTTTTTAGTACTATAAATTGCCCTTATTTGAAATAGCATTCAACTAACCACATGGTACAACTCAGCCTTTCCCAATCCACTGCAGACCTAGAGGGGATTTTAGCCCTCCAACTCGAAAATCTATCTACCAGACTTTCACAGGAAGAGAAAAACGAACAAGGATTTGTAACGATTCAGCACAACCTAGAGCAATTGCAGGCCATGCATGCAATCGCCCCCCATGTGCTTGCGAAGGAGAATGATCAGGTGGTAGGTTATGTATTGGCGATGACTTTGGCTTCTCGAGAGCTGGTTCCTTTGTTGATTCCACTTTTTGAAAATTTTGACCAATCCGAAATTGGTGGCAAAAAAGTAACTGATTACAATCCCATGTCCATAGGTCAAGTATGTGTGGGCAAATCTCAGCGTGGAACAGGATTGTTTGACAAACTGTATACCGCGTATCGGGAGCAGTATGCTGCTAACTATGATTTTGCGATTACTTCCGTTGCCTTAAGCAATTATCGGTCTTTGGCAGCCCATCAACGGATAGGATTTAAAATCCTACATACTTTTCAGGATAGCTTGAATCCTTGGGCGGTTGTGTGTTGGGACTGGAATAATCGATTTTCATTGCCCTAAAAAATTATTCGAACCCAAATTCTGTACTCCTCTAAAGAGGGCTAAAAACAGAAACGGGAAGCATTTCTTGCGAAAGCTTCCCGTTTGGTCGACAGATCCCCGTGGTTCACTGACTCCCTCAAGCTACAGTTAATGACTTTTCCCAGTTACCCAGGTCCAAATCGTCGAATGAAGCCGCCCTTACGGACTTGTCCTGTTTTGTTAGATTTCCATTCCATTTCTGTGGTTACCCCTTTCAAACACTTGTAGGCAAGTGTTCCTTCATGGCGGAACTCCCGAAGCTATCTTGACGATAGGCTCCCAGGCCGATCTAGTAGCACTTCTGCGGTTGCCCGTTGCAAACCACCCCAATTAAGGGACAGTTCCTTTGTGCCCGATGTTTGTACAAACTTTCCCGAAAGAAAATCTGTGCTGATTAATCCGTTTTTTGCAATTCTGGGGTTGCCCCTCTCAATCAAAAAATTTCTTTCTTGATCCTTCTTGCCTGGAACTTTGATTCTTTCCGAAGAAATCCTCAAATTCAAGCCCATCGTTTTTTGGCATTTCTGCAGTTTCCTGTCTCAGAGACTTACCCTAAGGTAGGCCCCCCTTTGTGCCCGATCTCAAACTTTCAAACTACGATCCGAAATCTTACTTTCGGTCTTTTTTTCTCTTACATGATGAATTAAAGTTGGCCTTTAAAAAAAATAAATCCAATTAATTCTTCAAAAATTTATCCACAATTTTTACCACGAAATTGCCTGTAAACGAACAAGTTATCCACCTATTTTTGGGGAATTATCCACCGAAATACTGGATTAGAACCGCTAACCCCCTGCAGATACTTATTTCCTTCCTCCTATTTGTCTTGAAGCCGATTTAAACTAATCGAACCTTGGTACCCAAATCGATTCAATTACCTTAATCCTAATCCAATCTTAAAAATTAAGGATAAAAAAAAGGAGCAATCTTTCGAATGCTCCCCTCTTTGTTATTGAAAACTCAAACCCGGGTCAACTTGATCGGATACGATTTCCCAGCATTCCACTGGCACACGTAGATATTCTCATCCTGGTCAATGCAAACATCGTGGCAATGCTGAAAAACAGGTTCGTCCTGCAGCATAACTTGCAAGATGCCCTCTCGGTAATAGGGTTCTGTACCACCAGGGTTAGAAACCACCCGATTGTCTTTATTTAAAATGGTCACAAAACCCGAATTATCCGTTTGCTCCAAGTATCGCAGTCTTGACCAGCATACCCCTGCATACAGATTTTCTCCACGAATCACAGGCCGACAAACATAGGCCCCTGGCAGAAAAATCGTTTCCAGATAGTTGCCATCCATCGTAAATCGCTTAAATGAATTATGCCCCCTAGAGGTGCAAATCAAGGTAGGTTCGCCACCCGCTCGCTGATCCACAGCAATTCCATGCGCAGTACTAAACTGCCCATCTTGATTTCCTGCTCCTCCAAATTTCCGAATAAAGGTTCCTTTGCTATCGTACTGTAAAAAAAACTGGGAACCATAACCATCTGCCACATACAAGTCCCCATTGGGAGCCACAGTTGTTTCGGTAGGCACCCAGCGCATTTTTTCGCTATAAATCCCCTCAGTTACCGGTGAAGCAATTTCAGCAACTACTTTCCCATCCAGGGTTGTTTTGAGCACTCTACCCCCATTGTCTACTATCCACAGGTATTCGGCATCCCCCTCATCCACTAAGCTCAAGCCATGGGCAGCAGGGAGTCCCAGGGTCCAGGTATCGAGTAACTTCCCCGATTGGCTGTAAATGATCACATTATTCTTGGGTTCGTCCGTCAATAGAATCATTCGCCCCTTTCGATCCATCACCATCTCGTGACAGTTGACCACCGGTACTTTGGCAGGATCTAGATTTCCCCAATTGGGATCTAAGGTATACTTGAACTCCCCATGGCCCAGCACTTTTTTCTGGGAGGCAAGTAGGGATAAATTGGGTTGTACAGTCATAGCCAAACCTATAATGCTCGTGTTTTGTATAAATCTTCTTCGTGAATGCATCTAACTGAGCGCTAAATCAAAGTGAAGTTGAATTGACCCTTCCTCCCCTCATCCGAAGAAGAGAAATTCGATTCTTTCTATTTCTATAAGGAAGCTAAAAAAAAAAATCGAAGGCCCCCTAAAAAATAAATAAAATGTTTTCACTGGCTGTAGCGAATCCTCAGGTAAGCGCGTTTAGAAAACAATTAACTTTGTTAACCATAAATCAACTACCCTATGAAACTTTTCCATCTTAAAATCGCGCTAGTCCTCTTGGCAAGCACTTTGCTTTTTTCATGTACCGACGAGGTAAATGCTACCTATACGTTTCGAACCATGATGCCTGTTTATTTAGAAATGAAGGATGTTCGAGGCAAGTCTATAGCTCCAATTCCTGCTCAGGAAATAGAGAATCCTGGAAAAATTTACATATACAAGGATTTTTTACTGATCAATGAGCCTAGCAAGGGGATTCACATCTACGATAATAAAAACCCAGCCAACCCAATCAATCTGAGTTTTATACCAATTGAAGGCAATGTGGACTTGGCAATCAATAGCAACATCCTCTATGCGGACAATTACGTGGATTTGCTCGCCTTTGACCTAACTAACATTCAAAATATCCGCCTAGTCAAACGGGTGGAAGATGTGTTTACTCACCTCTACCAGCACAGCACAGGGAAAATCATTACGTTCAAAGACACCGTGCTCACCAGTGATTCTCCACGCTGGGAATTCGATGGCATGTGGACCGTGCGACCTGGCATGAGCCTTCTCTCGAACATGGCCAAGGCGTCCCAAAGCTATGGCACTGGCGGATCCATGGCCCGTTTTACACTGATGGATGGACACCTGTTTGCCGTAGATCAAAACACCCTACGTGTATTTGATGTCGAAAGCCCAGGAGAGCCTAAGTTTCTCAAGCCCATTGATCTGGGCTGGGGCATCGAAACCATCTTTCCCTTTGATCAGAAGTTATTTATAGGGTCCAACCGAGGCTTGCACATCTACGATGCCTCCAATCCCGCTGCCCCTAAACGCATGGCTGTTTACGAACATGTTCTCTCCTGTGATCCAGTAGTAGTGAATGAGGAACATGCATTTGTGACACTGCGCAGTGGAAATTTTTGTGTCAATGGGGTAAATGAACTTCATGTCTTGGATATCAAAGATCCTTATCAACCCAAACTCAAAAAAGCATACCCTATGCTCAACCCACACGGACTGGGATTGGCAGAAAACTTTCTCTACGTAGCAGAAGGAAAGCATGGACTCAAAAGTTTTAACGCTTCCGATGTCCTCAACATCGATAAAAATCAATTGGAATTTCTTCAATCCATGAAGTCAGTAGACCTGATCCCTGGACCTAAATCGTTAATCGTCATCGGCCCAGATGGGGTATGTCAATACGACTACAGCAACCCAGCCAAACTTAGGAAGCTAAGCTGCATCCAAGTAAGCAATCCCATTGAAGTAAGCTAAGATGAGGTACAGCAAATTGATTTTTATGTTTCTTTTCTCTTGGTGCAGCGTGCAACTCGCAGCTGCCCAAGAGAAAGCTACACTCACGCAATTGGAATTGGGTTTACTGAGTGGAAAATCGAAAATCTTGTGGTCAGAAGAGATTGAAAACCGACTCGATTTTTCCTTTTCTGCCTTCCATGGGAAGGAAATCAAACCCAATCACTACTTAGGAATCCATCTGGGTTTTGACAACTACCCCGATGTACAGATTCTACCCATAGGATTAGGTTGGAGAGGTTTTATTGGCGACGACATCGGCTCAAAGTGGATGGGAGGACTCAATGCAGGTTTCGGAACCACTTTTCTGGAAAAACGAGAACGTACAGACTGGTCCAGCTCATGGCAAGAGGGTGGGGTTTACTTCCACCCGTTTTTGGGTGTTAGCATGCCCGCAAAAAAAGGAAATTGGGCACTGACAACGAGTATAGGATACAAATGGCAACCCAGCAGTTATTTGGAAGGGACACATAGCCAATCAGATATTCGACCAAAAATCCACCCCTTCTGGACCAGAGCCACCCTACCTGAGGGATTTAACTCCTTAAATAAGGTAAGCACACAGTACCATAGCCTCATCTTTCAGATCGGTATTCTATTCTAGGTTTGTCCTCTTGTTTTCGAAGTAGGACGCAATTAGAAAATACTTTTTAGATAAATCTTTTGACCACCCAAAAGATCATGGCAAACAAGAAGATAAGAATGGAAATCTTGTTGATGCCATGCATCATCCGTAGATTGATGTTGCTAGGTGCATTGGGGTCAGGCTTTCGGAATACGCGGAGAAAATAATTTCCTACCTCACCCAACTTAAAGAACTCCTTTACTTGATTTTTTTCTTCCATGACAAAAGCGGTTTATCCATTAACCCGAAGGCACAAAGATAAGTTTAGTTTCTTCAGCAAATCGAACGAATATTGACAATAGGAAATCAACTCGAGAAAATTTAAATCGCCTCTGGCTCCAGCCACTTGCCGTCCTCACGGATAATGTTGATCAATTCATCTACCGCTTTTTCGGAGGCTACAGAGCGCTTAACTACCTCTTTGCCCTTGTACAAGGTGATTTTACCTTTACCCGAACCTACATAGCCGTAATCTGCATCGGCCATCTCTCCTGGTCCGTTGACAATGCAGCCCATGATGCCAATCTTCACCCCTTTCAAGTGATCCGTACGCTTACGGATCATGGCGGTGGTTTCCTGCAGGTCAAAAAGCGTTCGCCCACAAGAAGGACAAGAAATGTATTCTGTCTTGGACATGCGGGTACGTGCCGCTTGCAACACGCCAAAACTAACCGAATTATGGAGCTTGATTTGCTCCAATACCTGCTTCCGATCTTGAGATGGATCTGGATTCAAGGAAATCACAATCCCATCCCCTAGCCCATCGACCAACAAGCCTCCTACGTCAGTAGCGGCATACAGCATGGTTTGATCTGCAGTATGGGCCGGATAACTCACTTGCACCACCACTGGAGCAGTACAGTTCGCCTCCATTAACGCCACAAATGCCCTGCGCAAGTCGGGCATGCCATGGGCATTGCTACTCGACAAAAGCAGGACGGTACCTTTCCTAACGCCTACCAAAGAAATGGCTTGATCGATATCGGCAGTGCTTACAGCTAGAAAATTAAGTTCTTGGTGAACTTCAGGCGCATCTTGGTATTCAGAAAGTTGGAATAGCGGAAATTTATTTAATTGATCGCCTACCACTTTCCATACCGAATAGTTCTGGATTTCCTTCATCCCATTCGGCAGCATGAAGGGAATGGGATTTACCCCTGAATAAATAAAATCACAACCCAGGTCATTCATCTTCCACTTGTCCAATTCCGGCAAGTAAAAGTGTCCCACAGCCTTCATTTCACGATCGGTAACTTGCGAAAGCGCAGAAATATCCGCAATCACACGGGGTACATTTTGACCTCCAAAATTGTATACTTCCCTTACTTGTCGCTTGGTATATTCGAAGGGATGAATGGGATAGGATACTAAAGGCGCTATCGGCGCATGCGCACCTCTCGACGTGTAGCGATCAATCAAGGCACGTGCTACGGGTGCTTCAAACTCGGGGTCTTCGGTCAGGGAAACGCGCACGGTATCCCCCAGGCCGTCTTCCAAAAGCGTACCAATTCCCACGGCAGATTTGATTCTACCATCCTCTGCCTCTCCAGCCTCGGTTACGCCCAGGTGCAAAGGATAGGGTTTAAACCCTCCTTCATCGAGTTTCTGAACCAGCAAGCGGTAAGCCTGAACCATTACTTGCGTGTTGGAGGACTTCATGGAAATGACGATCTCGTGGTACTTTTCGTCTTCGCAAATTCTGAGAAACTCCAAGGCTGACTCCACCATTCCTAGCGGAGTATCCCCGTAACGACTCATGATTCGGTCTGACAAGGAACCGTGATTGGTGCCGATACGCATGGCGGTACCGTGTTCCTTACATATTTTGATCAAGGGCAAAAAACGCTCCCGAATCCGCTCCAGCTCCTCCGCATAGGAAGCGTCGGTATAGTCGATGACCTCAAATTTCTTTTTATCGGCATAGTTGCCCGGATTGATCCGAACTTTCTCCACGATTTTGGCTGCCAATTCAGCTGCATTCGGTGTGAAGTGAATGTCTGCTACCAAAGGGGTATTGTATCCCCGCTTTCGCAATTCCTCCTTGATGTTACGCAAGTTCTCCGCCTCTTTGAGTGATGGAGCGGTGATTCGAATTAGCTGACATCCCGATTCAATCATACGGATACACTGCTCCACAGAGCCTTGCGTATCCATCGTATCAACCGTAGTCATGGACTGCACGACAATGGGGTGATCCCCACCAATCCAAACATCACCGACCCGTACCGGAATAGTCACTCTTCGGGAATACTGGGTCAAACTGTTGCAATAACCGCCATCAAGGGGCATGATTTGAGATTTCATAGGTTATATATCTCCTAATTGGGGACGAATAATTAGTTCTTCAACTACAGCACCTGGGGAAAGGTTATAGGCTCCCCATACCGAATCAGCCACATCTTCTGCATTCACAAAACGTGTAGCGGGCAAATCCACTCCTGCCCAAGCATCGGTCAGGGTAGCTCCCGGTAAAATCGAGGTCACTTTGATTTGATGGGGTTTGAATTCTTCACGAAAGCACTTGGTCATGCCCAGCATCGCCCATTTGGAAACGGAGTAGCTCCCCCCATTGGCATAAGCGGTGATACCTGCAATAGACCCAATACTAAAAATATGCCCAGATTTGCGTTCCATCAGTGCTGCAGCAAAGGCACGAGTCAGGTAGTAGGCTGAATACAAATTGGTCTGTATCAAAAATTCCAAATTCCCATCGGGCTCCGCATGCAAGGAACCAGGAAGAAAAAGGCCCGTATTGTGTACGATCACATCGGGAATACCAATAGCCTTGACACCAGTTGCAAATGCCATCACCTCCTCTTTTTTGGAAAGGTCTGCTACAAAGGTATGAACGCTGCAGCTTGGGTATTTTGAAGCAAGAGAAGCTCGCAAGGCGGTTAAATCACCTTCATTCCTGGAACAGGTGAAGATGTCAAATCCTTCCTGGGCAAATCGCTCGATAATCGCTCGACCGATTCCCTTGGTACCCCCACTCACTAGGATGCTTTTTCTCATTTGTTTCGTTGCTTAATAGTTAGTGTAACAACTATTTACTTCAGACAAAGTTACATTTTTTTATGAATTGATTCGTAGGCTTTGTGTGGTTGAGGTAGCGCGCATTTTTGGTTGATTTTTTTCAAAAAAAATCTTTCCACCACTTAAACCTTATCCGTCAGCAAGGGAAAAGTCAGAAAAAAAGTACTACCCTTGCCCACTTCTGTTTCAAACCAGATTTTACCTCCCGCAGTTTCTACCCCGCTTTTGGCGATAGCCAAACCAAGACCTGAACCCTGACTCTTGGTACTGAAGTTGGGAATGAAGATCTTGTCTCGGAGCTCCTCAGGGATCCCCTTTCCATTGTCAGAGATTTCTAAAAATACAGCACGATCCGAGAGCCAAAGCCACACCCGGATTTGTGGCTTTTTACCTGGCTCCACCGCCTGCATACCATTGATAATCAGGTTGGAAATCACTCGCCCAAAAAGTTTGTCATCTCCCAAAATTGGGATTTGCTCATTATAGGAATCATCCTGAAACTCCAGTTCCATCCGCTTATCGGTTTTGAAGAGTTCCAATACCTTAGACAACACCTCCTTGAAATTCATGGGCTCATTGTTGGGGAGAGGCATCTTGGCAAAGGTGGAAAAGGAAGAAGCAATGCCACTCAAGGCATCTACCTGATGAATGAGGGTTTCCAAGGACTTTTTTAACTTATCCGCATCTTCCAATTTTCCTTCTCGCTCCAAGCGCAACAAATGCTGCAAGGTGAGTTTCATGGGTGTGAGTGGATTCTTAATCTCGTGGGCTACTTGCTTGGCCATCTCTCGCCAGGCGGTTTCTTTCTCATTGGAAGCAAGTACCTTTTTACTTGCTTCAAGTTTGTAGAGCATCTGATTGTATTCGTTGACCAACAGTCCAATCTCATCCTTTGAAGCCCAAACCATGGGTTCATTGTCCTCCAAATTGGTAGCCTTCAGTTTTTGAGTCAATAAGCGGAAAGGAAGCGTTAGGTTTTTGGTTACCAAAAAGGAGATGACCAAAAACAGAATAAAAATCACTACAAACGCATTGAACACACTCCCCAACACATCTGAAATGAGCGCATTCAATTCCTCTTCAGACTCAAAAAAAGGCACGGCAACCACTGCATTACTTCCCAATGTTACCTGCGAAGGAATGGCCAAATACACGGCCTGATACTTAAGCTTTCCGACTTGCTCTTCCAAAAGCACTTCGGCACCCTTATTCTCCACCAAAGCGGCCATCGCACCGGGATGCATTAAATTAGACAATAGTTTTTTGTCAAAAATGGGCGCTCTACTCGAAGTGAGCAACAAACCCTCCCTGTCGTACAGGTGAATATCGGTACCTACAGTAGTGGCAAGTGTATTGATCTCTTCCGTAAGCACATCTCGATCCAAATCTTCTAAATTTTGATCTCCAAGGAAGCGAACGAGATTCCCCTTGATTAACAAAGCCTTTTGAAGGTATTGTTCATTCAGATCTTCCTTATAACTCTGGGAAAGCAATCCCGTGGTGATCAAGGAAATGATTAAGATGGGAAAGAAAAATGCAAAATTCAGGTAAAGTTGAAGTTTTGTGGAATAGTTAAACTCAAACTTTCGATACCTCTGGAAAAGAACAGAAATCAAAATTGCGAAAAAGGTGAATGCAACAAAGACCACAAAAAATAGGGAGAGCGTTCCGAAAAACTGTTTGATCGAAATTGAAGGCGAGGATATTACCCAGAGGTCTTCCCCATTTTTAATCCCCAAATGCTGGTAACCTAAGGCCTCTACTCCTCCTTCCATCAAGGCTGAATTTTCAGGTAGGGAGCGTACCTCCTCCTGCTGATAATTGAAGTTTCCTGAACTGCGAATCAACTCTCCCGCTCTGAACACCGCAAAATCAAAAGGATCCTCTTGCAATTTCTCAGCATACTGTTGATCCACGAGCAAGCGAGGATACGCATTATCAGGCTGAATCCGAAGTTGATCCAATTCTAAATAAATCGTTCCAAGGGCAAGATTCCCTTTGACCAAGGGAATAAAGGCGACAAAAGCATTTCCAGCAGTTTGCTCCTTACCTGGAACAAAATATAGATTGGGAACCTGAGTCGCAAAATCACTCTTGACATATTCTTCCTGCAACTCCTTAAAGGATTTCCCTTCTAGCGTGCCTCCAATCTGTACTCCTGTCGGAGAAAAAATACGAATGGCTACTTCAAATTGGTCAAAGTAATTATCTAGGTAAATTTTTCGGATTTTACTGATTACCGGATCCTTTGATAATAAGGGGTCTGCTAACCTATTTTGAATGAACAGATCATTCTTTAGCCTTGCAAAAATGTCAGCCAAAAACAAGGTCGTTTGGACATCCGTTGCGAGAAGTTCTTGATTTGCAAAGGCGACTTTTGCTTGCACCAATCGTTCGGCAGCTGCTTGGTAACTACTTGCCGCTACTATACTTGCGGCAATAAGACTAGCATAAAACAAGGTCAAGAATGTTTCTAATCCTAAGCGGTAGACATTCGCCACTAAATCAAATCGAAGTATCGAAAAAAGAAAAAGGAAGTGGATCAATCCGGCAATTCCCAGCCAGAAGTCCCAAACGAAGAAACCCACTAAGCAAAGACCTGCTACCAAAAACAGTAAACGGTAAACTTTGCGTCTGTCTGAACCTCCTCGAGTAACTAAATGGATCAAACTAAGACTCAGAAAAACATAAGCAGCAGCCCATAAAAACAGGATAAAAAAACTTGTCCCTACCCAACTATCAAAACTAGGAATAGCAGTAATATCCAGGCTCCAACTTGCATGAAGGACTAAATCACGTGTCAATGCCCACAGCCCAGCAAAGAAAAAGGTGGAAATCAGAAAAGTACCTACAAGCAAAATCTCTTCCCGAATTCGCTGTCTCCAATTAGTAAACTTCTCCGCAATTTCCTTTGAAGAAAGCTGAAACACCAAGAGACCAATAATGAACACGATACAAAGCGTATGGGCAAACAAATCGCCTAAACTGGGCACTATCCAGGAAGGTTTATATCCGCTGGAATCAAATAATGAAAGATTTAGATAAGCTTGAGGAAAATTGAAAAGCAACATGCTTGCCCTCACCATTAATAGAATTAGAAAGCCATAGCCTATTGCCTGCCAAACCTGTCCCTTTTTCCATTTCTTTCTCAGAAAATTAAAACTGAGAAAAACATAAAGAAGAAAGATGGAACAACTAAAAATAAGCAAGGGGGTATTCCAAGCTTTTCCTACGGACACAAAACCCGGCTGAAAGTCAATTCCAAAAAGCGGCTGTCCAAGCGTGGACTTCACTTGCAAGGACCCTTCCTCTGATTTGGGATAAAGCGTAAACAGCGCATTTCCAAAAACGTCTGGATTAGGCCCCATCACGACATAGTCATTTTTTATGGTGCCAGACCATACTAAACGGAAGGCTTGTACTAAATATTCGTTTTCACCTCTAGTAGATATTTTTTGTTGCTTCACTAAAAAAGTACCGGAAGAAGAGCTGAGGACTTGAAAATCCTTTTTAAAATCCAAAGCTGAAAAATCCAGCGTAAACTCATTAGTAGACCAATAAAGGGGCTCCTTTTCTGAATTAACAATAAAAATAGGATAAGTATAGGCACCCGTACT
This sequence comes from uncultured Algoriphagus sp., assembly GCA_903952135.1. GTDB lineage: Bacteria > Bacteroidota > Bacteroidia > Cytophagales > Cyclobacteriaceae > Algoriphagus. The sequence goes on from CAJBER010000026.1 coordinate 27,545, forward strand.
TACTCGTTCAAAACTCAAGGAATCAAATCTAGCCCCTTGCGTCTGAAACACTTCAAAATCCTGGTTAAAAACCTCCTCTACCTCATGAATCTTCTTTTCGATAGCCTCTATGTATTCCTCCTCTTGACTTTTTTGATAAACAAAAAAATTCAAAATCAGGGTAAGGAGCAGAAGAAGTACACTTCCTATAAGAAGGAGGCGGCGGATCGAGCGTTTCATGAAGACTAAAAATAAAAAAGCAAAGTCTGGTATCAAACTTTGCCGGTTAGTATTAGTGCGATTGGAGTTTCGCTTTCTTCTTTTTGGAAGCCCGATACCACAAATAGCCGATGACACCAGCCATCAGGTAAGGCATCACTACCAAATACAAAATTCCATTGTTAAGCCCTGCGCCAATGGAAGTTTCTCCATTACTTACATTGTTTTCTACCGAAGCACGGCACATGGCACATTGGGCCTGTGCACCAAAGCGAATAAAGAAACTAGCTAGAACTAGGAATAAGATTTTGAATTTCATTTGTTCCTCCGAAAATCTAAGTTAACCGAGCAGAATTTAAAAGGTCTGGGTATAGTAGGGAGAGATCATCAAATAGACAATTACTCCGGTAACAGATACATACAACCAAATCGGATAGGCATACTTCACCACTTTTCGGTGTTTTTCCCGCTGGTTGGTATACCCATAGTAATAGGCGAATAAAATTGGGAAGAGCGCAATGGCTGCGAACAAAATGTGTGTAATCAATAAGAAATAGTACACAATTCGAATTGCCCCTTCACCGCCGAAAGAAGTACTTTCTGCTGCTCCATGGTAGATTACATAAGACACCAAAAAGATCGCTCCCAAAATAAAGGCTACCGTCATGGTAGCACCGTGCTGAGAATACTTCTTCTGCTTAACAAACACCAAGGCAACAACCAAAGCAATGGATGCTGCAGAATTAATCACTGCATTGAGGTGCGGGAGAAAATACACCCAGCCTCCCAGAGAGGTGAGTTTGGCAGGCATAAACAAAAGTACTGCTACTGCCAATGGTATGGCTATGGAAATGCCAATAATCCAGTTTTTAACTTTTGCCTCCTGCGAAGCTGCGGGGGTGTTATTCTTTGCCATGAAGTAAAATTTTGGTTTCTAACATCAACAGATCCACTTCCTCACGGGTGGTCCCGCTGTAATAGCCACGGATCCGTCCTTGGTCATCTATCAATATAAACTTATCACTATGTACAAAATCATCCGGCACTCCATTACCATCTAATGCTGGAAGTACAAATCCACAGCGGGCTAATTGGAAGGTCTCTTCCTTTGAACCTGAGAGAAAATGCCATTTACCTTGAATTGCATGATGCTCTTCGGCATAGGCTTTCAAAATTTGAGGAGTATCGTAAGTAGGGTCAATGCTGATGGAGAAAATCTGTACATTCGGATCGTCTCGAAAATGATCATTTACCCGTTCCATCTCCTTAGACATCACGGGACAAATACTCGGGCAGGAAGTAAAAAAGAAATCCACGATGGTGATCTTGCCTTCCATCTCTTTCCTACCCATCAACTTCCCGTCTTGATTGGTAAACTTAAATTCCGGGATGTAATGTTGCGAACTATCTGAAGGGGGACATTCCTGAAACGGATTATCCACTCCTGTTTGAAAGAAAATAGGCAAGTCGTACTCGTTTTTCCCGAAGCCCTTCAAAAACAAGAAGATCAACACAGGAATCATTAAAATACAAACAAGGACAAAGCCCTGGAGAATTCGTAAACTTCGCATACTAGACATAACAAAAAATAAGGTTGAAGTGATTCACCTCAACCTATTTTTTTTTGATAAATATTTTTTTTACCAACGCATCAGGAAGATATCCGAACCTTCCTTAATTAACGCGATGTCCAACCAGACCAAGAAGATCAATGGAACAATGATGGAATAGAAAAGAGGCTTGGCTTCATCACCCAAGTGCATGAATTCCATCATGATATACTTAGCCTTCCAAATTGTCAATATAATGAACAAGGAATACAACAAAATTCCTCTGTCCATGGTAAATGCCATGATAAATTCCGCTACCGTAATGGCAAGAAGAATAAAGGCAGTCTTCCAGATTTTTTTGATTTTTTCTTCGTTTCGAGGTGCAACCTCAAGCGTAGATTTAGTGTCTTGAACTTCCATAGTGAGCGAATTGAAATGCTTAGATCAAATAAAATAAGGTAAATACGAATACCCAAACCAAATCTACAAAGTGCCAGTAAAGACCAATTTTCTCCACCATTTCGTAATGACCACGCTTGTCGTAAACACCTACTGCCGCTTGGTAGAAGCAAAGAAACAGTAAGAATACCCCGATGGTCACGTGGAATCCGTGGAATCCTGTGATGAAGAAAAAGAGTTGAGCAAACGCAGCAGGCCCATATTCATTGACCATCAGATTGGCACCAAAAACAGTTTCAGTTACATTCTGTCCCAAACCATTTACATAAGTCAGCAATGATCCACCGTCTGTTCCATGGATAAAGTGAGACCACTCCCAAGCCTGACAGCTCAAGAAGGTAATACCTCCAAGAAGTGTCCAAAGCATCCATTTTACAACATCATTTCGGTCATTTCTGTGTCCAGCCTCAACAGCCAAAACCATCGTCACCGAACTAGCAATCAAAATGAAAGTCATGATTCCTACAAATATCAAAGGAGCATGAACACCATGAAGGAAAGGTAAGGCCTCAAAAACCAATTCAGGCACTGGCCAATATTCATTGGAACCTGTAAAGGTCTCTGCAGCACCCGCATAGGCAGGATAACTTACACGAATGGCCAAATAGGTGATCAAAAAGGCAGCAAAGGTGAAGATGTCAGAGAGTAGGAAAAACCACATCATGAGTTTTCCGTAGCTGGCTTTTAGGGGTTCATTTCCTCCTCCCCAAATGCCTCTTTTCGTGCTTACTTCGATAGCAGTAGAATGCGCAGACATAGGTAAAATTTATGGTACTGGGTTAATTTTAATGATTCAAAAGCAAAAATAGAAACAAATACAGCCACAAACCACCTAAAAAATGCCAATACGTAGTGGCCATTTCTAAGGTATTTAGTGCTTGGGAGTGCACCTTATCTCTAAAGGTCGAAATTAATACAATAATCAGAAATATCACACCGCTGATCAAATGAACCGCGTGTAATCCAGTGAAAACATACAAAAAAGATCCAGCAGGATTTCCAACAAAAAACACCTCTCTATCCACTAACGCCACCCAGCTGTACCATTGCCCTACTAGAAAACCTATTCCTAGTAAAACTGTAGCCACCATTCCTATTCGTAAACCTATAAAATTATCTTTTTTGGCGGCAAAGTAGGCAAACTGCATGGCAATGGAACTTAGAACCACAATGCCAGAAGTTACCCAGAAAATTTCAGGCAATTCATACTCCAACCAATTGCCCTCCGCTTGACGAACAATGTAGGCACTAGTCAATGCCGCAAAAATCATCAGCACAGTAACCAGGAACAACCAAAGCGCAAACTTCTTAGGATGCATACTAATTGGCTGCTCGACAATATCGATATACTTCAACTCACTTTCCATCACTTAAGGCATTTTGTCTAACAAATACGCAATCTGTACTACAGGCAAATAAATAAAGGACCCAAACATGATTTTCAAAGCCGACTTTCGCGAACAATCACGCATCAATGAAAAGGTCTGAGCCAAAAACAATACGCCACATACCGTGGCCACAATTCCAGAATTCAATCCCACCAAACCAAAATAGCTTGGCAAAAGACCTAATGGAAGTAGAAAAAGCGTATAAATCATGATTTGAATGGCCGTATTCAAATCTTGTCCTCCTCCACTTGGAAGCAACTTAAATCCAGCACGCTTGTAGTCTTCATCACTTACCCAGGCAATCGCCCAAAAATGCGGGAACTGCCAGATAAATTGAATACCGAAAATAATTAAAGCCTGATGGGTAATCGCTCCCGTGGCAGCGGTCCATCCCAATAACGGAGGCATTGCACCAGGAATAGCACCCACAAATACAGCAATTGGTCCCACACGCTTGAGCGGAGTATAAGCAAATACATAGAGTAACATACTCAATACTCCTAATCCAGTAGTCAAAGGATTGGTGAAAATCCAAAGCAAACTAATTCCCATTAGCGCAACAATTCCCGTAAACCAATAGGCCTCTTGCAAAGAAATAAGTTGCAAAGGAAGTGGGCGATTCTGAGTACGCTTCATCAACTTATCCAGATCACGCTCCATAATTTCATTGGCTGCTCCAGAGGCTCCAGAAATAAAAAATCCACCCAAGACTAAACCAACAAAGCCTGACCAACCAAAGTCTATCCCGCGGTCACCCAAGATATAGCCAAATACCGCAGAGAAAGTAACCAATGCGGAAAGTCTAAACTTAATCAAGTCATAATAGGCACTCACCCTACTTTTCAGTAGACTGACAATACTGTTCGACGTTATCCCAACGGCATTCATACCTGCAGATTAGTTTTAAAGTTAGTCTGATCCTTCAACTGAAGTATCAAAATAAATTGCACTCCCAAAATAAGAGAACCAAAAAGCAAATGTATAGGTTGCAAATAGGCAGGTAGACCAAAATAGGCCATCCCAATTCCTGAAGCAATCTCTATCACAAGCAATGCCAAAAGGGCTTGATTCCAATTGTTAAATGAGGTGCTTCGCGTAGAAAACTTAAATGCCCAGATAAAGTAGAGCACATGCACCCCCAAAAGCACCAAAGAAAAGGAACGGTGAATTAAAAACACCATACCCACCTTGCTTACCCACTCCTCACGAAGCAAGTTGCCCATAGCAAAGGAAACACGATCTATTCCTTCTCGAACTTGGGTACCGAGCACCACTTGAATCAACATCAAGAAACTAACAGAAAGCAGCAACCAAAGAATTTTTTTAGGCATCGGATGGGTACTATTTTTTTCAGCAAGTAATCGAGTGGCTCTGCGATGGCTATACAACAATACCGCTACCAATGCAAGAGCTAGCAACATGTGGAAAGTAATCATCCAAGCCAAAAGGTTGGTCGAAACCACAATTGAACCAATCCAACCCGTAAATGAAACAAGAACAAGTGCTAGAAAGGCAGTTCCAGGTATCCATTTGTCTTGTGACCAAAGCGAAAAGGATTTGATTAACGTAGCCAAGATAAGGAGGCCGATCACCACACCAATAAGACGATTGATGTACTCAATCCAAGTTTTGGTGGCATTGAACTCTTCTTCAACTTGAATGGACTTGTCGTTTGCGAGCTGCTCGGCAGTTTCTGCAAACCCCAACTTTGAAAGCGTAGCTACAAAGCGGTCATTCTTGGCAAGCCTTTTTTCTAGGTAAATTTCCTGATAGTTTGCAGGGAGTTGCTCCACGCTTGTAGGAGGCACGACTGAACCAAAGCATTTTGGCCAATCTGGACAACCCATCCCGGAACCCGTGCTACGCACAATTCCCCCTACCAGAATAAGAAAATAAACAGCTACCACGGTGATGCCTGAAAGGCGGCGGTAGCTGTTTATCGATTTTTTAGTGCTTGGACTCATTTGCTACCAAATCGGCTTCCTCTTTCATGATCTCCAACTCAAGTTTAACGAGTTCTTGCTCATGAGGCAAATTAGATTCTGGTGTTTGAGACAATGGAATATGCTGTGGAATAAAATCTTCAGCAGCTCCAGGCTTAGAGTAGTCATAAGGCCAACGGTATACGGTTGGAATTTCACCAGGCCAGTTACCATGTCCAGGGTGCAATGGAGTAGTCCATTCCAAGGTATTTGAGTTCCAAGGGTTCAAGGAAGCCTTTCTACCACGATACATACTGTAGAAGAAGTTGAAAATGAAGATAAACTGGGCAGCAAAAGTGATGATTGCGGCAACAGACACAAACATGTTCAAATCAGTATACAAGTTGGTAAACTCAAAGTTGGTCCAGGAATAGTATCTTCTTGGGAAACCAGCAATACCGATGTAGTGCATTGGGAAGAATACCATGTACACGCCAACGAAAGTTAACCAGAAGTGAATGTATCCCAACTTAGCATCCATCATTCGTCCAAACATCTTAGGGAACCAGTGGTACACACCAGCCATCATGCCGAAGAATGAAGCAGAACCCATTACCAAGTGGAAGTGAGCAACTACGAAGTACGTATCGTGCAATTGAATGTCAATGGCAGAGTTACCTAAGAAAATACCTGTCAAACCACCAGAGATGAAGAAGGATACCAATCCAATGGAAAACAACATGCCTGGAGTGAAAATCAAATTACCTCTCCAAAGCGTAGTCAAGTAGTTAAATACTTTTACTGCAGAAGGTACTGCAATGATCAAAGTCAAGAACATGAAGATCGATCCTAAGAAAGGATTCATACCAGACACAAACATGTGGTGAGCCCATACGATAAAGGAAAGAACGGTAATACCCAATAGGGAAATAATCATCGCCTTGTAACCGAAAATAGGCTTACGCGAATTGGTAGCAATCACCTCAGAGGTGATACCCAATGCAGGCAACAATACAATGTATACTTCTGGGTGACCCAAGAACCAGAATAAGTGCTGGTACAATACTGGACTACCTCCTGTATTCGGAAGTGCTTCACCCGCTACATAGATGTCTGCTAGGTAGAAAGAAGTACCAAAGCTTCTGTCAAACACCAACAATAAAGCAGCTGCAAACAATACAGGGAAAGACAAAATACCAATGACAGCAGTCAAGAAAAACGCCCAGATGGTCAAGGGAAGTCTAGAGAAAGACATTCCTTTGGTACGTAGGTTGATTACCGTAGTTACGTAGTTGATACCGCCCAACAAGGAAGAAGCAATGAAGAATACCATTGAAATCAACCATAGGGTCATTCCCATACCTGAACCTGGAATAGCTTGCTCCAAGGCTGATAAAGGTGGATAAACCACCCATCCCCCACCAGCAGGGCCAGTTTTAAGGAAAAGGGAAATAAACATGATCACACCTGAAACAAAGAAGAACCAGTAGGAAAGCATGTTCATAAAACCAGAGGCCATGTCTCTAGCACCAATTTGAAGCGGAATCAAGAAGTTGGAAAAAGTACCGCTCAAGCCGGCTGTCAATACAAAGAATACCATGATGGTACCGTGCATCGTAACCAAAGCCAGGTAGAAGGTAGGATCCAATTTGCCTGCCTCGTCTATCCAGCCTCCCAAAATAGGGCGAAGAACTTCCAAATTCATGTCTGGGAATCCAAGCTGTAAACGGAATAATGTTGAAAGTAAACCACCAATAAGTGCCCAGAACATACCAGTTACCAAGAACTGCTTGGCAATCATTTTATGGTCTGTAGTGAAAAGATATTTGGTGATGAAATTATCATGGTGCTCGTGATCGTGGTGATCCTGGTGCCCATGAACTTCGGTGTCGTGATGTGCAACTGTCGCTGTAGCCATAACTTTGTTAATTTTAATTCTCTCCCTTAATTAATCCCTGCAATTTCTTTTTTCTCAGTCTTTAACCCTTCAGCTAAAGAAGGGTTTTGCTGAAGGAACGATTTTTGTTCCGCCAACCACTTCTGGTATTCAGCTGGTTCTACTACCTCAATTATTTTCTTCATGGAGAAGTGACCGCGTCCACAGATTTCAGTACAAGCAATCTCGTATTCAAATTCCGGATTTTTCAACTCAGCACGCATTTCAGCAGTAGTCTTAGTAGGTACAAACCAGAATCGAGTAGGCATGCCAGGTACAGCATCCATTTTCAAACGCATGTGAGGTGCAAACACAGAGTGCAAGACATCACGAGCTCTGATTTTGAAAAGCACCGGCTCTCCTTTTGGAATTACCACTCTTGGAGAAGGAAAATCATCAATCGAATTTTTATCAGTGAAGTCAATTCCATGCGAATTAGAGGCATTGATCAAACGGTAATCGTAATCACCCAAAACATTGTCTTTGCCTGGATAACGAACATCCCATGCAAACTGGTAACCCATGATTTCCACCACATGCGCCTTTTCTGGTGCAGGAGCAGTAATATCGGACCAAGCCATCCAACCTGAAATCACAAGACCTGCCATCACCACACCTGGTACAGCAGTCCAAATCAATTCAAGTTTGTGGTTATCCGGATAAAAGGCAGCCTTTCGACCTTCTTTGTACTGGTACTTGTAAGGAAAAATAAACAGCAATACGTGTGTAATCAAAAACACAATTCCTGTTACTGCCATCGTGATCCAAAACAATTCGTCAGTGATGACGCCATGCTCAGAAGCTACTGGCATTTGGTAATTATCAAATTCCTTGATGGAATACCAGAACATCAAAGCACCAGATCCAACTAAGAATACTAGAAATAAGATTGCATTCACTTTGTTGCTTCCAGAAGCGATCTTTCGATCGGATCCTTTGACAACTGACACCAACGTCTGAATTCTGTATACCATCCAAACTAAGGATAGTAACAAAAGAGCTCCAACTGCAATTAGAAATGTGTACATATCTTAATTTTTTTTCAGCTATATAATTAAATGTGATGATTGTAACTCTCCTGAAGCATGGGGTGATTTTTTGCAATCAGGTTTCTCTTCGCTAGGGCATTTAGCACCACAAAAGTAGCTGCAGAGCCATAGACCAAGAACATACCTACTTCCAACAACCCAATTCCACCATTATGTCCAAGTGTACCTGGCTGAACCATCAAGGTGAAGTCAATCCAGTGACCTACAATAAGAATGGTACACACCAATTTCAAGAAAACTCCATGTCTTTTTGCATCTCTAGTCATCAAAACCAGAAACGGAAGGAAGAAGTTCAACCCTAAATTCACAAAAACAAAAGGTCCATAAATATCACTCTCCAAACGCTCAACGAAGTAAACGGTCTCTTCAGGAATGTTGGCATAGTAAATCAAAAGGAACTGGGAAAACCAGAGGTAGGTCCAGAAAATTGAGAAACCAAATACGAACTTACCCAAATCGTGTACGTGGTTTTCATTCACCATTTCCAAGTAACCTTTGCCTTTCAAGAAAAGAACAATCAAGGTAATCGTAGAAAGACCAGATACAAACCAAGAAGCAAACATATACCAGCCAAACAAGGTAGAGAACCAGTGCGTGTCAATCGACATAACCCAATCCCAAGCAGACATCGAAGAAGAAACAGCAAAAAACACAAGGAAGAAAGCTGACCAGCTTCTCATTTTGTACCAATGACTTGAACCTCCCAATTGATCTTCCTGAGCAGAAATCTGCTTGAACTTGGTAAAGAAGAATACCCAGAAACTAAAGAAGATTACCATTCGTGCAATGTAGAACACAGGGAAAGTTCCCTTTTCCATTGGCCAGTAGAAGAATGCTCCCTTACCGTCAATGATTTTGTCGTATTGCGGATCGTTTTTGTCAAACAAGTAGGAATGAGTCCAGTGAAATAAATCGTGGTTAGCAACAAAGAAAGTTGCAAGCATCAACACACCTGCGATTGGCAACCAGTTACCTAGGGAAAGCATAACACGCAGAATTGGAGCAGACCAGCCTGCTTGCGCTGCAAATTGAATGGCAAAGAAGAAAACGCCAATAATTGAAATACCCGTAAAGAATACGTTATTCACCCATAAACTCGCATACAAGCGCTCGTACCAGTGGAAGGCATGGCCTCCAGCTGCAGCACCCTCTTCATGGTGACCACCAGTCATGGCCATTACAATGCCAATTCCTAGAAGTACAGCACCGATGACCAAAACGGTCAAAATTGATTTTTTGATGGATGCAGTGAAATCAAATCGCTGATCCAAATTGTAGTGATGTTCGCCGTGATGAGCCATGATTACTTCGCTGGATTTACTGTTGCTACCGCGGTAGAATCTGCTGCAGGAATTGAATCAGCAGCTGCAGACTGACCTTGGATAACTTGTTTAACATAGTGCACAATTTTCCATCTGCTTTCGGCAGGAATTTGAGAACCATGAGCTCCCATTCTTCCTTTACCTTTGGTGATGACATGGAAAATATGTCCTTCAGGTAAGCCCACATAAGCTCCACCTTTCAAATTGGCTACACCGCCGATTACTGCACCTGCTTTTCCATCTCCTTCACCACCTTTACCATGACAGGCGTTGCAATACTGAAGATAGAGTTTCTCTCCATCCTTAAGCGCTTGCTCAGACTTCTCAATCGGGCTGGTAATGAGTGCAGCCTTATCCAATTCAAATTGTTGCAATCGGTGAGGAAGGTATCCCTGCTTGTTTCTAGGAACAGTGTTTGCCACAGGCTCTCTCATGTTCATGCCATGAGGATTGTTCACGTTGGAATTGAAATACTCACCTTTTCCATCTTCTCTGGTGGAAAGCCAAGAACCTTGAGCCTCGTCTTTAATTTGAGTCAATGGTTCATAAGCTACAGAGTGATACATCTGAGGCGCATATTCCAGCCCCTGATTTTCACCTCCAGCTTTGCATCCAGCCAACAAACTGAGGGCTAGTACAGAACCTGCGAATAGTGATGCGTTCGTAATTTTCATAGCTACGGTTATTCTATTCAAAACTTTTGTTATTCACCTCAGTAGCTCCAGATGCAGACAAAATCTCTTTGATTTTTTCTTGCTCAAGGCTGCTGTTGCTTGCAATATCAATGGCCATGATGTGCTTGTCATCAGTGCTTCTCAAATCAAAGATTCGAGGTTGTGCCCAAGGCTTCAAATTGGAAGTGATCAAGAATACACCCACCATACCAAAAGCGGCCAACAAAACGGTCATTTCAAAGGATACTGGAACGAAGTCAGGAAAAGCGGCATAGTCTTTACCACCAATGATCATCGGCCAGTCAAATTTCATCATGTAAAACTGCATGGTCAAGGCCAAGCTAGTGCCCAACATACCGAAAAGAAATGCAGCAATTGGAAGTTTACTTCGCTTGTAACCCAACACGTGCTCCAACCCGTGAACTGGGTAAGGAGAATACACTTCGTGAATCTTCACTCCGCTACCTCTAACCTTTTCTACTGCATGGAGCAATACGTCCTCATCGTCGTAGACTCCTAAAATAAAATGAGTATCTCTTTCCATGATTATTTGTGTGCTTTTTCAGAGGATGACTTCAATACAGACTTCACTTCGGCCATGTTGATCACAGGGAAGAACTTGGCAAACAAGAAGAATGCAGTGAAGAACAAACCAAAGGTGAACAAGTAAACCCCAACGTCAGCCCAAGATGGGTAGAACATCGCCCAAGAAGAAGGCAAGTAATCTCGGTGCAAGGAGGTCACGATAATTACAAATCGTTCAAACCACATCCCGATGTTCACGACAATCGACAAGGCAAAAGTTGCTACAATAGAAGTTCTGATCTTTTTAATCCAGAAAAGTTGTGGTGAGATCACGTTACAGGTCATCATGGACCAGTAAGCCCACCAGTAAGGCCCTGTTGCTCTGTTGATGAAGGCATATTGCTCAGCCTCAACTCCAGAATACCAAGCGATGAAGAATTCAGTGATGTAGGCGATACCTACAATAGAACCTGTGATGATGATTACGATATTCATCAACTCGATGTGTCCAATAGTGATGTAGTCTTCTAGTTTGTATACTTTACGGGTAATGATCATCAAGGTCAAAACCATCGCAAAACCAGAGAAAATCGCTCCTGCTACGAAGTAAGGAGGGAAAATGGTGGTGTGCCATCCTGGAATCACCGAAGTAGCAAAGTCAAAGGATACAATCGTGTGTACAGAAAGTACAAGAGGTGTTGCAAGACCAGCAAGGATCAAGGATACAGATTCG
>CAJBER010000027.1 GCA_903952135.1 uncultured Algoriphagus sp.
CTAATTGGTTAACCTGCCAAAGGTTTAATTGCTAAAAGCAAGCGTGTTTTGCCTTTGGCCCCGCAAAGGTATTAGATAAATTCCGGAATGAGAAGTCGAATCAGAAATTCGGGAAGCTAATCTCTTTGATACCAAAACTTTGCTGCTTGCCAGTGGGTAGTTCTAGTAGCAGATTGCTGCTATCTGAAAGGCCTACAATTCTTCCCTCTAGGGTTTGTTCCCCTACCCGATACTGGGCCCATTGATCGATCAAATACAGATGTCGCAAGTATTCTTGTTTGAGCAGCTCAATTTTTCCTTTTTTGAGTGAAATGTAGGCCTGCTCCACCTGGATGATTAGCAATTTAAATAGTTCTTCCAATGGATAGGAACTCCCCGTTACGAGTGAAAGGGATGTGGCTTGAGAGCTTGAAAATTCGCGTTGATTGATATTTAATCCGATTCCCACGACCGCATACTCCCATCCCTTGCTTCCTACCAGATTTTCAATCAAGATCCCTCCTATTTTCCCTGCACCTGGAACCACCAAATCATTAGGCCATTTGACCTGCAGTTGGGGGATGTAATCTTGCATCCCCTGCCGAATGGCATTAGAAACAGCCATATTCAACAAAAACTGCTCGCTCAAATCCAGGAATTGAGGTTGGAGCACAAGTGAGAACGTCAAATTCTCTCCAGGCTTGGTTTCCCAAGAGTTTCCACGTTGTCCTTTTCCGCGAGTTTGGTGATTCGTAATAAAAATGCTCCCTTCGTATACCTCTTTTTGGCGTATCGCTTGTAGAGCCATGTCATTGGTAGAATGACAGTCTGGCAGAAAATGAATATCTTTACCTAGAAAAAGCGTGTTGGCAAGAATTTTATACATTCGTTAGAGATTCGGAACTCAAAGGTACCGAAGACAAAGTTTAAATCAATAGTATGACAGCACAACAGCTGAGTAAGGTCATTGTCAAAGGAATGGAGGAAAAAAAGGCTTCCGAAATTACGGTCATGGACCTTCGGTCAGTAAAAGATACGGTGACCGATTTTTTTGTGATTTGTTCGGGTAATTCTGACACCCAATTGGACGCAATTTCCAAATCCATCGAGGAGCAAGTACACAAGGCTGGAGAATCGCCAGCATGGAAAATTGAAGGCCGAGCCAATGGGCAGTGGGTCTTGATGGACTATGTCAATGTAGTGGTCCATATTTTTCTTTCGGACAAAAGAGAATACTACGGTCTTGAAGAATTATGGGGAGATGCCAAGACCACCCGAATTTCCTAAGCAATTACCTGAACTTTCACTTCCCAAATCTGTTTTAGCATTTACACAAGCACTCCCTAACAAGCGATGAGCGACAAAAATAAAAATAAGAATTTCACTCCTAAGGCGCCTCAAAAACCCAATTTTCAACTTTGGCTTATCGTAGCCGCAGTCCTAGTGCTCTTAGGTCTAACCTGGATTCAGCAGCGTGGAGCCGTCATTGACATCACGCAGAAGCGTTTCGAGGACATTTACACATCTGGAGATGTCGCTAAGGTGGTCATCGTGCGCAACATGAATCGGGTGGATGTCACCCTCAAGCCTGCTGCACTTCAAAATGCCAAATACAAAACAGAACTGGAAGCCAATTCTTCCTTTTTTAACCCTGAGGGACCTCACTATGCCTTGCAGGTAACTACTGCAGATAAATTCCAGGCTGACTTCCAGGCATTGGAAGAAAAAATGCCGGCAGGAGCAGAAAAAATAGGTTTCTCGGTGACTAACGAAGAAAACTGGAGCAACTACTTTGGAAGCTTTGGATTCATGATTTTATTGTTTGTGCTCTTCTGGTTTATGATGCGCCGCATGTCTGGTGGCGGAGGTCCTGGTGGACAGATTTTTAATGTGGGTAAATCCAAGGCACAGCTATTTGATGCCGACAACAAGGTGAAAATCACCTTTGACAATGTGGCAGGCCTAGATGAAGCTAAAGTTGAAATCCAAGAGATTGTAGAATTTTTAAAGAACCCGTCCAAATTCACCAAGTTGGGTGGTAAAATACCTAAAGGTGCATTGCTAGTAGGCCCTCCAGGTACCGGTAAAACGTTGCTTGCTAAAGCCGTAGCTGGTGAAGCTGGTGTCCCTTTCTTCACGCTTTCTGGTTCTGATTTCGTGGAAATGTTTGTGGGGGTAGGTGCTGCACGTGTACGAGACCTATTCAAGCAAGCCAAGGAAAAGGCGCCTTGTATCATTTTCATCGATGAAATTGACGCCATCGGCCGTTCACGTGGCAAAGGCCAAATGCCTGGTTCCAACGACGAACGGGAGAACACGCTCAACTCCCTATTGGTAGAGATGGATGGATTCGGTACCGATTCAGGAGTCATTGTCTTGGCAGCAACTAACCGACCTGACGTATTGGATAGTGCCTTGCTTCGTCCAGGACGATTTGACCGTCAGATTTCTATTGACAAGCCAGATATCGTAGGTAGAGAGGCCATCTTCAAGGTGCACCTCAAGCCAATCAAGACCATCGCAGAAGTGGATGCTAAGAAATTGGCTGCGCAAACTCCTGGTTTTGCTGGTGCCGAAATTGCCAACGTCTGCAACGAAGCAGCCTTGATCGCTGCTCGAAAAAATAAGGAAGCAGTGGACATGCAAGATTTTCAAGATGCCATCGACCGAGTGATTGGTGGATTGGAAAAGAAAACCAAGATTATCTCTCCAGAAGAAAAGAAAATTGTGGCCTACCACGAGGCGGGTCACGCAGTAGCTGGCTGGTTCCTGGAGCATGCTGATCCTTTGGTAAAGGTCTCCATCGTACCACGTGGAGTGGCTGCACTTGGCTATGCCCAATACTTACCTAAGGAACAGTTCTTGTACCAAACTGAGCAATTGATCGACGAGATGTGCATGACTCTTGGCGGTAGAGCAGCGGAGGAAATTATCTTTGGAAAGATCTCTACAGGAGCCCTGAGTGACTTGGAGCGCATCACCAAGATGGCTTACTCCATGGTATCGGTGTACGGCATGAACGAGAAGCTGGGCAATGTTTCCTTCTACGAAAGCAAGAGCGATGGGTACAAGATGACCAAGCCTTACTCGGAAGCGACCGCTGAGATGATTGATCAGGAAGTGAGTAAGTTGATCCAGTTTGCTTACACACGTGTTCTTGATTTACTGCGCAAGCACCAGGCAGAGCTCGAAATACTCGCTAAGGAATTACTTGAAAAAGAGATTCTATTCCAAGCGGATTTGGAGCGTCTGATCGGAAAGCGACCTTTTGAGAAGGAAACTACTTACCAGGCCTTTACCAATAAAAAGGATCCTGAAGTGGCTGAATCAGCACCTGAAGCAGCGGTAGTGGCCGAAAAGGAAGAAACTGCAGAAGCAATTCCTCCAAGTCCAACACCGGATGCGGAAGAATCCAAAACAGAAGCATAACGTGAAAAGCCCCGAAAATTTGGGGCTTTTCCTTTTTTGAGGGATTGCATCTATCTTTACCCCATGCAAGCCTCCGACCTGAATTTTCCCCTTCACGGGAAAAAGCTGTTCTTCGCCTCCGACTTTCATTTAGGTGCCCCAGATTTTAAATCGAGCAGGGAGCGGCAAGATCGCATCATCGCTTGGCTGGATTACATCGCAGATGAAGCGGCAGCGATTTTTCTGGTGGGAGATATTTTCGACTTCTGGTTTGAGTACAGAGAAGTCATCCCCAAAGGGCAACTCCCCTTTTTAGCAAAGATTTCCCAACTTCGTGACCGAGGGATTCCGATTCTTTTTTTTACGGGGAATCACGACCTCTGGATGCGGGATTATTTCACCCAGGAACTTGGGATTCCTGTGTATACCCATCCCATTGAACTTCAAGTAGCCGGTAAAAAAATCTTAGTGGGCCATGGGGACGGCTTGGGTCCTGGAGATGCCACTTACAAGTTTTTGAAGAAAATCTTTACCAATCCGGTAGCGAAATGGCTTTTCCGATGGATTCACCCAGACATTGGGATCCGGCTTGCGAAGGCCTGGTCAGGGAAAAGTCGAATTACCAATAGCAGCAAGGATGAACAGCGATTTTTGGGGGATGGAGAATGGCTTTGGGCATACTGCAAAGAACTCGAGCAGAAGACATCACATGACTATTACATCTTTGGGCACCGCCACCTGCCCTTACAGTTGCCAGTGGGTGAAGGCGCTACCTATTTCAATCTCGGCGAATGGGTGAGCCAGAATACCTATCTGGAAATAAGCGATTCGGAGGTCCAACTCCTGCAGTTTACCTCCTCCCCTAGCCCAAGTGCAATTCCATATGGCTCAACTTTTGAGAAGTAGCATACTAGAGAGTTCAACAAAAAAGCCCTTCAATTCAATATTGAAGGGCTTTTTTAGTGTATGAATCCACTACTAAGAGGTAGTGTCTACTTAACAATGCTTATCCGATAGAAACCAGCTCGATGTCAAAAATCAGGTCTTGACCCGCCAATTCATGGTTGGCATCTAATACAATTTTCTGTTCGTCAAGTTCCACTACGGTAACAGGCATGGGTTGCCCACCTGGACCTTGAAGCGTCAATTGAAGACCGAGTTCTGGTTGAATATCTGGGGGAACTTGGGACAAGGGTACCTCGATGAGCATGTCTTGACGACGCTCGCCATAGGCCTCTGCTGCAGGAATGGTCACTGTTTTATGGTCTCCGATCGCCATTCCATAAACTGCTGAATCAAAGCCTTTGATCATATTGCCATCTCCAAGTGTAAAACTCAGTGGTGACCTGGAAACCGAAGAGTCAAAAATGCTCCCATCTTCCAATCTTCCGGTGTAATGGACGGCTACTGCATCCCCTTTTTTAGCTGACATGTGATTCAAGTTTTGTGAACGCCAAAGGTAGGAAAAACAATCAGGTGCCCCAAACCAAAAAAAGTGTACGGAAATCGGATAAAATCGTACATTTTCGGACATATTTACCTTGAAATCGGGGACCAGAGGATTTAATCCCTGTTGGCACTATTTTTCTAGTGTATACCCAAAACAACTCCCATGGAACAGCAACTCGGACGTATACTGATCATCGATGACAACGAGGATTTACTTTTTGCAGCGAAGATGCTTTTGAAGAAGCACGCCAAAGAAGTGCATATTGAAAAGGATCCACGAAGAATTCCCTTTTTAATCAATACCCAGAACTTTGATGTGATCCTTTTGGATATGAATTTCAGGGAGGACACTACTTCTGGGAAAGAAGGCTTTTACTGGCTGAGCCAGATCAAGGAAATAGACCCGAATGCGGTAGTAATTTTGATTACTGCTTTTGGAGATGTGGAAATGGCCGTTCAGGCCTTGAAGGAAGGTGCAACCGACTTTATCCTGAAGCCTTGGCAAAATGAGAAATTGGTGGCTACGCTATCCGCAGCCCTCAAACTAAAGGAAAGCTACAAAGAGGTAGACAAGTTGCACAAAAAGCAAAAGACCTTGCAGAGCGACCTGAAAAAGAACTATACCGAGATTATTGGTCAGTCGGCTTCCATGAAAAACATATTTTCCATTATCGATAAGGTGGCGCAAACCGATGCCAACGTCTTGATTCTGGGAGAAAATGGTACAGGAAAGGAGCTGATTGCTCGGGCTATCCACGAGCGCTCCCTACGTAATGAGGAGATTTTTGTAGGCGTGGACATGGGTTCCATCACCGAAACCCTCTTTGAGTCCGAACTCTTTGGGCACAAGCGAGGGGCATTTACCGATGCCAAGGAAGATCGTGCTGGACGATTTGAGGTGGCAGACCAGGGTACCCTCTTCCTGGATGAGATTGGCAACCTGTCCATGCCCTTGCAATCCAAGTTGCTCACTGTGCTCCAAAAACGGGAAGTGACCCGAATCGGTACGAATCAATCCATCCCGGTGGATATTCGTCTTATCTGTGCCACCAATATGCCCGTACACGAGATGGTACCCGACAATAGCTTTCGTCAAGACCTTTTGTACCGGATCAATACCGTGGAGATTTATCTTCCCCCACTTCGGGAGCGCCAAGATGATATTCCGCAGCTCGCCAATCACTACCTACGCCAATATGCGCAGAAGTACCGCAAAAACTTTCAAGGTATCCGGCCTACAGCCATGGAGCTCTTGCAACGCTATACTTGGCCTGGAAATATCCGGGAACTGCAGCATGCCATCGAGCGTGCAATCATCATGGCAGATGGGGATGAACTGGATACACGGGATTTCTTTTTTCTATCGGCGAAGCCCGCGTCCGAAAAAACACAGACGAGTACCACACTCAACTTGGATGACATGGAGCGCAACACCATTCAACGCGCCATCGATAAAAATGGGGGAAACATCTCCAAAGCTGCCAAGGAACTGGGATTAACGCGCGCATCTTTGTACAGAAGATTGGAAAAATATGGATTATAAAGTTGGCTTACTTGGCCGAATCGCCTTGCTTACCGGCACGCTATTTCTAATGGCTTACTCCCTTGTGGGAGGCTGGGGAGTGTTTGGGACTTCCCTATTTCTAATCGTGGCAGGCATCCAACTTATTTTTTTAGTCAAGTATGCTGAAAGTTCTTTCAAGAAAGTACGCCTTTTCCTCAACAACATTAAGCAGGACAAGTACAGCCAGCTATACCCTGTCAAATTTGATGGGACCGAAACAGACGACTTGCATATTGAATTCAATGCTATTTTGGCCAAACTCAAGGAAGATCAAGCGGAGAAGGAAGCCAACTACCAGTATTTTCGTTCTGTATTCAAGCACCTCAGCATCGGCTTGATTACATACAGAGAAAATGGAGATATTCAAATCCTGAATGTGGCAGCCAAGCGCATGCTTCAAGTAGATGAGCTGAAACAAATTCAAGAGGTAGAACAGATCAATAAGGAACTTCATCAAGCCATACAGCAGCTTCGAACAGGTGGCAGTGAGTTGATCAAGATTGCCCATCCAGATGGAATCATGCAGCTATCCGTGTATGTGATTGAGTTGCTGATGCGCGGGGAGCGATTCAAATTGGTGTCTTTGCAAAACATTCAGTCCGAGTTGGAGGAAAAGGAAATGGAGGCTTGGCAGAATTTGGTCAATATTCTCACCCACGAGATCATGAATTCCATCGCACCCATCTCCTCTTTAGCCGGCACTTTAAAGGGAGAGTTGGAGCAGAAGCTGGAGCAGAAGGAATCCTTGAATCCAGCGGACATGGAGGATTTTTTGATGGGGGTACAAACCATTGAGAAGCGAAGTGAGGGATTGGTGAGCTTTGTGTCCGATTTTCGGAGCTTGGCCCATGTTCCGACACCCAAGTTTGGAAGTATCGCCTTGTCCTCACTTTTTGATCAGTTAGAACTCTTGTTGCAGCATCAGTTGGAGCGTCAAGGCATCCGTCTGTTCAAGGAATTGGAACCTAAGGAACTCATCCTATTCGGCGACCAAACCCAGATTGAGCAGGTCGTAATTAACCTGATGCACAATGCCATTCAGGCACTTGAAGATGCTCCGCTAAAAGTGATTCATATCAAAGGCTTTATTGATGAGGCGGGAAAGATTATTCTAGAAATCACAGACTCTGGCAAGGGAATCGAAGAAGAAGCCTTGGAAAAGATTTTCATTCCATTTTTCACCACCAAGCAGAAAGGCTCTGGAATTGGGCTCAGCTTATCCAAGCAAATCATGCGGCGGCACAAAGGCAATATTCAGGTCCGTTCCGAGCTCGGCCAAGGCACGACCGTGAAGTTGATTTTTAATGGATAAATTCATACCCATTGTATATCAAGGGTAAATTGGTTACTGGTAAAGAAGCTGGTAATCACATATTTTTTTATTGATATGATTTGAATGTTTTATTCCTTATTCAAAATCAGAACTAAATTTTTTATATTTCCCTCTCCTCATTCTTCTTTCATCCTTATGAATTTACTGATCAAAACACTTCGCCTTCTGGCTATCCTATTGCCTTTAGTCTTCGTAATGGCTTGTTCTCAAGACGAAACTACTACTCCCACACCTACTACTCCTACATCAGATACCACGGTGCCTGAGGTCTATAAAAAAATTTATGGAGCATCGAGTATCACCAGCGATGGCACCTACATTACTATAAAAACAAATGGAGTACCCGATCACAAAAGCCCCTATTTTGCTTCAGGAAATAGCCTTTACATAGCTTACTCTGGAACCACTTTTGGAGGTTACAACTTTGCCAAAAATCCGAATTCAATCGTTGAGCAGTCTGCGATTTATAAAATCCCGCTCAAACCACAAGCCGCCACCATTAAATCAGCCACACCTTTGGGCCGGATAGGGGTTGCGTTGAATGGGGTTCCTTTTTTCAACCAATACGCTGGTCCCAACAACCAGGAATTGACGGGAGAAATGGCGAGTTTTGATCAGTTTTATGGACATCCCCAACAATCTGGGGTCTACCATTACCATGTGGAGCCACTCCACTTGACCCAGGTGAAATCAACCAAATCAGGTCTTATGGGCTTTTTGATGGATGGTTTCCCAGTGTATGGCCCACAAGAAGAAAATGGAACTACCGTGACCAACTCCTCTTTGGACGTGTACCATGGGCACACCCATGCTACGGTAGACTTTCCTGCTGGAATCTACCATTACCATTTTACGACAGCGGCACCGTATCTAAATGGGAATGGTTATTATGGAACCCCGGGTACCATTTCTCAATGATAAAATACTTGCTCATTTTAGGCTTGCTTTGGAGCTGTTCCCCCTCTCCCTCTAGCTCCGAAATCGTAGTGGAAAAGAAGTATTTTCCTTCGGGAAAAATCATGGAAATCCGGCACCTCAAAGACGGCATCCGAACGGGATTGCAAACCGCTTTTTGGGAAAATGGAAACAAACGATTTGAGTATACTGCTAAGAACGATGCTTACGAGGGGGAGTTAAAAGAATGGGATGAGCAGGGAAAATTGTTTCACTTGGGCCATTACAAAAATGGGCAAGAGGAAGGGGAGCAAAAAATGTGGCATGCTGATGGAAAGATTAGGTCAAACTTTGTCATTATCAAGGGTAAAAGATATGGATTACTGGGTACCAAAAACTGCATAATCATCGATGAGAAACTTTTTGATAACTAGTATCCTCTGCTTGGCTTTTGCTTGCTCACAGCCCCAAAAGTCAAGCATCCCTTATTACAATAGTCCCGATTTTACACCCTACTTTTTAAGCGAAGCTGAGGCCATGACCCAAATCAGCCACCGAATTAAGCCCTTTGCATTTTACAACCAAGACAGCATCCTATTTGACAGCAAATCCTTGGAAGGGAAGGTCTATGTGGCTAATTTCTTTTTCACCCAATGCAATAACATTTGCCCAGATATGACGGCACAATTGAAACGCATCGAAAAAGCTTTTCCAGGCAATCCAGAGGTAAAGCTTTTATCCTTCTCGGTCACTCCCTGGATCGACGATGTTAAAACCTTACAAAAATTCAGTGAGAAAAATCAAATTTCATCCTCGAATTGGTCCTTGCTTACCGGTTCGAAAGAGGACATATATACCTTGGCAAGGAAATCATTTTTTGCCGAGGAGTCCATCGGCTACAATAAGGCTACCCAGGAGTTTTTGCATACCGAGCATTTCGTCCTGGTGGATCAAAAAGGTCGGATTCGAGGAATCTACAACGGTACCCTAGCGCTAGACGCAGAGCAGTGCATTGAAGACATGCAGCTTATTTTGAAAGAAGGATAGTGGCCAATTTGTGAAAATAGGGATGCTACCTGAATGGATACTTCGTGATGCCCCTCCTATTTTATGCGACTTACCTCTAATCAACTCAAGATATTAAGTGTTCCTTATTTTTTTGAAGGGCAACTTAGTTCCGTTGACTCGCGTACAAGACTAGATCAACCGGAAATTCAGTTAATTTAACTATCAGAATATTTACTATTTTTTTTTTTTCTTTTTATTTATTAATATTCTTATTTGAATGAATTTTTATCCTATTATTATACACACTAAAACAAAAG
>CAJBER010000028.1 GCA_903952135.1 uncultured Algoriphagus sp.
AAATCCCAGCCAAAATCCCGAAAATAAAAGCTCTAACTAGGAAGGGTTTACGGATAAATCCTCGGGTAGCACCTACCAATTGCATGGAACGAATCAAAAAGCGTTGCGAGAATAGCGCCAATCGGATCGTGTTATTGATTAGCATGATGACGGTCACGATGAGGATGAGAATAAAGCCACCCATGATTAAGGATACCTTAAATAGGTTTTTATTAATCGAATCCACCAAGTCAGTCATGTAGGACACTTCAAATACGCCCGGTAAAGTTTCAAGCTCCTTTGCAATAACTGTTAATTGCTCTGAGCTTTGAAATTCCTCTGAAACGGAAAAAACGTAGCTATCTCGGAGGGGATTGTCTTCTAAAAATTTGGTGAAGTCTTCACCCGTATTTTTGATAAACGTTTCGGCTGCTTCCTTATTTGAAATGAATCTCAAATGCGTGCTGTCCTCTTTGGCCAAGACGAACGGTCTTTTTGCTAAATCTTTTTGAAGTTCTGCTAGTTGTTCTGGGCTCAAGTCTTTATCCAAAAAAACCTGAATCTCAATGTTCTCACGGATCATTTTGGTCAGTGAGCTTGCTTGAATCAAAATAATTCCAAAAAGGCCCACGATAAAAAGAGATAAAGTCGTGCTAAACAGGACGCTACCAAACTTAAAATATCCGAGTTGTTTTTTTGTTTTTGCTGGATTGGCCATGAAATATCAAATTCTACTCAAAAATAGAAAAGCTTACGCGATTTACCCAATAACGACCGGAGAAAGGATGGGAATCACTCGCTCTTCAGCTATACCCCAGACATAATCCGTCTTTTTTACATTTATCAGGAATAGCCCGGTAAAGTTTCCAAAACTGGGTAGCACTAAAATATCCTCTGAATAATGGAAGCAAGGGATTCGAACCGATTGCTTGGCCTTTCCCTTCAGGAGAATTCCTGGATGAATATGACCGCAAATGTTTAGCAATCCTGGTGGGGGAGTAGTAGGTTCATGGCTGAGCAGGAAAGATTCTAGGACGACTGCATTTCGATACACTTGGAGGCTGGTATCCTGGTATTTCTCTGCGGGTAAAATATCATGATTTCCAAGCACCAAATGAAAAGTTGACCCTAGAAATTGTGGCAAAAATGCACCAAAATCCTCCCATTGCTCATTCCAAGAACTATGAAACAAATCTCCCAAGAAGTAGACATCCTTTGGCGAATAGTCTTGGATTAATTTTCCCAAGCGCTGGTAATCTAGGTCATGAACTTGTTCGGGTATAGGGATTCCGGATTTTCGAAAATGGGACGCCTTTCCTAAATGAATATCAGCTAGCAATAAAACACGTAAGGTATCAATCCAAACTGCCTTTTCTGGCAATAAGGTCAATTCCATTCCCTTATAATCAAAAACTATTGAGCCCATAGGAATTATTAATTATCACAACGACACAAACAAAAGCATTCCTATTTAGTATTGCATAAAACTAGAACAAATGAAAAAAGTTACGCTATACGCTTCCCTTTTACTCCTTTTCTTTTTTACGGCTACTCTTGTCAAGGCCCAATCTGAAAATTCAATAGTGGGAGTGTGGTACAACACAGAAAAAACCGCCCAAGTTGAAATTTTGAAGAGAGGGTCCGCATTTATTGGTAAAATCGTGTGGTTGAAAGACCCTAATCCAGGAGGTAAACCAGCGATCGATAAAGACAATCCCAATCCCAAACTTAAATCTCGTCCTTTGATGGGATTGAATCTATTGGAAGGGTTGAAATATGATTCTGGAATGTGGGAAGATGGTACCATCTATGACCCGAAAACAGGAAAAACATATTCTTGTCAAGTGACCTTGAAATCCAAAGATGTCCTAGAAGTTAAAGGATACATTGGGTTTTCTTTGATAGGTCGCACGGTGGAGTGGACCAAAGCGAAACCCTAACTAGTCGAGAACAATTTCTCTGATTACTGGTGGTAAAACCTTTCAATAAGCTTAGAAAGCTGAGCAAATTCAATCAAGAATGCATCATGTCCTGCAGTGGATACAATTTCAGCGTAGTTTCCTGCAGGTACTGCTTGACTCAAGAATCGCGCTTCTTCAGCTTGAAAAAGTAGATCAGAATTGACGCCTACAGCCAGCAATCGGGCTTGAATTGTGTTCAAAGCAGCTTCCACGCCTCCTCTTCCTCTTCCAATGTCATGGCTGTCCATGGCTTTGGTCAAGGTCCAGTAGGAGAATGCCTGAAATCGATTCGCTAGTTTTGCACCTTGATACCTGAGGTAGGAAGCCGCCAAAAAACCATCTATTTTTTCTTCTTTTTCTTGCTGTTTGGTATTGATGTCGGAAGGATTTCTGTAGCTAAGCATGGCTACTGCACGAGCTGCTTCAAGCCCTTTCTTTCCAGCATCTTGATGATTTTGTCCCCAGGTGCTATCTGCAGCAATGGCCATGCGTTGGGCCTCATTAAATCCAATTACCCAAGGGGAGGTTTTTGCCGTTGAGGCAATGATGATGGCGTGTTGAAGTTTTTTTCCAAGGATAAAAGCCCATTCCAATGCCACTTGCCCTCCTAAAGATCCGCCTATAAGTGTATGAATGTGCTCAATTTTCAAATGCTGCCGAAGCATTTCCAGGCTATGGGCTAGATCTCTCGTGCTCAGTGTGGGGAAACTGTAAAAATAGGGGGTGCCGGTCGTTGGATTTTCACTCAATGCATTGCTTGATCCATAGCCGCTTCCTAGCAGGTTGGCACAGATGATGAAATGCTCAGAGAAATTGTAAATCGCTTTTTCTCCAACCAAGCCACTCCACCAATCGGCTACCTGTGCATCACCGGTAAGCGCATGCACTGCCCAAATCACATTGGATTGATCTTCGTTCAGCTCGCCGTATGTAGTAAAGGCAAGGGTAAATTGCTCTAAAATCTCACCAGATTCTAGAATTAGGGCTTGATTCGAAGTGAAAATTCCTGTTTGCATTGAAATTGAAATACAAGTCCCTTGAAAATTAAGGATTCCGATGAGAAGAAAATCAAAATTTAGTCAACTAATTTCCCAAAGATTGCTAAACAAGAATCGTTTTACAATTGACCTTCTGAATACCTGAAAATTGGATGAATGGCTTCGAAGTCAGGCTTAATCGTGGTGAGTTCTTTGACTAATCCATTGTTTAAACCATACACCCATCCATGAATTTCTGGTGATTTGCGGTCTTGCCAAGATTTTTGAATAATTGATGTTTTGATTAGATCCTGACATTGTTCCAATACATTCAGTTCCACAAGACGGTTTACACGATCCTTGTGCTCGGGAATGGCATTTATCTCTGCGTGGTATATTTTATATACTTCTTTGATATTTCGAAGCCATTTATTGATCAGTCCAAAGCTTTTATTTCCTAAGGCCGCCTCAATTCCTCCACAGCCGTAATGCCCACAGACAATGATGTGATCTACTTCCAATACTTCTACTGCATACTGAAGGACAGACAATAGATTCAAGTCGGTATGAACAACCATATTGGCAATATTTCGATGCACAAAAACTTCACCGGGATCTGTTCCGGTGATTTCATTAGCAGGAACTCGGCTATCCGAACAGCCAATCCAAAGAAATTTAGGTTTTTGCTGGTGGGCCAAACGATTGAAAAAATCTTTATCCATCTGAAGTTTTTCTTCAGACCAGGCTTTGTTTTGGAGCAATAACTTTTCGTAGGGATTCATTCGCTTTCTTTTATATAATTTGAATAACCTTCAATAGATAAGGTAATATTTTTTGATTCAACAGTAGTAATAAAGTCGTTTAATACTTCTTGAATATCGTGGTCAATAAAACGAGCCATGGAAGCATTGAGGACCACATTACTTCCTGCTGGGATTTGACTCAGTTCTTTCATTAATGGAGCTTTATTTAAAAATGAAACATCCTTTTGGAGCTTGACCAGGTAATTTCCTTTTCGCTCGGTTACCAAAACAGCGCGATGGAAATTGGTTTTGATTACAAAGAATAATCCTACCACC
>CAJBER010000029.1 GCA_903952135.1 uncultured Algoriphagus sp.
CTACTTGAAGGCAAGAAAAATTCAACCCACAAGCATTAAACGAGTAGAAGATATTCCCTTTTTGCCCATTCAATTTTTTAAGGACAATCTCGTTTATTGTGGAAATGCAGCGTCTGCATCTCAGGCGTACAGCAGCAGTGGCACGACAGGAATGATTACAAGCAAGCATTTGCTTTGGTCTGAAGAATTTTACCTCAACCATGCCCAACGGTTATTTGAACAGGCTTATGGGCCATTGTCAGATTTTCATGTGCTGGCTTTGCTTCCCGCTTATTTGGAACGACCTGGAAGTAGCTTGGTTGCGATGGCAAGCCATTTTATAAAGGAAAGTAAGTCCGAAGCTTCAGGCTTTTATTTGTACAACCAGCAGGAACTTTTGCAAACCCTAGCTGAGCTTTCCCAAGGGAGTCGCAAAGTATTGCTTTTGGGAGTAACCTTTGCCTTGTTGGATCTGGCAGAGTCTAAAGAGCCTTTCTCCAGCTTTCCTAACTTGATCGTCATGGAAACAGGGGGAATGAAGGGAAGAAGGAAAGAGATGGTTCGGGCCGAGGTTCATGAGCAGCTATGTGATTTTTTTCAAGTAGACTCGATTCATTCCGAGTATGGGATGACTGAACTCCTTTCACAGGTCTATTCCAAAGGCAATGGCAAATACGTAGTGCCTACTTGCATGCGTGTGGTACTTCGTGATCTCAATGATCCCTTCAGTCCAGCCAGTCGTAGTCAAGGGGGGATCAATTTAATCGACCTTGCTAATTTCCATTCCTGTGCTTTTATTGAAACCCAGGATATTGGGAAATGGGATGAACATGGGTTTTTAGAGGTTCTGGGCAGATTTGATCATTCCGAACTGCGAGGTTGTAACTTATTGGTACAGTAATTTTTGGGGATACAACCTTTTGGTTCAGTTATTGCTTTAGAAAAAATTAATAAACATCTTTAGCTATCTAATTGATTTTCTATGAAACGTATTGCCTCAGTAGCGCTAGTAATTTCACTTTTAGCTTTGGCCTCTTGTGCATCCACCAGACCATGTCCGGCTTATGCCAAGGAAATTACCCCTAAGAAAGGATTGAGCTAAAAAAATATGCTGACTTAATAGTCAGCATATTTTTTTACATCCTCTAGACTTATGGTAGTCTCTCCCAAGATTACCAGTCGTTCGACTACGTTTCGTAGTTCGCGGATATTTCCAGTCCATGGTAATTCTTGCAATCGAGCTAAAGCTTCTTTGCTAACTTTTTTCTTTGCTCCTCCATTCTCCTGAGCAATGTCCTCTAGGAATTTATCAAGTAGGAGTGGAATGTCTTCTTTTCGATCTTTAAGGGGAGGGACATGGATTAAAATCACACTCAATCGGTGGTACAAATCCTCTCTAAACCGGCCTGCTTCAATTTCCTTTTTGAGATCCTTATTTGTAGCAGCTAGAACTCGAACATCCACTTTGATGTCTTTGTCGCTACCCACTCTGTTGATTAGGTTTTCTTGAAGTGCTCGCAATACTTTGGATTGTGCTGACAAGGACATGTCCCCAATTTCATCAAGAAAAAGAGTGCCTCCGTCGGCTTGTTCAAACTTGCCCGAACGCTGCTTGTGTGCAGAGGTAAAGGATCCTTTTTCGTGTCCAAAAAGTTCCGATTCAATCAATTCAGATGGAATGGCAGCACAGTTTACAGCCACATAGGGTTGTTCCTGACGCTTGCTTTTTTCATGGACCCAATGTGCAACGAGTTCCTTCCCTGTTCCATTTTGACCTGTGATCAATACGCGAGCATCTGTAGGGGCTACTTTCTCAATGGTATCTTTTACAGTTAGTAGGGCAGGAGATTCACCCACCATATCAAACTTCTTGGATAGCTTTTTCTTCAACACCTTGGTTTCGGTGACCAGCTGCTTTTTGTCTAGTGCGTTGCGAACTGTTAGCAGCAGTCGATTGAGATCTGGTGGCTTGGAAATAAAATCAAAGGCACCTTTTTTGGTGGCTTCCACGGCTGTTTCAATGGTGCCGTGTGCTGAAATCATGATAAATTGAGGGGCGCGATCCAATTGTCTGACTTGGTCCAAAACATCCATCCCATCTAGTATGGGCATTTTTACATCACAAAGAACCAAATCCACTTCCTCGTCTTTGATTTTTTGTAAACCTTCTGCTCCGTCTTGGGCCTCGATCACTTCGTATTTTTCGTACTCCAAGATTTCTCTTAAGGAGGAACGAATAAAGCGCTCGTCGTCGATAATTAGGATTTTTGCCATAGTTAAAAGTAGTAAAAAAGTGCAAGTCTATAAGCCGGGTTCTGTTGCAAGGCACGCTTCGAACGAATCGAATGTAGTCTTGCTCTTGCCATTTATCTCGATCTTGGTTCACACCAAGACTCCATCGATCTACCCACCTCGGAATTCTTTTCCGAAGAAAAGATATCGAACGAGCAGCTCTTTGCCCGAGGCCTATTTGATCTTTCAACCCATAAGGTTTGCCATGCCCTCTCCATCACTGCAGAGGCGGTGGGCTCTTACTCCACCTTTTCACCCTTTCCCCTAGATGGTATACAAGCTAGGCTTGAACCAAATATTGGTGGTTTGTTTTCTGTGGCACTAGCTGTACCCTGACCGTCACCAGTCAAAGCCCTTCCCGTTAGGAAGTATGGCGCTCTATGTTGCCCGGACTTTCCTCCCCGA
>CAJBER010000030.1 GCA_903952135.1 uncultured Algoriphagus sp.
CCTTTTTTTTTTTGTAAAAATTAGTAGCGTCCGCCGCGGCGGACTTTGAAATTTTAACAATTATGCGCCATGTTATACTAGGGGTATTCAAAGTATCGATCCTTTGGGTCGTTATAGCAGTGATTTTTAAACTACTATGGTCTTTTTGGACTAGAAAAAAGCCCTGTAAGGGCATTACGATTATGACCCCGGGTGAAGCCCGGGGTTAGTGTGATAAATATTTCCTTGAGCCCCGAAGGTGGCGATACTAAAAACTTAGGGAGTAGCACCCCTTCGAGGCTTAAGTTTATTTCTATTTCTTTACCCCCGGTTTCACCGGGGGTCATAATAGTTGAGATCCTTCGGATCTGGCATTAAACCAAACTTTCTGCATTTTCCTTGAAGATGGTGTTTTTTTGTATTATAGGTTTAGATTTAAAAGGGTTACCAAAGGCCTCGAAGAGGCTATACTAGGATGACCCCGGGTGAAGCCCGGGGTAATTGGATTTGATATGTCCCTGAGCCCCGAAGGTGGCGATACTAAAAAAAAGTTTTTTTTGATATGTGGGTTAAAATAAAAAATTAAACCTTCGTGGTCTTTGAAGACCACAAAGGTTTTTTCCCTAATTTCAACCCATCTCTAAACCTAAATTTTTTGTGTCTACCTCATTTGCACTTCTTAAAGAGGAATCTTGGTTGCAGCCCTATGGGGAGGTAATCCAGCGGCGTCATGCCCGCTTCCAAGCGGCATTAGGTGCCATTACCGACTATGCGGGCAGTATCACCGAATTTGCAAGTAGCCACGAATACTATGGTATTCAGGTTGATCCCATCCGCAAAGGCTGGACCTACCGAGAATGGGCTCCCCATGCCAAAGCCCTGTACTTGATCGGGGATTTCAACGGTTGGAACCGAACTTCCCACCCCCTCCGAAAAAACAGCCGAGGAGATTGGGAGATCTTCTTGCCCCAAACCCAATACCAAGACTCCTTTGTTCACGGCAGTAAACTGAAGGTTCGGGTGATCGGCGCCAATGACAGCGATCTGGATCGCATTCCCGCCTACATCCGGCGTGTGGTGCAGGATGAGGAGACGAAAGATTTTGCCGGGCAACTCTGGTTTCCAGCGCAACCTTTTTCATGGACTGACCAGGCCTTTTCCCCGAAAAAATCCCTTCAAATGCCACTTATCTACGAGTGCCATGTAGGGATGGCACAGGAAAAAGAAGGGGTGGGGACCTACCTTGAATTTGAACAGCACATTCTTCCGCGTATCCATGCTGCGGGCTACACGGCCATTCAACTCATGGCGGTGATGGAGCACCCGTACTACGGCTCTTTTGGCTACCATGTGTCCAATTTTTTTGCGCCTTCTTCTCGATTTGGTACACCGGAGGAACTCAAGTCTTTGATCAATGCCGCGCATTCCCTGGGTATTGCCGTGATTATGGACTTGGTGCATTCCCATGCTGTTAAAAACACGAACGAGGGCTTAAACGAGTTTGACGGCTCGGAAGACGCCTATTTTCATGCGGGCGACCGCGGTAATCACGTAGGCTGGGATTCCAAATTGTTCAACTACGGCAAATGGGAAGTGCAGCAGTTTCTGCTCTCCAGCATTCGCTACTGGATGGAAGAATTCCACTTTGACGGTTTCCGCTTTGATGGGGCTACATCCATGCTGTATCGTCACCACGGCTTAATTTCTTTTGATAGCGCCGACCGCTACTTTGACGAAGGGGTGGATGAGGAGGCGCTGACCTACTTTCAGTTGGCCAATACGCTCATTCATGCCTTGAATCCAGAAGCTATTTCGATAGCCGAGGAGGTGAGTGGCATGCCGGGATTGAGTCGAAAAATAGAAGAGGGGGGAATCGGATTCGATTTTCGTTTGGCCATGGGTATTCCAGATTTTTGGATTCGCACGCTCAAACACAAGACAGACGAGCAGTGGGATCTTTTTGAGCTTTGGCACGAACTGACCAACCGCCCCCTGAAGGAGAAATCCATTGCCTACGCGGAGAGTCACGACCAGGCTCTGGTAGGGGACAAGAGCCTTGCCTTTTGGCTGATGGACAAGGAGATGTATTTTTCCATGTCGGTGCTTGAACAAAACCTAGTCATCGATCGTGGGATTGCCTTACACAAGTTGATCCGCCTGCTCACGCTCACGCTGGGAGGAGAGGGCTATTTGAATTTTATAGGCAATGAGTTTGGACACCCCGAATGGGTGGATTTTCCCCGAGAGGGAAATGACTGGAGCTACCAGTACGCCCGCCGGCAGTGGTCCTTGGTGGATGATCCCTTGTTGCGGTACCGGCAGTTGGATGCTTGGGACAAGGCGATGATTCAATTGGTGACAGCCCATGAATTACTTTTGGTAGGGCCAGCGCAGCAATTGTACCTGGAACCCAACAAAAAAGTGCTGGCCTATACCCGTGGCAACCTGGTTTTTGTGTTTTGCTTTCACCCCAGCGATTCCTACGAGGGATTAGCTATTCCAGTGCCTAATGCAGGGGATTACCAACTGCTGCTGCATTCCGATGCGCCAGAGTTTGGAGGCTTTGACCGATTGGATAGTGAGTTGATCTACACCACGAATGCCAAGCAGGAGCTGCTCTTGTATCTGCCGAGTCGGGTGGGGTTGGTGTTGGGGCACCTGTCCGCCGAGGAGGGCCGCGGCGGATAAGGGTTTTATCTCGCAAAGACGCATAAGGCGCAAAGGATTTAATAGGGCTTGTCTAACCTCCGATTAAAAGCTGAGTTTCTTTGCGTTTTCGCGCTCTTTGCGTGAATAAAAATTTTTGAAAGCCTATCTGCCGTAGGCAGGCAGGCAGGCCGCAAAGGATTTATTAGGGCTTATCTAACCTCCTATTAAAAGATAAATTTCTTTGCGTCTTCGCGTTCTTTGCGCGAATAAAAATTATTGAAGGCTATCTGCCGTAGGCAGGCAACTTAAGCAAGCACAGGTTCGGTAACCCCCACATTCCCATTTCCCATCACCTCATCCAAGGTCACAACCTTCAGCTCGTTGATTAGCATGGGGTCGTATTTGGCGGCGACGCGGATGTAGTTTTCGGTGAAGCCATGCATCATTCCGTCCTCAATGTCCTCCTCAAAAAGTACGGTAAACGTCTGACCCAAATTCTCCTCGTAAAATTTGCGGCGCTTTTTCTCCGAAAGAATCCGGAGCATCTTGGAACGCTCGTTTCGTTTTTTCATCGGTACCACCCCATCCATGTCCACTGCACGGGTATTCGCACGCTCCGAATAGGTAAATACGTGCAGGTAAGAGATGTTCAGTTCGTTCAAGAAGTTGTAGGTTTCTAGGAAGAGTTCGTCCGTCTCACCCGGGAAACCCACAATCACGTCCACGCCGATGCAGGCCTGGGGGAGGAGGGTTTTGATTTTGCTTACCCGATCTTCGTAGAGTTCCCGCAGGTAGCGTCTTCCCATTTTCCGAAGGATGGTATTCGATCCGGATTGGAGTGGGATATGAAAGTGGGGTACAAAGCGCTTGGAGCGGGATACAAATTCGATGATCTCGTTGGTGAGTAGATTGGGCTCGATGGAAGAAATGCGGAAGCGATCTATGTCTGCTACCTCGTCTAGGGCCATCACCAGGTCGGCAAAACGTTCTTCGCGCTTGCCTTCCACAATCCCAAAGTCCCCAATATTTACCCCTGTCAAGACCACTTCCTTCACTTCCGTGTCGGCAATGGCACGGGCAGCTTCCAATACCTGAGCAATGCTGGAGCTCCGACTTTTTCCCCGAGCGAGGGGGATGGTACAAAAGGCGCAACCGTAATTGCAGCCATCTTGAACCTTCAGGAAGGTCCGGGTGCGGTCATTGATGGAAAAGGCGGTTTCGAAGCTTGTGGCTGCGCTGATCTCGGAGGCCAGCACCTTGGTTTCTTGTTCCTTCGCAAAGCCATCCAGTAATTCGAGCAATCGGAATTTTTCGGCAGCGCCGAGGACGGCATCTACGCCTTCAATCTCTGCGATTTCAGTAGGTTTTAGCTGCGCGTAGCAGCCAATGATCGCAACATAGGAGTCAGGAGAGATTTTTTTCGCTTCGCGAACCAGCTTCTTACACTTCTTGTCTGCGTTTTCGGTAACCGAACAGGTATTGATGATGTAGATGTCCGGATTTTCCTGAAAGTCAACTTTCAAGAAGCCCTTTTCCTCAAACTGTCGCGCAATGGTCGACGTTTCCGAGAAATTGAGCTTGCAACCCAGGGTATAAAAAGCAACTTTCTTCACAGCAGGAGTGGAACTGATTTCAAACACAAAGGTAGGCAATTCGATGTTTATTGCAATTTTTGTAGTAGGGCGGATGAAAAACGTATTTTTTCGAAATTTTGGCTCAAAAAGAGGCTAAAAAATTAAAAAACAATAAATTTTTAGAAAAAGTACCTTAAAAAAGACCCGAATTGTAAAAATTTACTTAAAATTTCTATTTTTGTAAGGATAATTTCAAACCACACCCTTTTTCCTATGGCAACACTCAGACAAAGCGCTTTGGCGATGGTTCAGGCAAGACCTCGAATCCCAGTTACCCCACCTTCTTCCAAGATTTCTGACTTCTTTGGTGTCAACGTGTTTGGTACCCAGCAAATGAAAGAAACCTTGGCACCTTCCGTCTACAAAAAGGTGATGGAGGCGATCGACAAAGGATCCAAAATCGATCCAGCAACTGCTGAGGAGATTGCTTCTGCAGTGAAGACCTGGGCGATCGGCAAGGGAGTAACCCACTACACGCACTGGTTTCAGCCTTTGACCGGCACTACAGCGGAGAAGCACGATTCCTTCTTTGACATGTATGCGGGTATGGAAAAATTCAAAGGATCTGCACTTGTACAGCAGGAGCCAGATGCCTCTTCTTTCCCGAATGGGGGTATCCGCTCTACCTTTGAGGCGAGAGGCTACACTGCTTGGGATCCTTCCTCTCCCATCTTCGTATTCGAGAGGACCTTGTGTATCCCGACCATCTTTGTGTCCTACACCGGAGAGGCTCTAGATTACAAGACCCCGCTTTTGAAGTCCATGGAGTCCATCAACGAGGCTGCCGTGGCGATTTGCCAATTGTTTGACCGTGAGGTCCGCAAGGTGTCTCCTTCTTTGGGGATCGAACAAGAATATTTTGTAGTTGACAAGGCCTTGTATGCTGCCCGTCCCGATTTGGTGATGGCAGGACGCTCGGTGTTTGGACATACCCCAGCACGTGGGCAGCAGTTGGAGGATCACTACTTTGGTAGCATCCCGACTCGCGTAAAAGACTTTATGATGGAGTTTGAGGTGGAAGCACACAAGTTGGGCATCCCAGTATCTACCCGTCACAACGAGGTGGCACCTGGACAATTTGAGGTGGCCCCGATATTTGAAGAGATCAACAAAGCCGTAGATCACAACCAACTCTTGATGGACGTGATGGACAAGGTGGCGGACAAGCATAGCTTAAAAGTCTTGTTTCACGAGAAGCCATTTGCAGGTGTCAATGGCAGTGGCAAGCACAACAACTGGTCTTTGATCACTGATACCGGAGTCAACTTGTTTCAGCCGAGCAACTCTGCTCGTGAAAACTTGCAGTTCCTCGCTTTCTTGGTGGCCACTGTAAAAGCGGTACACGACCATGCCGACTTGCTTCGTGCGAGCATTGCTTCTGCTTCCAACGACTTCCGTTTGGGCGCCAACGAAGCTCCTCCAGCGATCATGTCTGTATTCTTGGGCGAGACCTTGTCTGAGCTCTTGGATGAGTTGGAGAAAAATGGCAACGTGAAGATCGAGAAGGGTGATAATATGTACATGAAGTTGGGCATCTCCAAGATCCCAGAAATCATCCTAGATAATACCGATCGTAACCGAACTTCTCCTTTCGCCTTTACGGGTAATAAGTTTGAGTTCCGCGCTGTTGGTTCTTCTGCCAACTGTGGTGGGCCGATGATGACGCTAAACGTCATTGTAGCTGAGGTGCTTCGTGACCTGTACAAGGACATTGAGAAGGAGATGGAAGCGGGCAAGGAAAAGAAAATTGCCATCGTAGATGTATTGCGTAATTACATCAAGGAGTCCAAAAAGATCCGTTTCGAGGGTGATGGCTACTCTGAGGAGTGGGCAAAAGAGGCCAATAAGCGTGGCTTGTCCAACTTCAAGTCTACCCCTGAGGCATTGGATGTGTATACCAAGAAAAGCACCAAGCAGCTATTTGAGAAGCACAAGGTCTTGAACCATGTGGAGGTGCATGCGCGCCACGAGATCGAATTGGAGGCTTACATCAAGAAAGTGCAGATTGAAAGCCGTGTGATGGGGGATTTGGCCTTGAATCACATCATTCCTACTGCGATTTTGTATCAGAACAAGCTCATTGAAAATGCGAATGGATTGAAAGGCTTAGGTTTGGATCACACTGCTGCTGTGGATAGCATCAAGGAGATTTCCAAGCATTTGGCCCATCTGCAGAGCGATGTGCACGGGATGACCGAGGCTCGCAAGCAGCTCAATAAGGAAGATGACGTAGCCAAGCGTGCAAAGGGCTACCAGTCTCAGGTGAAGGAAGCCTATTTCGACAAGATCCGCTATGCGGTCGACAAACTCGAATTGCTCGTGGACGACGAAAGCTGGCCACTGGTGAAGTACAGAGAGATGTTGTTTATCCGATAAGTTTGAAAGGCCCCGAACGGGGCCTTTTTTTTAGGTTTTTTTTCACGCTCCGCCGCGGCGGATAAAGAAAAGGAACGCAGATTTATTTGTTGAAGGACCTTGATGATGCCTAGATCCGAAGGATCCTGACAATTATGACCTCCGATGAAACCGGGGGTTAAGGATAGGGAAGTACCTTGAGCCCCGCAGGCGGCGAAACAAAAAAAAAGTATCGCCACCTTCGGGGCTCTAGGCTAATTTTTTTTTTTCCTAACCCCGGGCTTTACCCGCG
>CAJBER010000031.1 GCA_903952135.1 uncultured Algoriphagus sp.
ACGTGTCCACAACAGCCACCTACCAAACCATTAAAGAGGACTTAGAAGGAAGGGAAATTGATATTTCAGATAAAACAATTAGTAGCTACCTGAATGCACTAAGGAGAATATTTGTAATCGAAGACCTCCCTGCCTGGTCCCCATCGATTCGTTCCAAAACAGCAATCAGAGCTACCGAAAAAAGGCACTTTGTTGACCCATCCATTGCCACTGCTGTGATGCGCATGGATCCAGATGGTTTACTACAAGATTTTAATTTTTTTGGTTTTTTGTTTGAATCGCTTTGCACCAGAGATGTACGAATTTATGCCCAAGCCAACGATGGGGATGTTTTTCACTACCGAGACAAAAGTGGATTAGAGGCAGATTTGATCATTCGACTTCGAGATGGAAAATGGGCTGCAGTAGAAGTAAAATTGGGCACCAAACAAATTGAAGAAGCTGCGACCAATTTATTGGCCTTAAAAGCAAAAGTAGATGAAGAAAAAATGGGTTCCGCTTCTTTCCTTATGATCCTAACCGCAGGGCAGTATGCTTACCAGCGACCAGACGGTATTTGGGTAGTCCCAATAGGTTGTCTACGGGATTAATACAAGAATCAATACTAGTGCACATGTTGTCAAAAATCAGGGGTTAATTCGGATTATTTCCGAATTGATGGTTATTTTATTACATTTTTTATCGATTTAACTGATCTAGTCACATCCCCAAATGCCTTACCCTTCAAGAAAAGTGGCTGACTATTTTAGGGTTATATCCCTAAAAAGGCTCATATTTTTATCTTTTTTAGGGGTATAATATGTTTTTTTTATTTGGTGGTTAGCGGATTAGCTGTGAGCAGGTAATTTTTCTAATAAATCCCCCCGTACGCCGCGGAAATACTAGTTGCGCCCCCTCCGGGGCTTGCCACCATCTACATTATCACTACCCCCGGTTGCACCGGGGGTCATAATTGTAACAACCCTTCGGGTTTGGCTATCCAACCACCATATACTGCAAGTGATTAAAATTACTTCAATGCTGCTTTTGTCACAATTTGAATTGTAACAACCAAAAGGCCCAAACTGGGCCATACTACTATGACCCCGGGTAAAGCCCGGGGTAGAAAGAGTATATATGGACTTAGAGCCCCGAAGGCGGCGATACTAGTTGCGCTGCCTTCGGGGCTCTGGTAGTACTTATCTATCCTTTACCCCCGGTTGCACCGGGGGTCATAATTGTAACAACCCTTCAGGTTTGGCTCCGAGGGAAGCTGTACTACTATGCCCAGTACGCCAAAGCCCAGGAGGTATACACCTTCAGGGTTCATCACCACCCACATTATGACCCGCCAACACGGGTCAAACCTTGAATAGCCCTAGGTGCACCTGCCAGCAGGAAAACCTAGGGTAAAAAATGAACACGAATTTCCAGCAACTCCGGAGGAGTTGAATAGGATTTGAATTTGACATAAAAACCCCCCAATCAATACAAAAACCCCAGCAACCATAACGGGATTTTATTCCCATTGCCGTATTCGATATCATCCGCTAAAATGTAGGCATTCGGAATGCCTTCGATTTGGGAATTTCCCTTCTTCTTACCACCAATTTCAACCGTATAGATTCCATCTACCAAAAAATCTCCGGTAGCCGTGTATTCCAAGGAATGCCGATACTCCAACTGATTGGCCGCAAAGGTTTCGCGTACGGAGCCTTTATTCGCGGCATGGGGCGCAAGTACAAACTGGAAGTTGGTGTTCTCTAGGTAGAGTTTATTGGGCTTTTGCAATTGAGTGATGCCCGTAGCGTCTTTGTACAAATTGCGGGTTACATGAGCCTCCTGCAAAAAATAGAGGTAGGACGTGAAGGTATTCCGGTTAATCCCAATTCGTTCCGCAAGCTTGGTGACATTCGGAACAAATGGGGCCGACTCAGCAATCAGCTGGAGAAGCTGCTTGAGCTTGGACACATAGCTCATGTCCACCTTACGAAGCAAGGGGAGTTCAATCTCAAGAATCATGTTAAGCACCTCTTCCACCCGCAGGGAATAGAGCGATTCTTGCTCAAAAACATAAGGGAAATAGCCTGTTCGGAGGTATTCCTCGAAATATTGCAAGGGTCGAATAGCTGCATTGACGGTTCGGGCATGGGCCAGGTGATTTTCAAGCAGGTCTTGGAGTGTGTAGATTGGTAATACTATTCCCAACTTCAGTTCCAAAAACTCCCGATAGGATAATCCCTGAAGTTCATAGACCACCGCACGCCTACTGAGGTCTGCTCGAGCATTTAGTATTTCCAAGAGGGAGGATCCTGTAAATACAATTTTTAACTCTGGGTAGTCGTCGTAGCTGTTTTTGATTTCTTGTGACCAATTGGGGTATTTATGGACTTCGTCTAGGAAAAGGTATTTCCCTCCACTTTTGACGAAAGAATCAACAAGGCTGCTGAGTTTGTTTTCCCCAAACCAAATGTTATCCAAACTTACATACAGGCTAGCCCCATCCAGGGGTAGATTTTCCTTGATGTATTGAAGCATTAAGGTAGTTTTTCCAACTCCACGCGCACCCTTAATCCCAATCAATCTAGCCTCCCAGTTGATCTGCTGCATCAAACTTCGTTTAAATTGAAGCGATACCGCATCCATTTTTTTCTGAAATTTCTCTATTAGGATATCCATAATTGCTTTGTTTGGTAAGCAAATTTAGTAATTTTTGATTATTATAATAATCAATTTTGGTATTTTTTGATTAGTTTGGTAAGCGTTTTTGTGAGTGATGTTAGTTTTATCCGCCGCGACGGATTCACCTACCCTGCATAGTTCCCCACACCCCCGGTTGCACCGGGGG
>CAJBER010000032.1 GCA_903952135.1 uncultured Algoriphagus sp.
AGTTTGGAAATCCTGTGGTTTCTTGAATAGGACTAGGCGGTTGAAAAATCCAAGGGTAAATGGACTGACTTTTGGGTGCAAAAAAGGTAGTATTAAATTAACAATGCAACTGGACAACTACTCGCCCACTTTTTTTATATTTCATAACAATTTATCCACTTCAAAAAAAAATCAGATGATTAGCAACCATGAAATTGATTACAAAATCTACGGAGAAGAACTCCAATTTGTAGAAATTGAATTAGATCCAAATGAAACTGCCATCGCCGAAAGCGGCGCCTTTATGATGATGGAAAGTGGCATTGAAATGCAAACCATTTTTGGCGATGGAAGCCAGGAGCAATCCGGTGGATTTATGGGCAAATTATTCAGTGCAGGCAAGCGTTTACTAGTAGGTGAAAGTTTGTTCATGACTGCATTTACCAATGTAGGCCAAGGAAAAAAGAAGGTAAGTTTTGCCTCTGCCTATACCGGAAAAATTATTGTATTCGACCTGAAGCAATTGGGAGGAAAAATCATCGCACAAAAGGATGCCTTTTTATGCGCCGCCAAAGGAGTAAGCATTGGCATTGAGGTTCAAAGAAAACTGGGGACTGGTATATTTGGAGGTGAGGGATTTATTATGCAGAAGCTAGAAGGTGATGGACTTGCATTTGCTCATGCTGGAGGGTATATCGTAGAAAAGGATTTGCAGCCTGGTGAACTACTTAAGGTAGATACAGGATGCGTGGTAGCCTA
Source organism: uncultured Algoriphagus sp. (assembly GCA_903952135.1). Classification (GTDB taxonomy): domain Bacteria; phylum Bacteroidota; class Bacteroidia; order Cytophagales; family Cyclobacteriaceae; genus Algoriphagus. Next base: position 739 of record CAJBER010000032.1, read on the forward strand.
TACTTCAGGCGTTGACTTTGATATCGAAATGGTAAAGGGAATTAAGAACTTTATGTTTGGTGGAGAAGGTTTGTATTTAGCCGTATTGCGAGGCCCAGGAAAAGTATGGTTGCAGTCCCTTCCAATCAGTAGACTTGCTGGACGTATCATGCAATATGGTGGATCAACTCGAAAAGAAGAGGGAAGCGTGTTGGGAGGACTGGGGAATTTATTAGATGGAAGAGAATAGTTTGTAAATAGTGACAAACAAAAAAGCCCTCTGCTGCTGCGGAGGGCTTTTTTAGTTAATTTATTCCTTCTTTTGGTGAGTCGTACCGGTGAAGGAAAATAAGTCTATTCTTAAAGTTTGGTTGCCTTGTAGATTTTTACAAATCCATCATTTTCACTTGAAACAACGATCAAGCTTTGTTGGATTGGGCTTTTGCTTGCAGGAATAAACAAAACTCCTTCAGGAGCATCTCCTGTTTTAATTAATTTCACAAATACTGGGCTTGTAGGAGTTGAGATGTCATAAATAGCGAAGGCATCCGCCCGCTCCAGACCTACGATGGCAATTTGCTTGCTGCCCACTCTTCCTACTGTTACTGCTTCAGGTTCGGTGCCTTTATCGTCACTTCTGCCATCGTCATATGCTGAAGATTCGAGTGCTTTTTTATCCAATTCATTTTTGCTATCAAACACCTGATCACCAGTCAATCCATTCCAAACACTAAATGATCGGGCGCCTAAGGTATAAATCGCATCAAAATCACCATCGGCATCCGTGTCGCCCAAGGTTGTGGTGGTATTCAATCTTCCAATCTGCGCATCTGTTTTCAAGGTACTCGCATTTGGGAATTTGGTAGCATCAAGGACATGGGCGCTTGCGCCTACTCTTCGCATCTCCGTAAATCCAGCATATTCTCGAGCATCTCCCTCATTTGCGGTAAATAGGTAGGGAATCCCGTTGTAGGTGTATTGGGAGATGGCATCGGGTTGATACATCCCGAATACATTGTCTGCCAATCTGAATTCTACTTTAGAATCTTTATCGCTTGGGTCAATTTCATTCCCTGCTGCTCCATAATTTTTAAATCCAAGTGGAGTGATTTTTTTGAAAACACCACCCACGATATCTAATTCTGCAATCGCATTGTTTTCTTGAAGCGTTACCCAGGCTGTTTTGGAATCATCCGAAACGGTGATGTATTCTGGTTCAATGTCTTTCAAGAAATTTTTACCTGGACCATAAACCCGAAATCCTTTGGCAGTTAGTGTAGCCAATTGACTTTCGAATGCAGCAAAATTTAACGTTTTAACTGAGTAATCTGCCACCTTGATGATCGAAACCGTTCCTTCTGGATCCGTGGTGTAAGCATCGTTGGGCTCTCCCTCATTGGCAGTGAGAATGTATTTTCCATCCTTTGAGAAGGTAACCATATCGGGCAATGCTCCCACTTCGATCACTTTCACTTCGGCTAAGGTGGTGGTATTAAAAACTACAACTTTACCATTCTGCTGCTTGTTGGTTGATTCAATTGCCGCGGCAAGCTTACCATCATAAACATCGACACTATTTACATAACCACCATAAGTTGTAAGTGGAATAGACTTTACCAAAGTTGGAGCAGCTGGATTAGTTAGGTCAATCACATCAATTTTATTGACCGCGCTATTATTAACCGCAAAAAGTTGCTTGGTGGCAGGATCGAATGCGGTGATTTCCGCAGCGCCTGAACCGCCCAAACCAATAGATCCAACTTCTTGGTAAGAGGCTATGTCCTCATTGACTGTATTCTCCAAAGGAATGGGGTCAGTTTCCTCTTTGAGGCAACTAAAACACGACAAGCAACTTAGAAGTACTAGTATCCGTCTCATATGATTTTTTTTATACAAACTTAGAGTCAGACCTGGAGACCTGGTATAAATCAGATTTATGAATTCATTACCAGAAGGTTATTTTTAAGTCGTTCAAAACCAGAACACTTGCTAAAAAAATTAACATTGGAGAAAAGATGCTTAATGAATGCGTAATCAGGAAAACACTTTGGCAAATGCCCGAACGGGGAAGGTTCCCATTCCTTTGATTTTAGGAGGGATGGCATTGAAATAAAACCCTTCCTCTGGCAGGTTTTCCAGATTGCATAAATGCTCCACCACCAAGATTTCAGCACCCAAAAGAATACTATGTGCCGGCCTTGAGTTAGTTGCCGTATTGTCTAGGTTGTGCGAATCAATCCCTACCAGTTTTACCCCAGCCTCCTTCAAAAAAATAGCAGCCTCCTCGGTGAGGTAGGGGTGATGCTCGTAGTATGCTTCGGTATTCCAACGACAAGCCCAGCCCGTATGCACAAGTACTGCACGTTGATTTAGGTCTCTATTTTTGAAATGCTTCGGAGTAATCGCCAAAGATTCTGCAAAGGGGACTCTTACCACAATCCCTTCCAGCTCAGCAAACGCGGCTAAATCTACCTCGGAAATATCCTTGCCGTCCGCATACCGGTGGAAGGGACAGTCAATGTAGGTCCCCGTATTGCCTACCAACTCTAGCTTTCCGATTTGAAATTCAGTTCCCGCAGCATACTGCTTTTTGGAATCTTCCCGACTCAGGTAATCGCAGATGATCGGAGCAGGCAATCCCTTGTAGGTAACTAGTCCCGCTTCAATGGTATGACTTAAATCCACCAATCGAACCGAAGGCTGACTTTGCTGCATAAATTTATTTTCCTTCATCGATGGTATGGGTAAATGTGGCCTTGCGCTGGGATTCAAATGGAATTGGCTAATGGAACGAACAAGCTAGTCAAAATCAACAAATTCTATAAATTTGGAGAAGTTCATTCTCAAAAAACCGAAATTCATTCATCTGAAAATTTGGAGCACTAGGCTTGTTTTAACCCCTAAGCCTGAACCTATTTCTTTCAAAATCACTGCTACTCCCATGGAACAATCCCTATTCAAAGAACTTTTGGACCAAAACATCCAAAGCTGCAGCTATGCCTTCGATGCGATTACTGAAGAAAATAGCAGTTACCGATTGAATGAAAGCGCTGCCTCCGTAGGATTTATCGTTCGGCATGTAGGGGAGACGATGTTACTCTTTGGGCATTTCTATGGCATCGCATCCGACGCTAAAAATACCACGATGGGCAAGCAAGACACCGGACAGGGCAAGGACCTAAGCACAAGTCGGGAACTACTACAAAAAGGGTATGCCTTGTTAGAGCAGATTATCAATTCCACTCCCGCCGAAGGCTGGTTCGAGCCTGTGGAAACTCCCTTTTTTGGTACCGTATCCAAGGCTCGGTTATTTTCGCATATTCTCTACCACAACTCTTACCACGCGGGTCAGATTGCACTCACGATCAAGCGGGCATAGGAAAAAAAACAGCCGCTAAAGTCCAATTTTCTACAATTCCTTTACTTGATTTCGATACCTTGATTATGTCTATTCGTACGATTTGGTTCTGCTTTTCCCTTTTGCTGATTCCTAGAATTAGCTTTGCGCAAGCCCTAGAAGCAGCAACCAAATCCAGCCAATACATCACCGTGTTGGGAATCGCCCAGGATGGAGGATATCCACAAGCAGGATGTAATCAGGAGCACTGCCTGCGTCATTGGCGAGGGGAGGAGGCCAAGAGGCACGTGGTAAGTTTGGGGCTTACGGATCAAGCCAGCGGACAAAACTGGTTGTTTGAAGCGACTCCTGACTTTACCGCTCAACTCCAGCAACTCCAACAAGCTTCAGGGTCTACCAACCTCTCGGGTATTTTTTTAACGCATGCCCACATGGGACATTATGCGGGTTTGTTACAGCTTGGTCGGGAGGCCATGGGCGCCAAAGGCATACCGGTTTACGTGATGCCTAGAATGAAAGAATTCTTGGAAAAGAATGCCCCTTGGAGTCAACTGGTGGCATTGGGGAACATTAAGCTGATCTTGATGGAACAGGATCAACCTATTCAACTGACACCGAATCTTCGGGTGACTCCTTTGCAAGTTCCCCATCGGGATGAGTTTTCGGAGACGGTAGGATTTCGGGTCGAGACCAGCGAAAAGAGCCTCCTTTTTATCCCAGACATTGATAAGTGGCCCCTCTGGGAAAAGGACATTCGAGCCGAAGTAGCTCTGGCAGATGTAGCCTTGTTGGATGCTACTTTCTACCAGGAAGGGGAGCTTCCAAATCGAAACATGAGCGAGATCCCGCATCCTTTTGTAGCTGAAACGATCGCTCTATTTTCTTCGCTTCCAGCTGCTGAAAAGCGGAAAATCAAGTTTATCCACTTCAACCATACCAATCCCCTGATTTTGGAAGGCCCTGAGCGGAGTGCAGTCAAAAAGCTAGGCTTTGAGGTAGCTACCGAAGGGGAGCGAATTCAATTGAAGAATTGAATTTATCCATTAGGGATTAATTCAATAGCCTTTACTTACACTGAGAATTATAACGTCTAGCCGCTTCTTCGTTTCCAAAACCCATCCCTGCTCTATAATTTTTACACATTTCTGCTTTGTTATCTTTATTCGCAAATGCAGCACCTAGGTTGACGAAGATATTTCCATCACTCCAAAAATATTCTTTATTTGAATTTTTGGCTGCTGTCAAAGCACTGTTCCAACTTTTAATAGCCATATCATAATCTCTTTCATCGAAGTAAATGTGACCTAATTGATCCCATGCATTTACCTCATCATGGCGGATGTAGTTTTCAAACATTTTTTTGGCTTGAGCCCTTTCATTTATACCCGCATAAGTAATCCCAGCCATGTATCCATAGTTTTGAATGAATTTATCATATTCCATAACTCCCATTAATTGTTTTAAATAGGTGGCCGCTTGGTAATAATTTTCTCGGTAATAAAAGTGGTTAAACAGTTGGGAATAAACCGATTCTTTTTCCTCCAGATTAAAATTACTAAAACTAGATAGTTCATCTAAAATAGAAGTGAAATCCGAATAGTCTTTGTCCATGGCTACTCTCAGCTTGATTAAGGTCATACTGTAGGTCAAATCCTTTGGAGCACCTAATTCGTCGATCAGGCTACTAACTTCATAGAAGTCATATTCTGTGCTCCAATATTCTGAAACTAGTTTATCGTAGTTGGCTTTGAACTTTCTATAGGGGGATTTGAGGTACTCCCCTAAAAAATAACCTTGATTATTTCTAATAGTTACATAGCCTATAAAATTATCTACATCCACTTCATAAACTCCTGGCGCGATTACTTGACGAACGGAGCAGTTCGAACAAATCTCTATTTTTTTCCCATTCTCCGCGGATTGTTTAGTAGAGGTGTATTCAAAAATCTTACTTCCATCACTGTAAAGAAAGGTGTACGGATTTACCCAATTAGTTAGGTAGCCTTGCGCAATTGGGTTTCCTTTGGTGTCAATAATTAGTTGATTGATCTCTTGATCCATCACTTGAGCGGCCCAACCGGTAAATTGTTGGGCATAGGAATGCTGGCTAGGAATTTTTAACTCCCCTGATGAATTTATATACCCATTGTATTCACCAATTTCTACAGGGATGAGGTCCGTGAACTTTTCTTTCCATTCAAATGTAGATCTAGGATTTGAAGTCGAATGGTATAGGATCTCCATATCGTTGATGTAAAACAAATCAATGCCTCCATATCCATCCCCGCCTTCATCATGAGCATCTCCATAAAACTCTTCTTCAGGATCTGGTGAATTGACAAACGGTAGTGGTGTGGTAGTTAATTTTCCCTGTTTTGGAACTACAAGCTGAACATTTCCAGATGGATTGGATGTAAGGAATACTCCACCAAGATCAGAGAATGTAGTTAAATTAGTAAGTGACTCAGAAAGGTTATGGGTAGAAACTAGCTTATTTCCTCCATCTGTCAAATTAAAAATAATCACTTCATCTTGCACTGTTAGGTAATCGCAGTTCATTTCAATTCCTTTAACTCCACTTGCTGTGATGGAATACTTCCCGCCATCTGGATCTTTGCTAGAGATGTAGTTTTTGGAATCTAGGTAATAGACGATTAATTCTGTACTTGGACTTGGGATTAGGCTATCTTTTTGGACTAAAAAATTCTTCCCATCTACCTTTAGATTAACAGTTTCATTTAAATTTTTGACACTTAGGTTGATTCCTTTAGCCAAAGACTTTCCAGATAAGGTATACACTTCCCGGATAATTTCTTTTTCATCATAGACAGCCAATAAACCATCCGTAAGCGCAGTTTTATTCGTGAAAGAATTCAGCTTGCCTTTGAAGGGATTAAGTAGTGAATAACTTGTGCCTTTGCCTACGAGGATATTCCCATTTTCTAGCGTCGTTATTAAATCATAGTTACCTAAGGGCACGACATATTCCCCCAAGACATTTAGGTATCCATTGAGGTTATTCCCGTCGGGCTTATTGATAGTTACCTGATAAACCTGTTTGGTTAAGGGGCTTATTTGATCATATATAGGCTGGGTTAGCTGTTGCATTTTGCCTTGTGCATCCAGGTAAAGAACCCCCCATTTGTCCCCAATTTGGAATCTGAAAAGTGAGTTGCCATCCCTTACAATGGTTTTTGCTTTAAAGTTGGCAGCCTCTCCAGGAACTGCCTTACCAGATAGGGTTCCCAGTGAAAAACTATTTCGATCGTTCAAATAGGGAAGTACAGTTATCTCTAGATTTTCTGTAAGTCGGTTGACTTGTTCGTAGCCAAAGCTTGTACTACTTCTTTTTATTTTCTTATGCCATTCTTGGGCATATTCCCAATTTCCAACGGTTAGTTTCTCGAAAAGAAGCTGATTGAAAAGTGAGTCTAGCTCTAGACGGCGAGGGCCTTCGGTGAATCGTTTTGCATAGGACTCAAAGGCAATATCTTTAAAATTGATCAGTAAATCTTTGTGATACAGAGAGTCCAATACATTAAAAACAGATTTGTACTCCTCACCTTCTTGGTAAGTAGATACGAATTTTTCAAGTGTAGGAATAGCCATCTCGTTCATAGCTACTTTATAATCCATCGCTCGTGCCATGGAAAAGGCCTCTTTGCTGCGGGCATGGTTTGTGAATTCAGCGGAAAATTTTCGGAGAGCTTCCGAATTGTTTTGTGCTGATACCACTTTGAATTCTAACTCTCCCCAGGCATCGTACGCTTTGGTGGACGCCTCCATTCCTTTATACCCTTGGTAAACAGCCTTTAGCTTTTGTGTGTCTCCACCATTTGCGAGGGCATCTCTCAATCCTGCTAAACTCTCCAAGTTGTACCCCTCTGTTAAAAATGGACTTGATGCATATTTAGCATTGTGGTCTTTCCAGGACTCCGTTTGATCAAGCCCTTTGTAAAAATTAAATGCAGATTCAAAAAACTTACCTTTAGCTGCATCATAACTGCCCGCATTCAAGTCAAAGTCTTGCAAAA
>CAJBER010000033.1 GCA_903952135.1 uncultured Algoriphagus sp.
GCTTTGACCACTAGGCTGGTATCTGCAGTAGTCCAAGAACTTACTTCGTAGACTTGGGCTGGACTAAATCGGAAAATGAGGGTAATGGATTGGGTGGGGAGAGATTGGTTTTGGCTCATGGTTTATAAGTTTTTTTACGTTTGATAAAGGTGACTTCAATGGACGATTCTTTGGGTTGGGAGGAAGGTCTCGCTAGGGTAACTTCGATCCCGTGTTTAGCAAAAGACTTTCGAACAATTTCTATTGCCTTTAAGTAGGATAGTCCTGTTAGTGTTTTGGAACCTACTGATTCTGATTGTTTGGTTGGGTTGGACATCGAATCAGGAGTTGGGCTGCGTGATAAAATGAGGCACATTCATGGCAATGATATCGGAAGTTGCGCTCAGTAGGGTGCCTCCATGTGGGATGGACTTGGATTTTACTTCTTCTTTTCCCTTGAAGTAGTAGGCTCGATTGGGAGCCTCGACGATGCAGCATTCGATTTTTTGACCCTTGTTGTAAAACTCAGTTTTCTGCTTCCACATGCGAAAGTGAAGCACGAGCAAGTCATGGACTTCTGAGTCCAGATTGCTTTCATAGGCTGCGCGTTGCTCCGCGCTGAGATTGGGGATTAGAATCCCTGGCTTTTTTGGCGCTCCTGGTTCGGGTGCTTCCAGCTGAATGGGAATCTGCATGTAGACGGCATGCTGCATGCGGATGATGAGGTAGGGGAAGGTGCCGTAGCCGGGAGGGAACTTGCTTACTTCTCCGAAAGGACTAGGGGTACTGGAGGTGTTGGACATGATAACGGGTGTTTAGGTGAAACGCGTTACCATCAAAAAAGGAAAGGGGGTGCTGGAGACTAACAGTTTTGGTTTTGCACAAACCCTCATCGCTTTACCACCGTGGCGTTAGACTCGGTTGGTACCAGATTTACTGGTTCTTGATGATAGTGTAAAGGTAAGGCAAGTTATTTTGGATATGCAATATCCTCCTGGAAGAAATTTTTAAAAAGGGCATTTTTGACGGATATTGTCAGTTTTAGAGACCTGCCTACGGCAGGCAGGCTAGAAGCAAGAGATTAGAGGCAAGAAGCGAGATTATCTTCCTTTGCGCGAACTAAAAAAAATCTCTCGCAAAGTAGGGAAGCCGCAAAGTTTGTCCGTGGCGGACCCGCAATTCTGCGGGGCAGGCGGACAGGCAGGCTAGTTTTCCCCAATTCTTCCTTCTTCACTCAGCGTTGGACATTCGATATTGAGAAGAAGCAAGAGACAAGAAGCGAGAGGGAGTATCAAGTAGTAAGTATCAAGTAGCAAGAGGTTGTACGAAGTACAAAGTACCAAGTACTTTCAAAACCATGATTGCGGTAGGCAGTCAAAGAGCGGTTAGATTTCTTTGCGGCTTGGCGCCCTGTCTGCCGACAGGCAGGCTTTGCGAGAGAAAAAAAATAGAGCCTGTATCCGCCGCGGCGAACGGGAGGGAGTTGACCTGGGCTTTTTTTAATTGGCATTATGCATTTTTTGCATATTGCTTTACGACATCCAACTCCGTTTTGTAGGCTTCCTTCGGTAGGCTGGTCTGCTAGTTAAGGATTGATTTCTCGAATTTTTCCTCCTTCACTGACGACCACTTTTAGGCCTTGCGCACGTTTCTGCTCAATTAATTTCTGCGAAGAGATTTTAATTGCGCCTTTAATTTTTTCCTTGAGAATCTTTTTTTCAGCATCATTCATCGGAAATCATTTTTAGTTTATCAAAACTTTGCGTGTGGTGGATAATGAACTCATGATCACCCTCTTTTTCAGCAATTAGGACTGAATTAATAGAAGAATTGTCATAAATAAATAGAAAATCAACCCGATTGCAATACAAGTTAAACAGGTTTTTAATTCCAGCCGTATATCTTCTTTCAATTACTTCATTGGGGATGTTGTGGCCCCCCTCCCGAACCCTTGTTCGAACTCGATCTTTTGCCAGCTCTACTGAATCTAACCAAAAGAAAATCAACGTAACGTAATACCCCATCTCTTTTGCCTGCCTATCGGCAGACAGGCCTTCTCGATTGTTTTCGTGAAAGACTTGGTGGAAAGGGTTGTTTCAAATGAGAAATCTTGACCTAAACTCATCAATTCTTCAATCCTCCTTAGCATTAGTTTGCCAGCTTCTAATGCTACTTTTTCTGGCTGAAAAGGAGAAAGTCCACGGGCTATTTCATCGGCATTGACAAACTCCTTGCAGCGAAGGAGCTCAGGTAGGATATTGAAAGATGCGGTGGTCTTTCCCGAACCATTGCATCCCCCTATAATAAAAAGCCGTTTTTCATGCATGACTAAAGATAACTAACTTTTAGGTGCAGGCCTGCTTACTATAGAGACTAGTTTTTCCCAATCCTCATTCTTTGATCGGCGTTGGGGATTCGATATTAAAAAAAAGTATCAAGTAGCTAGTATCAAGTAGCAAGACGCTTTAGAAGCAAGATGCAAGAGCCGAGATGCAAGAGGGAGTATCAAGTAGCAAGTAAGGGGTACGAAGTACCAAGTACCTGCCTTCGGCAGGCAGGCAAGCACTTTCAAAATCATGATCCCGGTAGGCAGTCAAAGAACAGTTAGATTTTCCACCGCGGCGGACTGGCTTGGCGCCCTGTCTGCCGATAGGCAGGCTTTGCGCGAAGAATAAAGAAAAAATCCGCCGCGGCGGACGCAAAGACGCAAAGGCCTCCGGCAGACAGGCAAGTAATAAGAGCAGAATTACCTTCCTTTGCGTCTTGGCTCCTTTGCGAGAAGAAAAATCCGCCGCGGCCTGCCTACCGCAGGCAGGCGGACCTGCAATTCTGCGGGAAAGGCAACTTGACTATCTAAAAGCGAATACCCATCTTTAACTTCCAAGTAGTTCGAAAAAAGGGGTACTTACAAATTCTCTAATCGCCTGATAAAATGACACCAACCAAATTTTTAGCCCCAACAAAAATCCTTCTTTTCTTTTTACAATTTCTAGCTACTGGCACTTTCGCTCAATCTAAGATTCAAAGCCCTAGTTGGAATGTAGAAAACACAAGACGCGATGCTAGCCCAGTAAAGATTCATGTCAAAGAAGGCACTTGGATGAATCTCGATATGAGTCCTGATGGATCGCGTATCGTATTTGATCTACTCGGTGATATCTATTCTATTCCTGCATCTGGTGGCATTGGAACTCCCTTGACCTCAGACTTAGCTTGGCAGATGCAGCCCTCTTTCAGCCCTGATGGCAAGCATATTGTGTATACTTCAGATGAAGGCGGCGGGGAAAATATTTGGATTATGGATGTGGATGGTGGCAACAAGCGTGCTGTTTCTTCAGAGACTTTTCGGATGGTTAACTCCCCTGCTTGGAGCCCGGATGGTAAGTCCATAGCCGTGAGAAAACATTTCACAGGAACCAGATCTTTAGGAGCCGGAGAAATATGGGCTTATCCATCCGCTGGAGGAGATGGAAAAAAGTTGACCTCGAGACCGAATGAACAAAAGGATATGGGTGAGCCTGCTTTTTCTCCAGATGGTCGCTACGTGTATTACTCTCAAGATGTGACTCCCGGAGCTATTTTCGAATACTCAAAGGACAGCGAAAAAGGAATTTATGCAATTAAGCGCTTGGATCTTCAATCTGGAGAAATTGAAGTAGTACTAAGTGGTCGAGGTGGAGCTATCCGCCCTACGCTAGCGAATGATGGCTCCAAATTAGCGTACATCTCCAGAGTAGATTTTCAGAGTACACTCTTTGTTTATGATCTGCAGACGGGAAAGAAAACTGCGGTATATCACAAACTCGACAGAGACAAGCAAGAAGCATGGGCCATTGATGGCGTTTATCCTGCAATGTCTTGGACTCCAGATGATACCGGTATCCTGTTTTGGGCCAATGGTCAAATCAATCGTATTCAGGTCGAATCAAAAATTGCCACCACAATTCCCTTTGAAGTGAGCCGAGAAAAAATCCAAAATAAGACACTTCGGTTTACTAAAAACATTGATGAAGAGAATTTTGAAGTGAAAATGCTTCATCATGTGGAGGTGTCTCCTGATGGAAAACAGGTGGTTTATGAGGCACTAGGCTACCTTTATTTGAAGGATCTACCCAATGGAACACCTAGAAGACTTACCCAACAAACAGACTATTTTGAATATGCTCCAAGTTTTTCTAGGGATGGGAAAAAGATTGTTTACAGTACGTGGAATGATCAAGAACAAGGCAGGGTTCAGGTGATCAATTTGAGTACTAGTGAAATTAAAAGTCTTTTGAATGTGCCGGGGAAATATACGGAACCTGCTTTCTCTCCAGATGGAAAGACCGTGGTCTACCGCAAGTTTAAAGATGAGAACTTGTTGAACCCTGAATACAATTTGGCAACGGGTATTTACCAAGTTTCTTCTGAAGGGGGTATTCCAAAATTCATTACCTCAAAGGGGCGTTTGCCTCATTTTGCAGAACGAAATGATCGGATTTACCTACACTTGGATGGTGAAATGCCTAGTTTGGCCCGTGTTGATTTGGAGGGAAAGGAATTCAAGACACTTTATACAATCAAGTATGCAACTGAATTTAAAATGGCTCCTACTGGTAAAGAACTTGCTTTTGTGGAGCATTATCGGGTCAAAACTCTTCCTTTTGTAGAATCGGATCAGCCGATAGTCATCACACACGCAGATTCAATACCTCAGGTAAAAACACGATCAATTTTAGCGGGAACGAATATTAGCTTTAGTCAGCTAACCAACGAAATCCACTGGAATCTCGGCCCAAATCTTTACAGCAATTCAACCCAAAACCAGGAAAAAATCAAGGAAACATCGATCAGCTTTTCGCAGCCTATGGCTAAACCAACTGGAGTTCTAGCATTGGTAGGCGGACGAGTGGTGACCATGGAAGCTGATGAAGTAATTGAAGATGGCGTGGTCCTAGTTGAAGGCAATCACATCCTAGCAGTTGGAAAAAAAGGAGAGGTAATCATTCCCGCTAATGCAACTCGTATCGATCTCAAAGGAAAAACACTGATTCCAGGGATCATCGATACGCACGCCCATCAACCCAATGGAACCAACGGGATTATTCCGCAGCAAAACTGGAGTGCTTATGGCACGCTAGCCTTTGGAGTTACCACGATGTTTAACCCAAATACCTTCACTGAAGAAGTGTTTGGGGCGGCAGAAATGCAAAAAGCTGGAAACATTCTATCTCCGCGGATTTTTTCGACGGGAATGTCCTTGTATGGTGCGTATGAGCCAGGGCATACAGCCCTTGTAAATGGAATAGACGATGCACGCTTTCATATGGATAGATTAAAGCGCGTGGGTGCATTTGCTATTAAGATGCACCATCACCCCAGAAGAGAGCAGTACCAGCAAATTATTGAAGCAGCAGCGGAGAATGAAATGATGGTTCTTTCAGAAGGTGGGGCGTTGCTTCAGCAAGATCTAGGAAAAATTGCGGATGGAGCCTCCTCCATAGAACATTCAGTAGCCTTAGAAAAGCTTTATGAGGATGTGTATCAGTTTTGGAGCCATTCACAAGCTGCTTCCGTTCCCACGTTAGTGGTTTCATTTGGTGGGTTTTCTGGGGAAAATTATTGGTATGAAAAAACAGAGGTTTGGAAGCATCCGAAATTAAGCAAGTTTGTACCACAGGATATTCTTGCACCTCGATCGATGGTAAGGACGATGGCACCAGAACATCATTACAACCATTTCAATGTGGTCAAAACAGGTAAAGAACTGCACGATCGGGATATTATGGTGGCCATTGGAGGTCATGGCCAGCGGGAAGGTCTTGCTGCGCACTGGGAAATGTGGATGATGCAACAAGGTGGAATGACCCCAATGGAAGCGTTGCGCGCCGCCACAATTGTGCCTGCAAGACACCTTGGATTAGACAAGAACCTAGGCTCGATCAAAGTTGGGAAGCTAGCCGATTTGGCCGTGATCGATGGAGATGTATTGAAGGATATTCGAGATTCTGACAAAGTCGTTTATGTGATCCTCAATGGACGGATCTACGATGCAGAAACCATGAATTATATAGGAAAGGGTTCCGAGAAAAAGAGAACTAGTTTCTATTTTGAATCAACAGACTATAAAAAGAATTAAAGGAGTAATTCAAGGAGCATGTGGGATTTCTCTTCAGGTTTGTTGAGATTCAAGTTAAGTTCTGATTTAGGGAATCTTAATTCATCTGTATTCCATCTCTTCCTTTTGAAATAGTTTAAAACACCGCCGAATGAAACATTTTGTAACAGCAACAATTTTAATGGTACTACTAATTGCTTCTTTTAGCATGGAATCCTGTACCAAAAAATCTGAGGAGGCAATTGATGGTGGCCCTATTGCAAAAGATAGCTGGGCAATTATTCAGGACGATATTCTAACACTGTCTTGTGCAACAAGTGGGTGTCATGGATCAACTAGCGATGCAACCTTCGCGCAGCATAACCTACTGCTAAACTCAACTAACGCGTATGAAAATTTAGTTAATGTCGTTTCAAAAAATGAGGCAGCAAAAACAGCTGGCCTTCTAAGGGTAAAGCCGGGTGATTATATGATGAGTTTGTTATTTCAGAAAATTGATTGTCAGTCACCGTCTAAATATGGTGCAACGATGCCATTGGGGGGAACAAATCTGACATCGGGACAAATAGAATTTATCAAACAATGGATACTCAAAGGTGCACCTAAAAAAGGAAGTGTCGTTGATGAAAACATACTGACCAGTAACACAGTATGCAGTCAGGCTTTTGTACCAATGACAGCACCTGCTCCTACAGAGGGATTTCAATTAGCAATCAATACGTTCACAGTAAGTCCCAAAACAGAACGTGAGGTGTTTGTAAACAGAATCTCCCCCAATACTTCCACGGTATATGTAAACAAAATTACCATGCAAGGGCGGCCAAACAGTCACCATTTTGTTTTATATGGGTTCCAAAACAATACCTTGTTGCCTCCCGCAAACCAATTGAGGGATTTGTACAATGCAAATGGAACCCTCAACCTAACCACATTTGGACAAATGCAGAACCATATTTTTTTAGGTGGAGGAACAGATGTAAACACAACCTATACTTTTCCTCCAGGTGTTGCTCTGAAAATTCCCCCGGCTACAGCGCTTGACCTGAATGCACATTATTTTAATCTACAGAACACCAATTTAATAGGCGAGAACTATATCAATTTGTATACCGTTCCTCAGGCAAACGTTTTAAAAGAGGCGCAGTCTATAAACTTTGCCAACTATAATTTTTCTATTCCTGCTAATTCACGCAAAACGATTACAACCAATTTTACATTTGACAAAGAAGTAACCGTAATTACACTTACCTCGCATTTTCATAAGCTGGGTGAAAAATTTCAAATTAAAATTCTGGGTGGCCCAAGAAATGGAGAGGTTGTTTATGAAAATACGGATTGGCAGCACCCCTTAGTAATCAACCTTGATAAACCCATTCAGCTGAAAGCAGGAGAAGGTTTGACCAGTGTGGTGACTTACAATAACACCACTACTAAAACGGTGAATTTCGGATTAACCAGCGAGGATGAGATGAATATTATTTTTGGGTATTACTATTAAATGAATCCTCGGAATCACCCTTTCAAGGGGGAGTCTCCCAAATGCTCTCGCACAATTAATTTATAAAGTTGGATTTTTGATTTTACTCCTTTAAATTTTTT
Organism: uncultured Algoriphagus sp.; assembly: GCA_903952135.1. Taxonomy (GTDB): domain Bacteria; phylum Bacteroidota; class Bacteroidia; order Cytophagales; family Cyclobacteriaceae; genus Algoriphagus. Next base: position 7,676 of record CAJBER010000033.1, read on the forward strand.
AATGGGTGGAATTGGGGCAACTCCCCCTTACCAAGGGGGCTAGGGGGATTATTTACTTAATAACCACAATTTCTTTGCGCCCACCTTGGCGGGCAGGTCTCTGTGCCCTGCCTGGCGGTAGGCAGGCTTTGCGTGAATAATAAAGAAAAAATGAATGGCTCGCAAAGTCGCAAAGCCGACAAGGCCTCCGGAAGTCAAACCAAGAGGACCACTATTTCTTTGCGTCTTTGCGAGAATAAAAAAAAAGAATAAGGCTCGCAAAGACGCCGAGACACAAAGATTCCGCCGCGGCGGATTAGATTTTAAGGCCACATAGGCACACCAATTTTTCTAATGTGCCTATGTGGTTTTCAATTAGTTTAAAAAATGAGCGCTTCGAGCTGCTGAGATTTATAGAGTGTATTGTAGGCAGCAACTGATTTTTTGATTGCCTCAAGTTTACCTTTTTCTGCATTCCATTGGGCTTGCAAATCCGCCAACCTGGCTTTTATTCCTTGTGTAATTCTTGGATCAGGAGCATCTGCAAGCCGCTTGATATTGAAGAATTCAACATTGAGTCTGCTCGGCCAGTTGATCACGTCTTGCCCGTTTTGGATTCTGCCCTCTACGATGTTTGACTCCCAAGCATCAATCCCTGCAATTAGTTTCTTGGCTTCGTCCAACACTTTTTCTGCAGGCTTCACTCCTTTAAGTATCTCGCTATGGTGCAAAAGCTGCTTTCTTATTTTCCGTAGCTCATTTACCTGTTGATGCATTTCGCTAATTGCCGTAGTAATAGAAGAAAGAACCTGCTGCTGTTCGTTCCAATCCGCTGCTGTTGCAGAAATAGTTGGGTTGGCCAACACCATCATTTCCGTGTCTGCAATGGTCCCATTGAAATTCAATTGCGCCTTGTATTTTCCCGGAGGAACTGCATAGCCATCGTAGCTTCCGTACACAAAAACGTTCTTTACATCCGGTAGGATGTTTTCATTTCTCAGGTTCCACAAGAAACGGTTGTGCCCTTTCTTAGCACTCAGCAAGGTAGCTGCTGCTGGACCACCCGGATATTTTACATAGGCTGCATCTTTTTTATTGGAGTAGGTCCGAATCAGCTTGCCAGATGCATCCGTAATGGTTAAGGTCACGGAGGTGCTGTCTGTCACCTCAGGAAGGATGTAGTCGAGTATCACACCTTCAGGGGCATTTTGTCCAGCACTGTATTTTGCTTCTGGCAATCCCGTGCCACCACCAAACTTGTATGCTGGCTTTGGGGTGAATAAGGTGACTGCCGAAGCAGTGGAGGTTTGTTGGATGGCTCCCAGATCATCCAGAATCCAAAAAGCTCTGCCCGCGGTAGCGGCCACAAGATCATTGTCTCGGATCATCAAATCCGTGACCGGAACGATCGGTAGATTTAGTTGGAAAGGCTGCCAGCTGCTGCCGGCATCTGTAGAAAGGTAAAATCCTCGTTCACTACCCGCATACAAAATGCTTTTGTTCTTGGTATCCTCTCGGATTACTTTGATAAAATCATCCGACTTTACACCCTTGTTTATTTTTGTCCAAGTTTTACCATAGTCAGTGGTCTTGTAAGCATAAGCCCCATAATCATTCAATTTATATCGGGTTGCTGAAATATAGGCAACCCCTTTGTCGAACGAAGAAAGCTCAATGCTATTGATTTGTGATTCTGGAAGATCAGCTGGAGTTACATTGGTCCATGTTTTTCCACCATCCAAGGTCACATTCACCAAACCACAATCACTGCCAGTCCAGATTACGCCTTTCTCTAGCGTAGATTCAGCAACATAAAAGATCGTATTGTAATTCTCTCCTCCCGCACCTTCGTTGGTGAATGGAACTCCCCCTGGACCTTGTTTTGATTTGTCATTGCGTGTGAGGTCTCCGCTGATGGCATCCCAACTTAGTCCAGCATTGGTAGACTTTAGCAACACATTGCCTGCATGGTAAATTGTTTTTGGATCATGGGGGGATATCACTATTGGAGCATTCCAATTGAAGCGGTACTTCATGTCTTTGGGTTCGATGGCAAGGTTGAGGGTTGGATAGGCCTGCACATCCTTGGATTCATTGGTTTTCCTATTCAACACGTCAATATAGCCTTGGTAGCATCCACCAAACACGAGGGTGGGATCGTTTGGATCAAATGCAAGAAAAGCAGATTCACAACCAGCACCTGAGGTCCAATCACGCTCTGTAAGCGCAGAACCATTGTTTCTGCTTGCGATAATCACGGATGAGTTGTCTTGCTGTCCGCCATATACCTTGTAAGGAAATACATTGTCTGTATTCACCCGGTAAAATTGAGCGGTAGGCTGATTCATGATGCTTGACCAGGATTTTCCATAGTCGAAACTTATTTCAGCACCTCCATCGTCGCCTAGTGCGATGACGTTATTTTTACTTGGATTGATCCAGAGATCATGCGTATCGCCGTGTTGAACGCGTACTGAAGCAAATGTTTTGCCGCCATCCATAGATTTCATCATTGGGGCATTCAGCACATAGACGATGTTTTCATTGATGGGATCTGCAAATACTTCCATGTAATACCAAGAGCGTGAGCTGATGTCTTGGTTGTTGGATAGCAAGGCCCATGTTTTGCCAGCATCATCCGAACGGTATAGTCCTGATTTGCTTTTTTCAGTTTCTACGATGGCGAATACACGGTTTGAATTTGCACGTGAAACGCTGATTCCCATCTTGCCCATCAATTTTGGCAGGCCCTCGGTGAGCTTGTGCCAAGTATTTCCTTCGTCGGTTGATTTCCAAACCGCAGAACCTGCTCCACCACTGGATACCGTCCAAGGGAGCCTTCTGTGTTCCCATGAAGTGGCATACAGGATGCGTGGATTGTTCATGTCCATCGAGAGCGATGAAATCCCTGTGCTATCGTTGATGTACAGTACTTTCTTCCAGGTGGATCCGCCATCGGTGGATTTAAACACGCCACGGTCGTTGTTTGGCCCGTGCACGGTTCCTTGTCCCGCCACGTATACCAGATCGGGGTTTGACGGATGCACAGCGATGTCCGAAATATGTCGGGTCTTTTCTAATCCAATATTCTTCCAGGTCTTTCCTGCATCTGTGGATTTGTACACCCCATTTCCATAGCTCGTCATGACGCCGCGAACTGCATGTTCACCTGATCCGACATACACCACATTGGGGTCAGATTCGGATACGGCAATATCTCCGATGGATCCAACCGTGAAAAATCCATCCGAAATGTTCTCCCAATTTATTCCCCCATCTTCTGTGGTCCACAAACCACCGCCTGTATAACCGGCATAAAATTTCTGGTCATTTCCTATCACCCCTGAAACTGCATTGGCCCTTCCACCTCGGAAGGGTCCGATGTTTCTCCATTTAAGATTGCTAAAAAGTGAATCTGGCGAAGGTTTAACTGGTGCTTTGGGTTCTGCTTTTTTCTTTTGTGCAGTGGCTACCAAAGAACTGATGCAGAGCATCATCATTAGAAAGTATTTCATAATTTTTTATTGAGAGATCAATTTACAAAAGAAAATGTTGTTTGAAAGCAACACTGGAAAACAGCTGGAATTTGAAAAACTTTACTAATCCATTTGCGCAAAATTACACCTTAGGCTAATCCAGAAGTTGTATTGCTTCTTATTCGGATGGATTGACTCAGGGTCTAATAGGATGGCTCAGGTTTTTTAGGATTAGCTTCTTCCAAAGCATTCAATACCTTTCCAAAAATGGGTGCCACCGCTCCACCTGCCCAAGCGCCGGAATAATTGGCAGCCAAGTAGAGATCTAGCTTGGGAATGAAGAGGACTTGCGTTCCCCAAAATCCCGAATGGCAATAGGCATCCATTCCATTCACTTGCACTCGGTACATTCCCATTTGGTAATCCATTTTGGCCTTGATGGGATAGGTGACGGGCTCCAACATGAGTTTCAATGTTTCCGGATTCTCAAAGATTTTGCCTTGAAAAAGGGCTTGGAAAAAGTCCACCAAACCTGCCGTGCTTGAAAGAATTCCTCCTCCTCCATAATAATCGATCGTCGGGCTGAAGTCATAGGTGTCTTTTCCTTGGTAATACTGGTGGATGCGAAGTTGATCGGTTTGGGGATCCATTCGTTCAAAATCTGTTCGGTCAAGACCCAATTTTTCCAGCCCCAGCAGTTCTTTAATTCCCCCATCCAAGGACTTTCCGGTGTAGGTTTCAATAAGCTCCCCCAAAATCACATAGCCCATATCCGAATAGCTAAACTGATCGCCTGGAGGGCCGATCGGCTCCCCTTTCTCGACCCCTAGTTGGAGTTGCGCGGTTCGAGTCCACTCATAATCTGGAGTAGCGAATACCTTACCGAAGAATTCAGGGGCATTGGTATGGTCAAATAATCCTGCCGAATGCCTCAAAATTTGCTGGATCGTGATCTGCTCCAAGTCATAGTCTTGTGCAAGAATTACCGCATGAGCAGGGGATAGATGCTTTGAAATCGGATCTTCCAGGCGGAGCACTTTTTTCTCCATCAGTCGAAGGATGGCCGCGGCCACGTAGGTTTTGGTGACGCTAGCTATCCGGAAGGTTTGGGTTACCTGCAAGGAATCCCTAAGGCTGAGGTCGTTGATCCCGGCGGCACCCGACCAAGATAACTTCCCGTCTCCTGACTCGATGGTAAATAGTACTCCTGGATTGCTGGAGCTGAGTTCGGATCGAAGGATCGGATTGAAATTTTGCCCTTTTGTATTAGTTACTGAAAACCCAAAAAAAATGAGACTAAGTAGGAGGTGGATTGGTTTCATGGGGTAAATGGAATGGGGTCGTTTTTTATAAGTAGGAGTAGGGTTTATTCTTCAGGAATTGCCATGGTATGGTTGGCGAGCAGTTTCCACTTGCCGGCTAAAAGCGCATAGGTTCGCATGAAATGGTAAGTGGTGGGTTTTGGCCCTCGATCCACTACAGTAAAGCCGCTCACCACAGCGGTTTGTCCCAGGATGACTATTTGATGGTCTCGAGGACTTCGGTTTCGCGTATCGTCCTGCTGTCCTGCGCGGATTTTTTTTGCCCGATTCAGAGCTTCTGCCTTTCCGTCGATTTGGCTCGCATGGTTATGCACCCAGATAAATTCCTCCGCCAGGAGATTTTCCAAAAATTCCACTTCCGAATTTAAAAGTGCCCTTTCCCAGCCTTTATCCAATTCCACCAGTTGTTCTTGGGTGGTTTGACCTGAGGATGAAAATGCAAGGAGGAGCAAAGTCAGGAGGAGAGGAATAAATTTCATGGGGAGGGCTGCTTTTTTGATACTCCCTAAAAATAGAGTTTTAACTTAAATTTTGTGCTTGGCAAATGAAAAAGTCAAGGTTTAGGAATGAATTCTGAGGCCTTTTTCGCGTTTTAGGGGAGTCAGATTTATTTTTTCATTTGCATCCGATTTGCACAAAAATTACCCCTTCGAACATTCCATTTGCAACCAAAAGCATTCTTTCCAGATTTATTCTTGCTTCACCCATCAAAAACACGTGTCAGTCAAGAAATCAAATAGACTGCTAACGATTCCTTTGACTCATATTTTTTTATGGGATTACGTCATGGATCCTCTACCTGTAGTTTTCTGAATATGCTAAGCTGGGAGCGAGTTAAAAAGCAGAAATAAGACTCCATTAAATCGAATCTCAAAAATTGTTGAGTAAGAAGTAGGTAAAAAAGTAGGTTATTTTTAGATTTAGAGAGTTTTAAATGTGAATCAGGCTCTCTATGGAATTAAGTAATTTGTTGATCTATTTTTCTTCAGGACTCGTAATTATTGGAATTTCCCTTTATTTGTATTTTTCATTTTTCAGTAATCTTTTTTTTAAAAAAGATGTCTCAGTTACATCTGATAAAGCCTCTAGTTTTGGTGAATTTATAAATGGTCTCACAGGTCCAATTTTTGCCCTCGCAGGATTTCTGATCATCTATGGTACAATTATGGACCAAAACAAGGTCAATAATTCTCAACAATTTGAAAACAACTTCTACAAAGTGTTGGATTTCCATAGATCAAATAACATTGATATTTCAATAAAGAGTCCTAGAACCTGCCAACCTGTTACCGGGAGACAAGTTTGGGTTTCTTTTTATACCCAAATCAAACAATCATATGAGGTTATTGAATCTGATAGTCTTTTTAAAGAGGGATTAGATCACAATGAGAAATTAGACATTGCATTTGCTACACTATACTATGGGAGAGGTTCTGCGGACACGGTTCGTCTATATACCTACATGGAGAAAATAGTTCCTTCAGAAGAAAAGAGAGCTGATTATTTAAAGAAACTGAAATTAGTAGAACATTGTGATGAAAGCTCTACTTATTTTGTTGGCTTTTCTAATTTATTAAATAGTTATTATACTGAATATTTCAACTATGTTAAAATTGTAGACGATGCGGAATTTTTAGACTTTGATCAAAAAGCGAAGTATATTAACTTATTGAAAATTCAAACAGAC
>CAJBER010000034.1 GCA_903952135.1 uncultured Algoriphagus sp.
CCCTTTTTGTTCTCTCTAAAATGCGGTAGAATAGCTCTAGTAACATCCAAAAGTCCAATAACATTGGTATTGAATTGACGTAAAATTTTTTCTCTTGGAAAAGATTCTAATGGGCCGTAAGCACCATATCCAGCATTGTTAAGCAATACCTCAATTCCTCCAAACTTTTCAATCCCCTTGCTAATTGCTTGGTTGATTGATTCCAAATCCAATACATCAAGTTTCGTCACAAAAACATTTTCCAAACCATTCAATTCAGTTTCGTTTTCAGGATTTCTCATTGTTGCAATAACATTCCATCCATTTGATTGAAAGAATTTTGCTGTTTCTTTTCCTATACCACTGCTTGCGCCTGTAATTAAAATTGTTTGTCTCATTATCTAATTATTTGTTTGATTCACAAACATATTGTGATAATTTTAAACCTACAACAGTAGAGCATAGTCTATAGTTGATATTTATTTTTCAACACCCTATATTTGTGATATGTTAATAAACGAGCTATCCAAAAAAACAGGCATCTCAATCCACACAATCCGATTTTATGAAAAATCAGGGTTGATTGAGGGCAAACAAGATGAATCAGTCAAATCGAATAATTACTTTCACTATGATGAGGTAACCGTTGAAAAATTGGAGTTCATTAGTGATGCCAAATCGGTTGGATTTACCATTAAAGAAATAGGTCAAATCATTGACGCCTGGTATAGCAGGAAATATACCAAGAAACAAAAACTTGAAATTCTTGATGACAAGTTGATTTCTTTGGAACAAAAAATGAAGGAGATCAAGGAAATGAAGAAACAAATCCTACAATTTAAGGATGACGTGGTAAATGACAGGTGTTAGACATATGAATAAAAAAAGGGTCATACTAGCAAAGTATTACCCTTTTATCTGAACCCCTTTTGGGCTGGAACTATGTCCCCTATCGTTGACAGGAATTTTTAGTTAGTAGCTTAATTGCGGCTAATTCGATTGTCTATTTACCAAACCCCTCTACTTTTCATTTTCAGCGTGTAGACGGCATCTGATGAGGTGATAAACAACACGTTGCGTTCAAGGGTACCAAAGGTGACATTAGCGGTCCAGCCTTCAGGAACCGGGATATGGGCAATTTTCTCACCATTTCGATCGAAAACGGTGACTCCCTTGCCCGTTAAGTACACGTTTCCTTTGTTATCGATAGTCATCCCATCGGATCCCATCTCGCAAAACAAGGTTTTGTTGGTTAAGTAACCATCAGCCTGAATATCATATTTCCAGGTCTTAGAGGCCCCTATATCTGCCACAAACAGGTACTTTCCATCTGGTGTACCTATAATCCCGTTGGGTTGTTTTAAATCTTGAGTTACCCGGAAAAGTTCGGTTCTATCCTCAGATAGGAAATATACATGTTGCCCATCTTGCTGCATTTCATTGCTTCTAACTCCCTCCCAATAGGGACGGGGGTACAGGGGATCAGTAAAGTACAGTCCACCACTTGGTCGAACCCAAACATCGTTGGGACCATTTAATTTTTTGCCTTTGAAGGACGGAACCAAAACCGTTTCTTTTCCAGTTTTTAGGTCCATCTCCACCAACTCATTTCGTAAGTCTGCAGCGGCAATCAGTTTACTATCCAATTGAAAGTACAAGCCATTGGAACGGCCGGTGCCTTCTTTGGCTAGGCTAACTTGATTGCTATTTGCATTCCATACGTAAATCTTGTCGTTGGGCTGATCGGTGAAATAGATGTCTCCAAAACGATTGACAGCTGGTCCTTCGGTAAAGGCAAAACCATCCTTCACCAATTCAAGCTGGGCTCCTTTGACTACAATACCACGCTTATCTTCAAGCTGTGCGAAGAGCGAATGACTAACCAAAGTAAGGCCTGCAGTCAGGCCAACTAGATAAATTTTAGGGTTCATTTTTTTGAGTTGGATTTCGGTTAAGCACAAGAATTAACTTGTTGAGATCGGGGTTGTAGGCCATCCGAGTAATTCCTTGATGGCTTGAAGATTCAATTTTTCCCAAGGATTGCCAATTTTTTTCCTGAATATGTTTGGTAAATACTTCATTTCCTTTTGCCATCAGGAGGTGATTTTTGTCTATCCATATAAAATCCTGAGAGCCAGGGATAGCAAATCCGTAATCCTTTCGTGCTCCTGTCTTTAGGTTGAACGAAGCGATACCAACTGCTTTTCCTTGATCTGTATCTAGGTATTTCTTTCGATCTAAATAGGAGATTTCGGAAGTATTGGGTCGTTTTCTGACCGTTCTACCGATGTCCGTGTCCAGGGTATCTACCATTCCTTTGCCACGGACATAGATCAAGGAATTGGGTTCGCCAAGCACAAATAGCGCCGCTTTTCCATCGTACCAATCGTAATAGCCTACTGGAAAAATGTCTTCATACAACAATTCTGGAGCATCTCCAGTAACTGGATACAACCATAACCGCTGAGTACCATCTGGCTCTACCACAACGGCAGAAAAATACGATCCACATTCGGTTAGGCTTGGCGAATACTCACTACGATCAGAAGTTTTGGTGAGGTTAGTAAATCTATTTGTTCGAAAACTATACAGAATCAGGTCGTGATTTCCTTTTTCATCTGCCGCGGAAAAAATCAATTCAGAATCATTGATGAAACTAGGTTGATTGTCGTATTCAGGACGATTGGTAAGTGGTTTGGCTGTACTGGATAACATTTTCAGTTGCCCGCCTTTACCTTCTGTATCCACCACCCACAAGTCTGTGGATACCTGGGCACGAAGTAGGCTGCACTGAAATAGCATGCCTAGGAAGAAGGTGAAATAAATTATTCGCATCGATACCATTTTTGAGCCAACTAAAGTACGGATTTTCGGTTATGAAGATGTGCAACTACTCTCACAATATACCAACACTATTTTTGACCAATTACGCCTGAAAAAAGACCATTTGGCTGATCAGGCGGTACAGGTATTGGTTTCAAACCCTCAATTTGCAAAAGAAATCAATTCTTGGGAATCTATTCCAACTAGTATTCCAAACAATTTTCCCGAAGAATTGAACCGCTATTTTGGTTTTTACCTGGCTAAGGAAAATGAGTTTTTAATACAAGATCAGCAACAAGCGCAGGCTTATTTTGAGCGAAATGGAGATTTGTATCTAGCTATGCTCGGCTTTTATTCGCTTCCCTATTGCTACGCATTTGCAGATGGGGCTCAAGTTTTAGTTCGTTCTCAGCGGATTCTAGACCAAATTGGGGAAAGGCTAGGGGAGACCACCCGTTTTGTCTTGGACATCTTCAAGCCAGGTGCATTTACGAGCCAAGATGCTGCCTACCTCACTTGCGCAAAAGTTCGGCTGATTCATGGCTATAGCCGATATTTTATTCGAAAATATGCCAAAGATTGGGATCCAGCATTTGGGGAACCCATCAATCAGGAAGACCTTTTGGGTACAAATTTGGCATTTAGCCACATCGTGCTGCGGGGGATGACTAAAATGGGATTGTCTCCCAACCCAAAAGAGCACCAAGCTTTGTTACGCTATTGGAAATGGATTGGGGAACTGATGGGGGTAGAAACTAGCCTATGGCCAACCAATGCCAAGGAAGCTTTTGAATTGGATCGCCTGATTCGAAAGCGGCAAATGAAAGCCTCTGAGGCTGGAAAGAAACTCACCCGAGCGCTTCTAGAATTCTATCAGAACAACATCCCAGACCCAGTATTAACTACACAATTGGAATCTATACTTGCATTTTTTCTTGGAAAAGAAGCCTCCAAGGCGGTTGGTATTTCTTCCAAGCTTCAGGTTCCAGGGGATATTTTGGGTCTAGTTTTAAAGGGGACAGGTTTTAAAACCTTTGGTACTCAAAAAAACCATGCGGCCTTTAAAAAGAATTTAGAGGCTCAACAAATCCTCCAATTTGGGAGGGTGCTTCAACTCCAACTTCCAGAGCATAAGCGTTCGTAATCGAACAACTTGCTGTTCGCTTTCTAACAAGAAAAAATGTTTAATCGGCCAAAAACCTTATTTCTTCCTTTTTTTGGGAATTGGCATCATTTTCGTAATTCCAGATCACATGAACGAAGTAAAGCAATGGACTAGGCAAATCCCTCTGGAATTAATTTTCTGGATTGGAAGCATTGCAGCCATTCTTACGATCAATCCGTCGGTTGAGGCATTCAGTCTTTGTCCATTGCACAACTTGGGTATCGCATGGTGTCCAGGATGTGGTTTGGGAAGAGCCATGAATCTCTTGGCTCGAGGGGAGTTTCAGGCCTCTTGGCAACTGCATCCCGCAGCAAGTTTGGCTTATGGAGCGATCTTTCATCGTATTTGGGTATTAATCAAACAACTAAAACAACGCGCACACTATGGCTAATGTATTGAGACATCTTCCGGAATTGGAAGGAATGGAATTGGGCTACATCCAAGGGTTGATGAAGACCATGGATGAAGAGGAAGCTTCTTTATTTGCTCAAGTGTACCGAGCAAGACGCAAAGACCCGCAGATGATTTTGATTTTGACTCTACTAGGATTCTTTGGCTTTGCAGGATTGCACCGATTTATACTCGGTCAAATCGGGCTAGGCATCTTATACCTGATCACCGTAGGCTTGTGTTTTATTGGTACCATCGTGGATTTAGTGAACTACAAGAGCTTGGCATACGAATACAACATCAAAATGGCACATGAAACCTTAAACATGTTGTCCTATTCTTTTCCAGAAAAAGGAACTAAAGAAAGCTAAACCAACGCCCACTTTCCTTTTTGCCTTTGGTTTCCTCGGAAGCCAAAGGTTTTTTTATGCCTACCAGGTATCGTCTACTTCGGGATTGGGTGCTTGCTCTAATTGAATCAAGGGCTCACCTGCAGGTGACAGAAGTAAATGAAATTGCTGCAATCTCAGTTCCAATGCTTGTAACTCCTCGTAAGAGCCTTTTGCGAAGGGATAGGGTAGTTCGATCAATTCGTCTGATTTGGAAGTGAAGGGTGGTTTCATCTCTCCATCAAATAACAAGGGCCACATGGTTTTGGCACATCCTAGACCCCAAAAATTGAGGGGATACTGCTTGGCATACACCTGGAGCCGTTCGTTGATCTCTTTAAAAAAAACAAGCGTTTCTTCTAATCTGATGCGTGAACCAGCTCTAGATTTTCCTTTGGTTTTCAGGTACTTAAACTGAGACATTCCTTGCTTCTGTCGCACTAGGTAAGCGCGAAAAACCTTGTGGTCCAGCAATATTCCTTGATGGAAATACCCTACAGCAGCTTGTCCTGCCCTCACCAGCGTGATGCAATAATGTACATCCTCGGCAAGGCTAAACCCTATATCAGGTAGCCAAACTTGCGTCCAAGGCAAATACAGCTTGGCTAGCCATCCACTCTCGTTTTCGAAGAGCAACTGATGCTTATCCGGGACATAGTGGATTTGCCAGCCCTTCAATTCGGCTATTTTTAGTAGCTGAAGGGCCTGATCATCACTTAAAACCTGAGTTTGCGGTATTTTCATCGTAAAGCCAGTTGCTTGGCTATCTTTGCACAAAGAAATAAACAATATGCAGGAAGACATACAAAAAGTTCTAAATCGGATGTGCGACCCAAAGGAAGAGGAAGCTTATCACTTTGCGGACAAACTTGGGGGCATGGCTGATGAAGAGACGAAAGACCACTTGATTACCTTGGTAAAGGGAGATCAATGGGAAATAGCCTATTTGGCTTGTCGTGCCTTAGCCAAAACTTCCTGGAATGAAGAATCCCTAGATGCCATTTTTGAGGCTATTCTAGATAAAAAGAACAAAGCCGTACAAGGTGCTTTCGTTCAAGTTCTGGAAGAGTTTAACCTTGCTGAGCGCTTTGTGGATATTTTCCGAGTGTTTCTTTTCGGCAATTTCAAAGCATCTACACTTGCGAAGGGATATTTGGATAGCGTGGAATTCGACATTACTCCAAGAACCATTCGCAAAGCCGAGAAGCATTGGAATCATTACCTACACAACCCTGAAGACGAGGAAAGCCTAGCCTTGAAGAAGTTGGAAGTAGAGCCCATGCTGCAAGAGTTGAAAGATCTTTTTGAGGAGTAATTCTACCTTAGTCTCTTTTTTTGACTCCTCGGACAGCTTGTGCCTGGATAGGATCATCTGGCCAGGAATGCTTGGGGTAGCGCTGTTTGAGTTCTTTCTTGACTTCAAAATAGCCTGAAGTCCAAAAGCTTTTCAAATCTCGGGTGAGCTGTACCGGTTTGTAGCCAGGGGAGAGCAATTCGATCAAAATGGGGATGCTACCTTCATTCACTTTCGGGGTTTCTAGCATCCCAAATAGTTCCTGTAAGCGAACCGAAAGGCGAGGGGAGCTGCCATCTTCTTGGTAGTGGATGGCTATTTCACTTCCAGAAGGTACCGTCAAATGCCTGGGTGCGATCCTTTCCAAGTTTTGCTGCTGCTCAAAAGAAAGGGAATGCATCAAAAATTGACTAAGATTCAATTTCTTCAATTCCTCATTTTTCGTAATACCCATCAAGTAGGGTTCCAGCCAATCCGATGCACTTTCACAGAGTGACTCTACCGACCAGTTAGGCCAGCCCTGAGCCGGATGCCAAGTGGCTACGGACTGTACACGTGCAATCAATTCCATTACAGACTCGTTCCAATCCAGCAAAAATTCCCCTTCCTCTTGAATGGTTTCAAGAAGTAGTTGAACAGCCAGTTCCGGATTCACCTTTGGGAGTGGTCTATTTCCCAAGACAATTGCCCCTATTCGAATCTCTGCATGTGCTTGCAAGCCCCCTTTCTTTCGATCCCATTCCAGCACTTCTTTGGTTTTGAGCATAGGTGCCAAATCCTTGGGATTCAATGGGGCAGCCATCCAGATCTTGCCCATACCATCTCGAGCATCCAGGTGAGCTACGGCCAACCAGGATTCGTATGCGAGATCATCTTTATGCCCGATTTGAGCAATTTTCCCATTTGCGAGTTGAAATTGGGCATTGTTTCCAGGTCTTGCAGCTGCGATTCGCTCTGGATAGGCATAGGCTAGCAACAATCCTGTCGCCCAAGGATCTACGGGACTATTTTCAGGGTTTACAGTAAGGAGTTTACGGTATTGGGCGGCCACCTTGTCAATCTTTTTGTAGGCAAAGGCTCCATTTACCTGACCTCGGAAGCGTCTCAGTCCTTCAATTCGAAGGTTGAGGTCTACGCCAGCTTGGGATGCAAGCGGGTCTTTTTCCTCTAGAATGGCCGCAATATCGGTGGCTAGAGGGAGGAGATTTGCCTTTTTGGCATAGACGAGCATGTGGGCGATTCTTGGATGGGCAGGTACCTGATGGAGTTCTTTCCCATGTGGAGTCAGTTGGCCTTGGTCGAGTGCCTCAATGGCTTCCAGGACTTTTTCTGCCGAAACCAGGGAATTCAATGGGGGAGGATTGAGCCAGGTCATGCTGCGGATGTCCTTTTTTCCCCAGACCTGCATGTCTAGGACCAGGCTGGTCAAATCGGCTTCTAGGAGTTCGGGTGTACGAAAATCCGCCAATTGCGCCTGCGTACCCTTAGTCCACAAGCGATAGGAATGGCCTGCTGCCAACCTTCCTGCTCTACCACTTCGTTGATCCGCAGAATCCTTGCTAATGCGGTGCAGTTCCAATTTGGAAAGACCTGATCGCGGATCAAAACGGTTGGACTTCACAAACCCTGTATCCACCACAACAGTGACTCCCTCGATTGTCAGTGAGGTTTCGGCAATATCTGTGGCAAGCACGATCTTTCGCTTTCCACTGGGATGTGGAAGAATGGCACGCTGCTGCTCTGAAAAAGAAAGTTGTCCGAAAAGCGGAACTACTACATCTGTAGGCAAGGCCTTTTTCAAAATCTCCTCGGCTTTTCGGATTTCACCCTGACCTGGTAAGAATACAAGAAAATCTCCTGCATGTTGCTTGGTCAGTGGAATGAGTTGCCTTGCCGCATCTTCTCCGATGGCATATTCATCCACTTCCTGCAGGTAATTGACTGCAACAGGATATTGCCTCCCTTTACTTTGGATGACGGGTGCATCCAAAAGTTTGGAAAGCTGCTCCGAGTCGATTGTGGCAGACATCAGCACGATTCGCAAATCATCCCGCAGCACCTGCTGCACTTCCCGGCATAGGGCAAGACCCAAATCGGAAAATAGGTTGCGCTCGTGAAACTCATCAAAAATGACCATCCCTACATCCTCCAAGGCATTGTCCTGGTGAAGCATTCGGGTAAGAATTCCCTCCGTGATTACCTCCAATCGGGTAGCTGTACTGACGCAGGTATCAAATCGAATGCGGTAGCCTACGGTATGTCCTACTTCTTCTCCCAGCAAATCTGACATTCGCTGTGCAATGCTTTTGGTGGCCAAGCGTCTTGGTTCAAGCAGCAAGATTTTTTTGCCAGCCAACCAGGGTTCCTGGAGTAAGGATAGGGGTAATAGCGTACTTTTTCCTGCACCAGGAGGTGCTTGAATGATCACAGAATTACCTGCAGAAAGTTGCTTTTTTACGGCTGGGATAATTTCAGCTACTGGGAGATCCAGTTTAGAAAGAGGAAGAATTGACATGAACAACAAAAATACAAATCCGCCACTGGCGGATGAAGTAGGATCGGTAAAAGAATAAAAAAAATCCCCACAAAATTGCTCTTGTGGGGATTGAGGTGGTTGAGGGTAATTAAGCGCCTATTTTGGCAGCTGCTTTACCATATTCCCATCGAATTTCGAAGGAATCAGCCTTTACTTCATAGACTAATCTTTCCTCTAGGGTCGAGTTTTGCTGGGAAGCCACATTTACCCGAAGAATGTCTTGCTTCTCGTCGTAGGTGTAGGAACCCCACTGCTTGGCTACCTTGTTGAATACAAAAGTAGATTGGCTTTCTCC
>CAJBER010000035.1 GCA_903952135.1 uncultured Algoriphagus sp.
CGGAGATTTTACTGGCCAACAAGGCTCATACCTTGAGTGTACCCATCCAAGGAAGGCGACCTCGCATCCCGGTAGCAGAAGTTCGGATAGATTCGGAGCAAAAATGGGTGATGAACCACCTCCGTGGAATTCAAAGCGGGTACGGAAAGGCACCTTTCTTTGAATATTTCTTCCCTTATTTTGAAGAGGAACTCAGGCGTGAGGAAACGCATCTTTGGGCCTTGAATTTGAATTTGCTGACAATCTGTCTGAAGTTACTTCGCTGGCCTGTCAAACTAACCCTTGTGGATCAGGAAGGGCTTCCAGCGGATGTAATCGACTTAAGGGGGCAAATTGTGCCCTCAGGTAGCTATTTGGACCGTTCCTTTTATCAGGAAGTACCTTATGGGCAAATTTTTGGCCTAAACTTTGTCCCTAACCTTTCCATACTCGATTTATTGTTTTGCTTGGGGACCGAGTCGGATAGCTGGCTTGCGAAATCTCAAAAAAAACACGAACAATAACCGAAGCGATTGTGTTTTTAAAACAAATTCGGTAACATAGTACATCATTCATCATACAATCAGAAAAGGGTTAAATGGAAGCAAAATTTTCGAACAGAGTCAAGGAGGTAATCTCCCTCAGCCGCGAAGAAGCCCTTCGCTTGGGGCACGATTACATTGGCACAGAGCACCTCTTGTTGGGAATGATCCGCGAGGGAGAGGGGGTAGCGGTTTCCATACTTAAGAAACTAGGGATACCCTTGGATGAATTACGTACTGCCATTGAGCGGGCGGTGAAGGGAACGGCCAATCACAATGTGAAAAATATGGCCAATATTCCCTTGACCAGACAGTCTGAAAAAGTACTGAAGATCACCTACTTAGAAGCAAAAATTTTCAAAAGTCAACTGATTGGCACGGAGCACTTGTTGCTGTCCATCCTTCGTGACGAGGACAACATTGCCACACAGATATTGAATAAGTTTGAAGTCAACTACGACAGCATCAAGGAAATGCTTGAAATGCAGTCGGACAGCAGTTCTTCTCCCAAGGCCCGTGCTGAGGCAGAAGATGGGGACGAGGATGGTTCCAAACTATTTGGTTCTTCTTCTTCTTCTGGAGGAGGATCCAACAAGCCAGGGGCAGAGAAATCCCGAACTCCTGTTTTGGACAACTTTGGTCGCGATCTGACCAAAATGGCCGAGGACGACAAGCTTGATCCGATTATTGGTCGAGAAAAAGAAATCGAACGTGTCGCACAAATTCTTTCGCGTAGAAAGAAAAACAATCCGATTTTGATTGGTGAGCCAGGTGTGGGTAAAACAGCCATTGCAGAAGGACTAGCCTTGCGCATTGTCCAGAAAAAAGTTTCCCGAATCTTGTTCAACAAGCGCGTGGTGACCTTGGATCTCGCATCCTTGGTGGCAGGCACCAAGTACAGAGGACAGTTTGAGGAGCGCATGAAGGCGGTGATGAACGAGTTGGAAAAATCTCCCAACGTGATCCTATTCATCGATGAATTGCACACGATCGTAGGTGCAGGTGGTGCTTCCGGCTCTCTGGATGCCTCCAACATGTTTAAGCCTGCTTTGGCACGTGGAGAAATCCAATGCATCGGTGCCACGACCTTGGACGAATACAGACAATACATTGAGAAGGATGGCGCTTTGGCGCGTCGTTTCCAAATGGTGATGGTGGATGCCACCTCTCCAGAAGAGACGATTCAAATCCTAAACAATATCAAGGATAAATACGAAGATCACCACAACGTCATCTATACCGATGCTGCGATTGAGGGATGCGTGAAGCTTTCGGATCGTTACATTTCCGATCGTTTCCTTCCTGACAAGGCCATCGATATTTTGGATGAAGCGGGTGCTCGGGTACACATCCAAAACATCAATGTTCCTGAGGATATTTTGCGTTTGGAATCGGAGGTAGAGAATATCAAAGCCGAGAAAAATCGCGTAGTCAAATCTCAGAAATACGAGGAAGCTGCACAGCTTCGTGACAAGGAAAAGAAACTCTTGGAGCAATTGGACGAGGCGAAGTTGAAGTGGGAAGAGGAAAGCAAGACCAAGCGCTTTACCGTGGATGAAGATCATGTGGCGGAAGTAATCGCCATGATGACCGGAATTCCGGCCAAGCGAGTAGCACAGAAAGAGGGCAACAAGCTACTCAACATGGGTGAGGAACTGAAGGGCAAAGTAATCGGTCAAGAAGAGGCAATTAAGAAATTAACCAAAGCCATTCAGCGCACACGCGTAGGATTGAAAGATCCGAAGAAGCCGATCGGCTCCTTTATTTTCTTAGGTCCTACGGGAGTTGGAAAAACGGAATTGGCCAAGACCCTAGCCACTTACCTCTTCGATAAAGAAGATTCCTTGATTCGTATCGACATGTCCGAATACATGGAGAAATTTTCCGTTTCTCGATTGGTAGGAGCACCTCCAGGCTATGTAGGTTATGAAGAAGGGGGACAGCTTACCGAGAAGGTGCGTCGCAAGCCGTATTCTGTAGTCCTTCTGGATGAGATCGAAAAAGCCCACCCGGATGTATTCAATATCCTACTTCAGGTGTTGGACGATGGAATTTTGACAGATGGATTGGGTAGACGGGTTGATTTCCGAAATACGATCATCATCATGACTTCCAACATTGGGGTGCGTGACTTGAAGGACTTCGGTGCGGGTATTGGTTTTGCCAACCGTGCCAAGGCGGATAATCAGGATGAAATCATGAAATCTACCATTCAGTCAGCTTTGAAGAAGGCCTTCAGTCCTGAATTCTTGAATCGCTTGGACGATGTAGTGGTGTTTAACTCCCTGAGCAAGGATGATATTCACAAAATTATCGACATCAGTTTGGGCAAGTTGTTTCACCGCATCACCGACCTGGGCTACAAAATCGAGCTCACCGAGAAGGCGAAAGATTTCTTGGCCAATAAAGGCTATGACCAGCAGTATGGAGCAAGACCTTTGAATCGAGCCATCCAAAAGTATTTGGAAGACGCGATTGCGGAAGAAATCTTGAAAGGAGACCTATCTGAAGGGGATGTGATTACGGCCGATTATGTGGAGGAAGCCACTGAGCTTTCGCTATCGGTAACCAAAAAAGAGAAAGCGGATTAAGAATAAATTAATTAGTGAAAGAGCCTTGAAGACTGTTGTTTTCAAGGCTCTTTTTTTTGGGTTGGTGTTAAATCCCTTCAAATAAAACGAAGGATTCCAGATAGTTGGGAAGGATAGTGTGCCAGCTCAGTTCCTCCTTGAGTTTGTAGGCCAGGGCTTCCGCGCTTTTGGGTTCCCCGTGCACCACAAAGGTGAATTTGGGTTTCTCGGTAAATCCTTCGGCCCAGTCCATGAGTTCCTCCTGGTCTGCATGCGCAGAAAGGCCTTCGATAGGATAGACCTTGGCCCGTACAGGAACTTCCTCTCCATAGATTCGGATGTTCTGTTCTCCATCCAGCAGACGTCTGCCACGAGTTTCTTGGGCTTGGTAACCCACGATGACGACCCCGTTTTTTTCATGAGGGAGGTGGTGGTAGAGGTGGTGCAGGATTCGTCCACCGGTAGCCATCCCGCTGGCTGAAATGATGATCGCTTTTCCGGAGTAGGTGTTCAGCGACATGGATTCCTCCTTTTTCTGAAAGTAATGCAGGTGCGGATGCTTGAAGGCGTGTTCGTCTTCCAATAGCATGGCACTCAGACGATGGTCATTTCTGTAATCTAGATACAATTGAGTGGCATCAATCGCCATGGGACTATCGGTAAATATAGGGGCTTTTGGAATTTTCCCCTTTTCCATCAATTGGTAGAGGTGGTAGAGCAGGAGTTGGGTTCGGCCTACGGCAAAGGCAGGGATGATGACAAGACCTCCCCGGTCAAAGGTTTCTCGGATGGCCCGAGCGAGTTCCTCTTCTGGTTTGGAGTTGGCCGATTTTCGGTCCCCGTAAGTGGATTCGATCCACAAGACATCTGCTTTTGGGATACAGGCAGGGGGAAAAAGCAGCGGATCTTTGTAGCGCCCCAAGTCGCCAGAGAATACTAGTCTTTTGGTTTCCCGTTCTCCCTGAATCAGGAATTTGACGATGGATGCTCCAAGAATGTGTCCTGCATGGAAGAAGGTTACTGTGACCGCTGGGTGGATGGAAAAAGGGTGCTCGAAAGGCTTCGGGACAAATAGAGGGAATACCGCTTCGGCATCAGCTTTGGTGTACAAGGGCTGAGGGTCCTCGTGACGGGAATAGCCTTTTTTGCGGGCATATTCAGCTTCTTCCTCCTGCAATTTGCCGGAGTCGAGGAGTAAGATTTTGGCTAGGGAAGCGGTGGCTTCCGTGCAGTAGATTGGACCTGAGAATCCTTGCTGAACCAATCGGGGTAGGTAGCCGATGTGATCCAAGTGCGCATGCGTAAGGACTACTGCTTCCAAGTCTTCCAGCGGCATGGGAAATTTATCCCAGTTGAGCTCGCGAAGTTTTCGTCCACCTTGAAACAATCCACAATCGACCAGAAACTCAAAATCTCCCAAGTCAATCAGGTATTTGGAGCCGGTGACCACACCGGAGCCCCCTAAAAATTTGGCAATGACATCCATGGTTTTGTGTTTTTTTAGAAGGTACAAAAAAAAGTGGTCCCGTCCCGCAAGTGCGGGACGGGACCACCTAAATCAACCTTAATCTAAACTGTAAGTAGCTGCTTAATTTTCCTTCAAGAAATAGGTGTCCTTGAGTTTGGCGCGGCTTAGGCTATCCTGTTGGATCTTGGTTATGGAGTCCAACTGGGCTTTTTCGGATTCAAAGGAATCCCAATCGCGTCGCTCTCCCCTTTTTTCTGGGCAGGTGAGGCAGGTAAGGCCTGATTCGTTGAATACCCAGATTGCTTCTGGACGGACATC
>CAJBER010000036.1 GCA_903952135.1 uncultured Algoriphagus sp.
ATTCAGAGAAAATTTGGGAGAAGTTAGCATGGAGCCCAACAGCTTTACCAAGGTAGCCATCATCATCGTCAATTGGAATGGATATGAGCTGACAAAGGCTTGCTTGGAATCCCTAAAAGAACTGCAGTACTCCAATTTTCAAATTATTTTAGTAGACAATGGTTCGATAGACGGTTCGGGAGAGAGGCTGAAATCCGAATTTCCTGAGATTGAGTTGCTAACTAGCCCTGACAACCTTGGATTTACAGGAGGCAACAACCTTGGAATACAATGGGCGTTGGACCATTTTTTTGATCAGGTGCTTTTGCTGAATAATGACACCCTTGTAGAACCTGACTTTCTGGATTCCTTAGTTTCTTTTTTAGAACAAAACCCAGATTATGGCGCGGTGCAGCCCAAAATCATGTTTGAAGCGGAACGGGATAAACTATGGAATGCGGGTGGCGGATATTTCAAGGGGGTGGAAATGACTTGGTCCATCGGCATAGGGCAACTAGATGAAGGGCAATTTGATCTGGAAAAGGATACGCCCTGGATTACGGGATGTGCGATCCTTGTGAAGTCGGCTGTAATCAAAAAGGCGGGAATGTTGGACAATCGGTTTTTTGCCTACTACGAAGATGTCGAGTGGTCCTTCCGAATCAAAAAATCAGGGTTCCGACTTCGTTACCTTCCTCAATCCAAAATTTATCATGTCGCGGGAGGATCCTCCAAAAAAATCAAAACCAAAGAAGGCGTCATTCCTCCAATCCTCCACTTTTACCGGACTAGAAACCACCTCTTTTTAATCCGAAGCCATTCAAATCCAGTATCCTTTGTATTAAGTTTGTTGTACCAAACCCTAAAAAATGCTGCCTTCATTCTGTATTTGGGATTAAATGGTAGGTTCCAAAAAGTAAATGCAATTTTGAAAGGACATTATGAAGGTCTTTTTTCCAAATGAAACCCATTTAATGAAAAGTCCCAACACCCAATTATTCCCAGATATTGAAGCTTACTCCAAAGAAAGCGGGTTAAGTCCTGAAGTCCTTGAAGAGGCATTTAAGCTTGAAAATCATTACCATAAATTGTTGGTGAAGGAAGAAGATGCCAAAAAAAGAGAGGGCTTATACGATGAATTCTATTCCAACCTCCTTCAATTTTACGGCAGAACAGCAAAGGAAGATAGTTCGCTTGAAGAAAGAATAGCCACCAAAGATCCTCAGGTTACCCTTTTTGAAAAAGAGCTGAAAGGAAAATCCATCATCGATTTTGGTTGTGGGGAAGGATATTTTCTAATGAACATCCAAAAAAAGATTCCTTATAAAAAGCTTACTGGAGTGGATGTCTTTATTCCCGAAACCCTCCAAAATCATCCGAGTATCAAGTTCATTTCCTCCGGCATTATCAATTTCAGAACCGAAGAAAAATTTGAACTTGCCTTTTCAGATAATGTAATCGAGCACCTTTCGCCCTTGGATTTGATGGATCATCTTCGATCAGTCTATGAGAGCTTGGTGCCCGGAGGAAAATTCATCTTGGTGATGCCAAATCGACTGTTTGGTCCGATGGATGTCACTCGAATTATGGACAATTCCAGCTCGGGACGGATACTGGCGCAAGGAGGGCATCTCAATGAGTCCTCTTACAATGAGATGGTGGGAGCGTTGACCGAAACTGGGTTTTTCAATTTTCAAACGGTCCTCCCCATCCCAAAATTCAAATACAGTACGTTTAAAAACAACAGGATAAAGACGGACTGGATCATCGGCATTGAGCAAAGTAAGTTTTTATTGAATATATTCAGGGGTATAAAAGTCAAGGGAAGGTGCCCTGTGAGGTTTACAGTGACCTTGATCTGTCAAAAGCCTGAACTGCATTGATCGCTCAAACACTTTTTATTTTATCACTTTTGGGCTATGCGCTGCTGCTGCACTTCACGCTGAAGGCCATGGTCTTCAAAGGAAAGTGGGAGTACCTGGTGTTTTTTTTGGCGGCCTACCTCCCCTTTCATACTACCTTCTTAAGTATTTTATTTCAGGCTACAAATTCCAAGCTGCCAATCACCTTGTTCCAGGTGGCCAAGGACTTGGTGGTCATCGGATCTGTGCTGATTTTTGTACTCTACAGACGAAAGATTTTTGAGTATCCCATTCGCTTCCAAACAGTGGAATGGCTCTTATTGGCATTTATTGGGTTGGCATTTATTTTTCTTTTATTACCCATAGGAGAGCCCAGTTTTGTAGAAAAAGCCCTTTACTTCAAAAACATCCTCATTCCTGGCCTGGTGTTTTTCGTTGGTAGAAACACCAATTTCGAGGATTTTGAAGTCAAAAGATTGTTTCAGATCATTTTTGTGATTGCGATTTCTGCATTCGTGGTCAATCTCTTTGAGGCATTTATCGGTTCCCATTTACAAACCTTCACAGGGTATGCCCTTTTCAATTATGGCATATACAATATGGAGCCTTCTGGCAATTTTGGGTTATCCTGGACCTTCGAAACCCAAGCCATGACCAAGAGACTGGCCTCGTTTTTTGCAGATCCTTTGGAGTTGGCCAGTTCCGTACTTTTAGGTTTTGCGGCAGGGCTAATCTGGTTTTTGACCTCCAAAAGAGAAGAAAGTTTCCCCTACACTCTTGTCATGCTCTGCTCCATGGGAAGTCTGTTTTTCTCGAGTTCAAGGTCTGCATTTGGAGCTTTTTTTATCATGCTGTTTTTTATTGCAGTGATTTTTAAGCTCTATCGGTTGATCCTATTTGGTTTCGGTCTAGTCGCAGCATTTGTCATCTTCGTCGTATTCTTTGCCTCTGAAGACTTCTATTATTTCGTGATCGATACCCTAACCTTCCAAAATGCATCAAGCGTAGGCCATGTGTTGGAATGGGTAACTGCCCTCGAATCCATGATCCAAAATCCCTTGGGCGTAGGATTGGCCATGAGTGGCAATTCCGGTAGTGTCACCGATGAAGCACGGATCGGAGGGGAAAACCAATTCCTAATCTATGGGGTGCAACTGGGATTTTTAGGAATGATTTTGTACATCCTTCTCTTAGCGTTTTCCATAAGCCGGTCTATTCAGGTTTTCAGGCTAACTGAAAACGTCATGACGGCACGAATTGCATTTACAGCTGCGGCTGTGAAAACAGGGCTCTTATTGCCCCTTTTCACGTCCAACGCAGAGCTGTTTGCCTATGTAAATTGGATCACTTGGTGGATGGTTGGGTATGCCATGAACGAATACTCCAAAATCAAAAATGAAGAAGCATAGGCCAAAAGTAGTGGTGGATGTATTTTACCTGTATGTGGCACAAACAGGGATCAAAACCTATATCGTTACCCTGTGCGATGAGATTCTCAAAAAAAACAACAGCGAATTTGAGTTTATCATTAGCCCCAATTACCAGAAAGTAAAGCAAAATCAGTTCTTTCGAGGAAAAACAGCCAAGTGGAAAAACATCTTTTTTCAGCTGCTCTATTTCTTCAGAAAACAGGTGGTGTTGCCGATACTATCTTATTACCACCAAGCGTCGATCGTCTTCAGTCCTGACATTTTAAGTCCGATTTTCGCTAATGGGAAAAAAGTTTCCGTCGTTCATGACACCTGTTTTTGGGATACCCCTGAACATTACCAACGTCTATGGTTGAAGTATTACCTCTATTTTTTAGAAAAAGGGTTGCAAAAAAATGGGGAGATCATCACGATAACTCATTTTTCCAAAACGCGGCTGCACCAATTGCCTCCATTTAAGTCTATTCCAATTCAGGTGGTTTATCAGGCTTCTGGGCTTTCGGAAAGCTTAGTCCTATCGGATTTGAAATCGACTACACAAGCAGCCTATTTTCTTCATGTCGGGGTATTGGAGAAAAGAAAAAACCTGAGTTTACTAATCCAGGCATTTGATAAACTTACAAAAATGGCGGGCTATGAAAGCCACCGGTTGGTGTTGGTCGGACAAAGAGGTCCCCGAGAAACTTTAGATGATTACGATCATTTGGTTGAATTGGTCACCAGCCTGGGATTGACTGATAAAGTCGATTTCACAGGATATGTAAGTCAAGAGCAATTGGCGTCTTATTTCCAGCATGCCTTGGGCTATGTTTTCCCTTCCACAAATGAAGGGTTTGGATTGCCTGTATTGGAAGCATTCTCTTTTGGGCTGCCCGTCATCATTTCACGTCAAGGGGCTTTGATGGAAGTGGCGGGTGATGCTGCTTTGATTTTGGAAAAAAATGAGGAGGAATCACTTTTTCAGTCCATGAAACTTTTGGTGGATGATCCTGATCTAAGAAAGGTATTGGGAGAAAAAGGGAGAATCAGGTTGCAGGAATTTTCGGCGGAGAAGTTTTTTCTATCTTTAGAACAGGCCTTTAAAGAAATTTTGAAGAGATAGGAGAAGACTTTATCAAAAATGCGTGAATAAATGGTAAGCAAGCCGTCACCTGTTGATTTAAAAATAGCCATCATGGGCGCAAAAGGCTACCCCTATGTCTATGGGGGCTACGATACCCTGGTGAAAGAATTGGGAGAGCGCTTGCAAGCCAGAGGAGTGCAAGTGCGGGTCTACAACCACCGATCCTTGTTTCCCACACGCCCCCGATTAGTCAATGGCATCGAGTGCATCTACACGCCAGCTCTTGAAACCAAAAGCCTCACGCAGCTGAGCCATACGTTTTTTTCCATGCTGCATGCCTGCTTTTCGGATGTGGATGTGATTTTCGTGGTCAACTCTGGGAATGGCCCTTTCGGGTGGCTCGCCCGCATTTTTGGGAAGCCCACGGCCATCAACGTAGACGGCCTCGAATGGCTTCGTCCCAAGTGGAAAGGCTGGGGAGCACGGTACTTTAAGTGGGCCTCCAAGATGGCTACCCGCTCTTTTGACCAGATCATCAACGATTCGGATGAGATGCGTAGGGTCTACCTGGAGGAATTTCAGAAAGATTCGGTCGTGATTGCCTACGGGGCCAACCCCAAGGAGGATGTGGAGGACAGTCCATTGCAAACTTGGAAACTCCACTCTCGGGAGTATTACCTGATTGTGGGACGTTTGATTCCGGACAACAATGCCGATCTGATTATCGAAGGATTCCTTCAATCCAAATCAAACAAGCCCCTCGTCATTGTGGGCGATGCACCTTTCTCGGATGCCTGGGCTCAGCAAGTGAAAAAGCAGGAGGGACCCCGCGTCCTTTTTACCGGCTATGTTACCGATCCGCTGGTACTTGCCTCCCTCTATTCACATTGTTACGCCTATTTTCATGGGCATGAATTCGGTGGCACCAACCCGGCCATGCTGAAAGCTTTGGGCTATGGCTGTGCCATTCTAGCCTTAAATACACCCTTCAACCAGGAGATGCTCCAAAACGGAAAGCATGGGTGGTATTTCGAGAAAACGAGTGAGGCAGTACAGCAACTCGTGGAAAAAGCCGAGGCTGGGGCCGCTGAACTTCAGGAATTGCGGCAAACTGCTCGTCAAGGGCTTACTGCCAAATACTCCTGGGATCGGGTAACAGACCAGTACCTGGAAGTTTTCCACAGGCTAGCCAAAAAGTAAATGTTTTTTCACGCGGATCTAGACGGAGAAATACCGCAGATCTGCGTTTCTTTTTCCCCGAAAATCTGCGGGAATAACTCTTCTAAATTAGATTAACGGAGAAAACTCCAAGCCAAAATTCTGCTCCGCTTATTTCCTTGGCCCATTTCGATGACCCGTTGAGACTTTACTCCTGCTTTTTCGAGTTGTCCCTGGAAGTAGGATAGATGAGTGCTTTTGGAAACTAGTACCGTAAACCAGCCTACCTGCGTTTGAACGGTTACACTCTCCTGAATCATTCTTCCGATAAACCCAATTTCCCCTCCAACAGTCCATAACTCGGTTGCCTGACCACCAAAATTCAATATTGGGTCGGCAGGGGCATCCCCTTTGAGGTTTTTGATTTTCCGTTGACTCCCCTGTCTAGCCATGTCGGCAGACTCATGGAAGGGAGGATTGCATATACTCAGATCGAAATATTCTCCTTCTTCAATGACAGATTGGAAAATTACCGCTGGATCCGCCTGGTACCGCAGCGCTACCTTGTCCACAAGCCTTGAATTGGACGAGATGATTTCTGCTGCATTGGACAGGGCCTGAAACTCAATTTCAGTGCCCACAAAATTCCACCCAAAGAGACTCGTTCCCAAAATGGGATAAATCAGATTGGCGCCGGTTCCTATATCTAGTACCCGTATTTCAGCGCCTTGAGGAACTTTTCGGTCGTGATCCCGAGCTAGCAAATCTCCTACATGTAGGACATAATCTGCCCTCCCTGGAATTGGTGGACAGAGGTATCCCTCGGGGATATCCCAGTAACTTAGCTCGTAGAAATGGAGCAGCAGGGCTTTATTGAGCAGCTTGACCGCGTTTGGATTGGCAAAGTCAATGCTTAATTGCCCATAGGCATTGGTAAAAATGACTTCTTTCAATTCCGGAACTGTCTCCGCCAAGGCGGGAAGATCGTAGCGTCCTTGATGAATATTGCGGGGATGGAGACCAGCCCCTTTTTCTTTGGATTTCATGGATTTAGCCTAGAGGAGTCGTACCGCATCAAAAGATGCGGTTCCGGAATTTTTCAGTAGGAAGGCGACTTAGGTCAATCAGGTGCCCGTTCACCACCGCGTGGGTTAGTTTTCCTTCCCGAGTTAAGAAAAAGTTGGGTGCCGCCCCGGTAGTCCATCCTCCGGAATACTTGTCACTGCTTTTCAACACCACCAACGGTAATTCGTGCAACTGCCTTGGGCTTCCCTGCTTCACTTTGATGGCCATAAAGCCCTGACGCAGGAGTTCCATTGCTTTTTCAGTCGTGACTTCCTTTACACTTTCAATAGGAGTAGGATACACCTTGCCTTCCTGATACTTCAGGCCAGAGGCATCTAGAGTTTCCATCCCAAAAAACACTTGCATATCCCCTAGGTCCTCCACTGAGCCCGCAAGGAAGTATCCTCCTGCAGACTCCGTTTCCCGTCTTCGGATAGCTAGATCTACCGGATACCAGTTTCCATTGACAGGCACCTGCACCTCGTTGATCACCAAATCCATCAACTGAATTCCATTGTCTGGAATGGCAAAATACTCCGCCGTCTGGTACTGGGTATAGCTCTTGGTTGCGATGGAATGCAGGGCATTCAGGAGAATCATAAAGTTGATCTTGCGGATTTCTTGCTTTTCGGTATCTCCGACTAAGCCTCCGGACTCAATCAAAATGGTGCTCGTGCCCCATTTCTGAATGTTATCCCCAAAAGCTCTTGGCTCAATGGCATCGTCATACTTGCCCACCTGTCCAGGAATCAATTCCTGCAGGAGCTCGTTCATCCCTGCAATGGTCTGCATGGCCCTTCCGCGAACTTCATTGATCTCCGTGGCTTCGTTGTATGCCGGCGCCAACAGGGAAATCGTGGCTTGCTTGGGGGTATTGACCACGTTGTAGTAGATCTGTTGATCGTGGAGGTTGAAGCCAAACTCGGGCTCAAAGTCGTCTCGCGCTTTTTTCAAGATTTCCGCCTCTGGCGAAATCAAGGAAATTGCATCACGGTTGAGGTCGATATCCAAGGCATTTCTCCGCTTGAATGCATCTGCCCCATCCGGGTTGAGCATGGGGATAAACTTGAGTTGCAATTGGGATCGTAGTAAGTCCCGCAATTCCTGGTGCGCGTCACCTTTTCCTTCTAGAAAATTAAATAGATCAAACAAGGCCATGGTCGCCGTGCTCTCATTGCCATGCATCTGCGACCAGAGCATCACTTTGGTCGTACCCGTTCCCCAATCCAAGGAACTGATGGACTTTCCCATGACGGATTTTCCGAGCGCAGTGACCTGAAATTGAGCGGCATGCTTTTGGATCAAGGGCTGCAAGTTCGCATGGGTAAAGCGTCGATGTGTAATTGCCGGCTCCCGGTACGTTTCATAGGCCGAGGCCAAATCTGCGGCTTTCAGGCGAGGAGCTACCGTTTGGGCTTGAGAAAAGCTTAGGCCCATGCCCAAAAAAAGTAGCGAGACAAACAGGCTCTTTTTCAAACCAATCCAATGGTGATGCATATCTTTTCAGGTATTTTGAATTAAAACTAGGGAAAGGACTGCAATAATTCCCGCTATTTTTGTCAAACCCAAAAAAATCATGCCATGAATTTACATGTCCAAGGCTTTGACCTTCCCTTGAAGCACCGATTTACCATCGCCCATCAAAGCCGGGAGGTGCAGGAAACCTTAATCGTCCGGTTAGAAGACGAAGGACTGTATGGCCTTGGGGAGTCTACCACCAACCCATTCTACGGCATTACTTTGGACAACATGCGGGCAGCCTTAGAAAAATTCAAGCCTCTTCTTTTGGGAGGAGGATGGACGACTCCGGCCGAATTGTGGCAACTGGGAAAGGAAGTTTTCCAATCCAACCCCTTTGCGCAATGCGCGCTTGACCTGGCGGCCTGGGACTTGTACACTAAAAAACAGGGGAAAAAACTCTACGAATACTTGGGCCTAAATCCTGCCCACATACCCACCACCAACTTTACCATCGGAATCGACACGGTCGAAAAAATGTGTGCCAAGTTGAAAGAAGTGGATTGGCCCATTTACAAGATTAAGTTGGGTACTGCACATGACTTGGAGATCGTCCGCGAACTCCGAAAGCACACCCAGTCCATCTTCCGGGTGGATGCCAACTGTGCCTGGACGGTGGAACAAGCCATCGCCTATTCTGAGGAGTTGGCCGCTCTTGGTGTCGAATTTATCGAGCAGCCTTTGGCAAAAGACAACCTAGAGGGAATGAAAGAGGTGTATGCGCAGTCCAAACTTCCTGTCATGGCAGATGAAAGTTGCATCCACGAAAGCGATGTTGAAAAATGTCAGGGTAGATTTCATGGGATCAACATCAAATTGGTCAAAGCCGGGGGCATCACCCCTGCACTGCGCATGATCCAGCAAGCCAAAGGCTTGGGCATGAAGACCATGGTGGGCTGCATGACCGAATCCTCTGTTGGAATTAGTGCGATCGCGCACATTGCTCCATTGCTGGACTATGTCGACATGGATGGGGCCATGCTCTTGGCCAAGGATCCTGCGCGAGGCGTGCAGATCTCTCCTACAGAAGTGCGTTACCCTGCAGGTCCTGGAATCGGAGCGGAATTGGTTTCTTAGGCTTCGCCTACAATGAGTTTAAATCCTTCCCCATGAACGGTGATGATTTGCACTCGAGGATCGTCCTTCAAGATTTTTCGGATTTTGCTCAAGTACACATCCATGGAACGTGCATTGAAGTAACTGTCGTCGCCCCAGATTTGCTTGAGCGCGTGGCTTCGGTTGACCAATTTGTTGGTTTCGGAGGCAAGAAGTCGAATCAGTTCGTTTTCCTTAGAGGTAAGTTTGTGCTTTCCTTCTGGCCCTTCGATGTATTGCTCATCGTAGTGCAGCACAAAGGCTCCAAAAGTGTAGGTTTTTAAGGGACTAACGGCGGCTCCTTTTTGCGTACGCTTGAGGATGGCGGATATCCGCAACAAAAGTTCCTCCATGCTAAACGGCTTGGTCAGGTAATCGTCGGCACCAATTTTTAGGCCATCGATTACATCCTCTTTTTGATTTTTAGCAGTCAGGAAAAGTACCGGTTGATCTTCCTGCACTTTCTTGATTTCCTTGGCTAGGGTGAATCCGTCTTTTTTGGGCATCATCACATCCAGCAGACACAAGTCAAACTTGTCTTTCTTAAACTTATTCCAACCTTCCTCTCCATCACGGCAAAGCGTGGTGTCGTATCCTTTCATTTGCAGGTATTCCTGGAGGATGTCTCCTAGGTTGGGATCGTCTTCTACAACTAATAGTTTGGCCTTGCTCATTGTTTTTTAGGTAGGTTAATGGTGAAGGAACTCCCCTTTCCAAGTTCGGACTGCACCTGGATCGTGCCATGGTGGGCCTCAAGCATTGTTTTTACATAGGATAAACCCAAGCCAAAGCCTTTTACATCGTGGACGTTGCCAGTAGGAACACGGTAGAATTTGTCAAAAATCTTTTTTACCGCATCCCGACTCATGCCTATTCCCTGGTCCTGTAAGGTGATCTGAACTTCGGGGCCCTGTTCTTTTACGGCCACTCGGATGCTAGGGTTGGATGGAGAATACTTATTGGCATTGTCCAGCAGGTTGTTGAAAAGGTGGGTCAGGTGAAAAACATCTCCCACGATGTAGGGGTCTTTCATTTCGCAGATGAATTCAATTTTTCCTCCTCGGTTTTCTACTTGAAGGGCAAACTGATCCATGCAGGCCTGCAGCATTGCCGGCAGGTGAATGGACTCCAATTTGAGATCAAACTCATTTCTATCCAGGGCTGCCGCCTGCAATACTTTTTCCACCTGGGTTACCAGGCGCTTATTCTCTTCACGGATGATTCCCAAATACCGGTTTCGAAAGGTGTCCTGATTGCTCAACTCGGGATCCTGCAAGGCCTCTACCGCAAGGCTTACCGTGGCAAGCGGAGTTTTAAACTCGTGGGTCATGTTGTTGATAAAATCATTTTTGATGTCAGACAGGGCTTTCTGTTTTAAAATGATCCGTATCGCATAGTAAAAACAAAAAATGATCACCAAAATAAAGAGGATGGAACTGGAAATCGGAAGCCATACCTGCCGAAACACGTGGCTACTTTTCTCAGGAAAATACACGTAGACAAAATTGTCGTTGCCCAGAATATCGTTTGGAAACAATTTGGACTGAAGCCCCTCTTGAAGTAAGACTTGAGGATCGAGCAATTGCCCAACGCCAATCAAGTCTCCCTCTCCCTGCTTGATTCCTAATTCAAAATCCTCTGTGATTCCCTTTTCCAACAACTGGCTTTTCAACAAGCGACGCAACTGTGCCGTGTCGAGACGATCCATAATCGCTTGCTGTCCCTCTGCGAGTTCGGAAAAAGCCTGATTCATCAACTCAATCTTGATGTTGGTTTTTCGAATTT
The DNA here is from genome assembly GCA_903952135.1 of uncultured Algoriphagus sp. Classification (GTDB taxonomy): domain Bacteria; phylum Bacteroidota; class Bacteroidia; order Cytophagales; family Cyclobacteriaceae; genus Algoriphagus. The sequence goes on from CAJBER010000036.1 coordinate 10,956, forward strand.
TATCCAAGGCATCATCCGAAAGATTGACCTCGGTGTCAAATTGAGGCACAATTCCGGTGTAAGGGCGAGGCTGCTCCCTGGCAAATCGCTGTTTCTGGTTTAAGTATTCGAGTTGCCGCTCCTTCTCTTGGAGCAAAATCTGCATTTCGTCAGGGGTAAATATGGAGGACGCCACCTCAGGAGTCATGTAAGCAAAAAAGTTTTCGAGTTCCGACAAAATAGTAACATCCATCCCCCTCGACAGCAACATTCTGCGAAAGGTGCTGCTCACTTGAGGTACCGGAGATAGGACTAGCGTATCTACTAAGGAAGGCCGTGTATACGTTCTGTTGGTGTTGATCTGCAACTCAATGGGATCAATTTTTTTGAAGATGGACTCCTTTAACTCCGGGTCCTTAATCAATTTATTGAGCAGCACATCTGAGGTCTCTCCCTTCTCCAATTCCGCGACGGTTCCAGACAAGGCCTGCAGCGCGTTTTGGTCAAAACGCTCCTTGTTGATCCGAATCGCATTACGTATCCAATAGTATTGAAAGCCCATCAAGCCAAAGCTCGCCAGGGACATCAAGACAATAATCAACGTAATGTTGCTTTTGGACATGCTACAAAATTAAGCGGATAGCGGGGTAAGGGGGCATTCTTAACATGTTTTAACGAGTAATCTAAAGAATCTTCTTTCAATTTCCCCTTTTAGACCGTATTCTAGCATTTCGAATTTGTTGGTTTTCTAATTACATACCCAAAAAAAGGAAGGTTCTATGCCTTCCTTTTTTATTGTTTGGGTATTTTTGCCGATTCAACCTAATCTCCTCCGCTCGTGCTCAAGCCCACGCACATTCAAGGTGTAGCCATCGAAGCCTTGGCCAAAGAATTTGGAACCCCCCTTTACCTATATGATGGGGAAAAAATTGTGCAGCAAATTCAAACGCTACAAACTGCTTTTGCCGCCGTTCCGCTTCGAATCAAATATGCCACGAAAGCCCTTTCTAGCCTTTCCGTACTGAGCCTGATTCGGAAAGCCGGAGCCGAACTCGATGCGGTGTCCTTAGAGGAGGTCAAACTCGGGCTTTTGGCAGGCAGCAGCCCTGCTGAAATCATGTATACACCTAGCGGAGTATCTTTTGCAGAAATCCAAGAAGCCGTAAAAATCGGGGTCATGGTCAATGTGGATAGCCTTCCGCTTTTGGAAAAATTTGGACAGACCTACGGCAGCACTGTGCCGATATGCATCCGCCTCAATCCGCACATTCTTGCAGGTGGAAACCTGAAAATTTCAGTGGGACACAAGGAAAGCAAATTTGGAATTTCGATAGAGCAACTGCCTCAAATCCTGAAGTTGGTACATCGCTACCAAATCCCTGTGGCAGGATTACACATCCACACCGGTTCGGACATCTACGATGCCGAGGTGTTTTTGAAGGGCGGAAAAGTCTTGTTTGAAGCGGCCATGCAGTTTCCTGACTTACGCTTCCTCGATTTTGGTGGTGGATTTAAGGTGGCCTACAGCACAGAGGATACGGCTACAGATATCCCCGAACTCGGTCGCATTGTGAGCGCAGCTTTTCTAGAATTTTGTGAAAAATACGGACGCGCATTGGAGCTTTGGATCGAGCCGGGGAAATACCTCGTCTCTGAAGCAGGCTACTTGGTGGTGCAGGCCACGGTAGTGAAAGAAACCCCAACCCTTCATTTTGTGGGGGTAGACTCCGGGCTCAACCACCTCATCCGTCCCATGATGTACGATGCCTACCACGACATCTACAACCTCAGCAACCGCGAAGGAGCCACTGCGCCCTACACTGTGGTGGGCTACATTTGTGAAACGGACACCCTTGCCGCTCACCGCCAACTCCATACCGTGAAGGAAGGTGACTTGTTGGTGCTCAAAAACGCCGGCGCCTACGGATTTACGATGGCCTCCAATTACAATGCCCGCCTCCTGCCTGCTGAAGTACTAGTTTGGGAGGGCAAGGCCCACTTGATTCGCAAGCGAGAGCGGTTTGAAGACCTCCTCCGCAATCAGGAGATGATTCAGTGGTAGCCACAGCCTTTTCGCGCATCAAATTGCTGCCGCCAGTTAAATCAAAACATTCCCCAGCAAAAAGGGCTTTAGTAAGTAAAGCCCTTTTTTTATGACGAAAATCCTCCGTCTGGTGTTGGGAGACCAATTGAATAGCCAGCATTCCTGGTTTGCCGCGCCCAACTCCTCTGTCACCTACCTGATGCTGGAAATGCGTCAGGAAACCGACTACGTCACCCACCACATCCAAAAAGTGGTTGGCTTTTTCTTGTCCATGCGCCAATTCGCACAGGAACTCCAAGCGCAAGGACACCAGTTCATCTACCTGACCCTTGACGATCCACAAAATCAGCAATCGCTCCCGGCCCAAGTTCAGGCCCTGGTCAGGAAAGAAGGGTTTACTCGATTTGAATACCTGCTCCCGGATGAATACCGACTGGATCAGCAACTCCAGGCTTGTTGTGCAGACCTTGACATCCCTTGCCAGGCCTTTGACACCGAACATTTCTTGAGTGACCGGGAGTATTTAACGAACTTTTTTAAGGGAAAAAAGACCTTCCTAATGGAGTCCTTCTACCGGGAGATGCGCCGGAAGTACCAGGTCTTGATGGAGGGAAACCAGCCGCTCACCGGCCAATGGAATTACGACCAAGACAATCGCCAAGCCCTAAAAGACAAGTCCCTGATTCTTGCGCCACGCCTCCACCCCAAGCAGGCAGGTCCGATCGTAGACCTGCTGGATCGCTGTGGAGTGAGCACCGTGGGAACCATTGACACCGAAGCCTTCGTCTGGCCCACTTCCCGAAAAGAAAGCCTCGAACTCCTGGACCATTTTTGCGAACACCTACTTGTCCACTTTGGCTCCTACCAGGACGCGCTCACTACCTGGGACCCTTACCTTTTTCATTCCCGTTTGAGTTTTTCCCTCAACTGCAAACTGATCTCCCCCTTGGAAGTGGTACAGACTGTGGAGGCTTACTGGTCCAGGCGCCAAGACCAAATTGGCATTGCCCAAGTAGAAGGATTTATCCGACAAATCCTCGGTTGGCGAGAGTACATGCGGGGAATTTACTGGGCCAAAATGCCGGATTTTGCCCAACTCAATTACTTTGGCCATGACCGGAAACTTCCGGATTGGTTTTGGACGGGTAACACAAAAATGAACTGCCTCAGCCAATCCATCCAGCAGTCCTTGGATTTGGCTTATGCCCACCACATCCAGCGGCTAATGGTGACAGGCAACTTTGCCCTACTGGCGGGCATTCATCCCGACGAAGTTGATCGCTGGTACTTGGGCATCTACATCGACGCCATCGAATGGGTCGAAATCACGAATACCCGCGGCATGAGCCAATTCGCAGACGGAGGTATCGTCGGCACCAAGCCCTACGTATCTTCGGCCAACTACATCAAAAAGCAAGGCAACTACTGCAGTACCTGCGCCTACCAGGCCGACAAAAAAACGGGGGAAGGATCCTGCCCTTTCAATAGCCTCTATTGGCATTTCCATGCGCGCAACCGAGACCTGCTTGAGAAAAATCCACGCATCGGCATGGTCTACCGCACCTGGGACAAGATGGGCAATCAGCAGGCCATATTAGCGCAAGCCGAAGCCTATCTCCTCGATTTGGAAAACCTGTAATTTCTGAAAGGAACTACTATTACCTAAGCTGGCTTAGTCTCCAATCCACTCCGCTACAAAGAGGTTGGTGTCGCGTGTGCCCCCATTGTTACGGTTGGAGGCAAATACCAAGTACTTGCCATTGTTAGAAAATACCGGGAAGGCATCAAAGGTACCGTCATGCGTAATTCGCGTAAGCCCTGTGCCGTCTAGATTGACCATAAACAGGTTGAAGGGATACCCGCGCTGGGTTTGGTGGTTGGATGCAAAAATCAACTTCTTGCCAGATGGGTGGAAGAAGGGTGCCCAGTTGGCCTTACCCAAACTGGTGATCTTGCGGATGTCTGTGCCATCTACATTGGACACATACAATTCCATGTCGGTTGGCTTCACCAATCCCTCTTTCAATAAGTCTTTGTATTCTTGGATCGCTTCCGGAGTCTGTGGTCTAGAGGCTCTCCAAACCAACTTGGTTCCATCGGGAGAGAAGAAAGCGCCCCCATCGTAGCCCAATTCGGTCGTGATTTGTTTGACGTCAGTCCCATCAATATTCATGGTAAACAATTCCAGGTCGCCGGTACGCATTGAAGTGAACACGATTTTATCGCCTTTTGGAGATACCGTGGCCTCTGCATCATAGCCGTCCTCTTTGGTCAATTGGGAAAGAATGTTTCCCTTCATGTCGGCAGTGAAAATATCAAAGCTAGGGTAGATCGGCCACACGTATTTGCCATCGGCTCTTCGCTCAGGTACTGGAGGGCAGGCTGGGTCTACCAAGTGGGTAGAGGCATATACGATGGTTTTGTCTCCTGGGAGAAAATAGGCGCAGGTGGTACGACCAAGCCCTGTGCTGAGTCGAGCGGGGATGTTCTTGGACAAATCATCCTTTTTCCAGTCTAAGTAAAACATCTGGTCGCAAGAGTTTCCCCATTTCGCGAAGTCCGACTGAAACACCAGTTTGCTATCGTCAAAAGACCAGTAAGCCTCTGCATTGTTGCCCCCAAAAGTAAGTTGCTTGATGTTTTTGAGGTATTTCATCTCCTCTGGGTGAAGCAACAACGAATCCGAAGCGGATCGCTTCTCCTGGGCCATAAGGGTAAGGGAGGAAATAAGCAGGGGAAGTACAATTCCCAGTTGGCGTAAAGTTTTCATCTGTAATCTTGACTAGAAAGAATGTGCCCGCAAAGATACTACTTATTATCTTTGGGCTAAATATCCCTCCCAATGAAACTACAACTATTTAAGTTCCTCCCCCTTCTTGTCTTTGCGCTACTCGTTGGATCCTGTGATGGGCCTCCTACGGACGAAGAATTACACGCTTCGCTGAAAAAGGACGTGTACTTTCTCGCTGCCGATGACTTGGGCGGGAGAGCCATAGGCACGACTGGCGAGCAAAAAGCCGCCGACTACCTTGCCCAAGAGTTTGAAAAGTTAGGACTGACCCCCATGGGTACAGCTGGGTTTTTCCAGGAGTTCACCGTTTCCAAGCCAAGCAACCCTCACGAGGAGGCGGTGATTGGTACCGACGGAGCGGGCGTGACCGGTCGAAATGTGATTGCTTATTTAGATAAAAAAGCAGACAAAACGATCGTGATCGGCGCCCACTTTGATCACTTGGGCATGGGCGGACAAGGCTCACTCCACCGAGGAGATTCAGCCATCCACAATGGCGCGGACGATAATGCTTCGGGTACCGCCGCACTTTTGGCGCTTGCGAAGATTTTCAAGTACGAAACACTTAAAAGCAACATTCTCTTCATCGCTTTCTCTGGGGAAGAAAATGGGCTTTGGGGCTCCAATTATTTTGTCAAAAACCCAACCCTAGACCTGAAGACGGTCAACTACATGATCAACATGGACATGGTGGGCCGACTAAATGCTGAAAAATCCCTGGCTGTCCATGGCGTAGGCACAAGCCCTAGTTTTTCTCCCGTGCTTGACCCCATCAATACCGATAGCCTTAAACTGGTTCCTTCCGAATCCGGGGTAGGGCCGTCTGATCATACTTCTTTTTACCTGCAGGATCTGCCGGTGCTGCACTTCTTCACGGGTCAGCACGAAGACTACCACAAGCCTAGTGATGATGCGGAAAAAATCAATTACGAAGGACTGGTACAAGTCGTTCGCTACATTTCTAGACTAATTGCTGGGCTGGACGCCGAACCCAAGTTGGCCTTCACCAAAACCAAAGACTCCAGTGATTCTCCTCGATTCACCGTTTCCATGGGCGTAGTACCCGACTACCTCTACGACGGCAAAGGGATGCGCGTAGACGGAGTATCGGAAGGCAAGCCTGCCCAGGCTGCTGGCTTGATGAAAGGTGACATCGTCATCCAACTCGGAGATTCTACCATCAACGACATGATGGGCTACATGCGTGCTTTGAGCGTATTTAAAAAGGGAGATTCTACCCAGGTGGTCGTGCAGCGCGCCGGCCAACGACTTGAGACAAAGGTCAAATTCTAAGAATTCTCCTCCACCATTCAGAAGCCGTTGAACAGCACATGTTCAACGGCTTCTTTGTTTCTAGGTGGTTCATGTCGGTTTGGGACAAATTGGTATTCCCTCCAGTCTCCAATTTTTTCCGTTTAACACCCCCATTTTTCACCCCCCAAAAAAGCCCCTTTCTACTTGCTAATTCAATCCTTTGGGCTGATATTGAAGGAATTAGCACATCAAATAGCCCCACTATGAAAACCAATAGACGTTCTTTCCTTCAAAAAATCGGCTTGGGTTCCGCCGCTTTCGCTGCTGCCCCCTTGGCGGTAAGTGCCTCCTCTTCGAATGCTACTCCCGCAGCAGACTCAGAGGAACAATACCTCCACATAGGGGACGACATTGCCGTAGCAAATACCTCTTTTGGGAAAATCAGAGGCTACCAACTCAATGGGGTCTATACCTTTCTTGGAGTTCCCTATGGAGCAGATACCTCCGGTAAAAATCGCTTCATGCCTCCACAAAAACCCAGTCCTTGGGAAGGAGTCAAAGACACCATTTGGTGGGGAAATACCGCTCCTCAGATCATGGACCGCCGCTACGGGAATGCGCATGCTTCCTTTGCAGATCACTGGAACTACGACGACGTATCCGAGGATTGTCTCAAACTCAACTTATGGACCGCCAGCCTTGGGGATGGGAAAAAACGCCCCGTGCTGGTTTGGTTACATGGAGGAGGCTTTACGAACGGAAACGGGATTGAACAGGATGGCTACCACGGAGAAAATTTTGCCAAAAAGGGAGAGGCCGTATTTGTGTCCATCAACCATCGCCTTGGGCCTATTGGATTCACCGATCTCTCTGGGGTAGGTGGAGAAAAGTACGCGGCTTCAGGAAATGTTAGCCAACTCGACATCATCGCATCCTTGCATTGGGTGCGAGACAATATCGCCAACTTCGGTGGCGACCCCAACAATGTCACCATCATGGGACAATCGGGCGGGGGAGCAAAGGTAACCTGCACCATGGCCATGCCTGCCGCCAAAGGGCTTGTGCACAAAGGCGTCGCTTTGAGCGGAAGCATGCTGAAGGCCAATGATCAGGAATACAGCAGAAAGTTGGGAAGTTATGTACTAGAGGCCGCCGGCTTCGCTCCCAATGAGGTGGACAAACTTCAAGATATTCCTTGGAGAACTTACATCGATGTGGCCAACAAGGCCCTAGATCGCTTGCGCAAAGAGAATCCATTGCCTGGATTTAGAGGGGGCTTTGGTCCAGTAGCAGACGGAGTAAACGTCCCCAAAGGCGAGTTCTTTGGTAGTTCAGCAGACCATACCAATGACATGCCGCTGATGATCTGCACTACCTTCCACGAATGGGGGGCTACCCGTACCAACCCGGCTTTAGAAGCCGCCGGTGAAGCAGAAATCATCGAAGCCATGAAGTCCCGATTTGCGGATAAGGCGGCAGCGGTTTACCAAGCCTACAAAAGCAATTTCCCTGGCAAAAAGCCCGCAGAAATCATGACCTTGGCCGCTTCCAACCGACAGAATGCGGTGGCATGTGGCAACGCAAAATCCAAACAAAAAGCCCCAGTTTACATGGCCTGGTTTGGCTGGGAGCCCAACTTATACAATGGCCGAATGCGCGCCTTCCATTGCATTGACATCTGTTTTTGGTACGACAATACCGACCGCATGTACACCCATACGGGTGGTGGAAAACGTCCACGACTATTGGCGGAGAAAATGTCCGCTTCCTTGCTCGCGTTTATGAAAACGGGCAATCCAAATGGAGCAGGACTCCCTTCCTGGCCTAAATTCACGGCAGAAAAAGGAGAAACCATGGTGCTCAACGATGTCTCTGAGGTGCAAAACGATCCGGATCGAGCCGCACGGACCGCCCTTCCAACTACTTAACTGGCAAAAGGCCCCGCACAATGCGGGGCCTTTTTTTGTTTTGCATTAAAATTTATCCACGCTTCCAGCATTTGGTTGTAAATTTCGATTCGCTCACCCCAATCGCAATGACACAATTCAAGAACTATACGGTCCCTTACTCTCCTGCGCCTGCATTCTCCAAGTCAGTGGCTTATTTTTCGATGGAATTTGCCATCCACCAGCCCCTAAAGATCTACAGTGGCGGACTCGGCTTCCTCTCGGGCTCCCATTTGCGTAGCGCATTCGAACTGAAGCAAAACCTGATCGGCATCGGAATCCTTTGGAAGTATGGGTACTACGATCAACTTCGCAATCAGGACCAAACCTTGAAGGCAGAGTGGTATGAGAAAAACTATAGTTTTCTGGAAGACACCGGCATCAAGTTTACTGTGCTCGTTCACAACCAGCCGGTCTGGGTAAAGGCCTTTTACCTGGCCCCAGAGACCTTCCAGTCTGCACCATTATTTTTGTTGAGCACCGACCTCCCGGAAAATGACTACCTAAGCCAAACGATCACCCATCGCTTGTACGACTCGGACACCGCGGCCAAAGTGGCGCAAATGATGCTCTTGGGCATTGGGGGCGCCACGCTAATCGACATCTTAGGCTTCAATCCAGAGGTCTACCACCTCAACGAAGCACATGGGGTCAGTTGCGCCTTTTACCTGATGAAAAAGTATGGGAATAAGGAAGAGGTCCAAAAGCGAATGGTATTCACCACCCACACCCCAGAGGAAGCGGGCAATGAGAAACACGATTTCCACCTCTGTGAAAAGATGAGTTACTTCTACGGGCATTCGGCGGAGGAGGTACGACAACTTACCGGGATGGAGGGCACCCAGTTCAATCACAGTTTGGCCGCCTTGCGTTTTGCGCGTGCAGCCAATGGGGTGAGCAAACTTCACGGTGAAGTGAGTAGACAGATGTGGGGAGGCTACGCTGGAATCCCGGCCATCCAATCCATCACCAACGCACAAAACTGGAAATACTGGGCAGACAAGCAATTGTACCGCTTCATGGAGGAAGCAGACAATGCGGCATTTGACGACCGAAAGCGCTACTTGAAGAAACGGGCTTTTGAAATCGTGGCCGACCAAACGGGCAAAATTTTTGATCCCGACGTATTGACCATCGTCTGGGCAAGACGCTTTGCTTCCTACAAACGACCAGACTTGATTGCCCGGGATTTGGAAAAATTCGAGGCCCTGGTGAATAATTCACAACTTCCGGTTCAAATCATCTGGGCTGGCAAGCCCTATCCCATGGATTATGGGGCCATTTCCGTGTTCAACTCCCTGGTACACCTTAGCAAGCGACACAAAAACGTAGCCGTCTGCGTGGGTTATGAATTGGGATTGAGTAAGCGCTTGAAGCAGGCCTCAGATCTCTGGCTCAACAATCCTCGAGTGCCTCGAGAGGCCTCCGGCACCTCAGGAATGACCGCCTCCATGAATGGCTCGGTCAACTTCAGCACGGATGATGGATGGATTTGTGAGTTTGCACGTCACGGGGAAAACAGTTTCATCGTTCCCCAATGCGACTACCACCACCTGCCTATCGAAGACCAAGATGATCAGGATTTGGAAAACCTGTACCAAATTTTGAACAGTGAAATTCTCCCGCTCTACTACAGCAACAAAAGAAAGTGGAGAGATATTGTTCAAGCGGGAATGCAAGACGTGCGGGTCACTTTTGAAAGCAACCGTATGGCCCGAGAATACTACGAATTGATTTACAAGTAGGTCTAAAAAACAAAAAGCCCCGTAGGAATACGGGGCTTTTGTACCAGGAGCGGGAATCGAACCCGCACGGCCAGATGGCCACAAGATTTTAAGTCTTGCGTGTCTACCTATTCCACCATCCCGGCTTCCTCTACCGATATAGAGTTTTCAGTCAAGTATCCCTGATCTGAAATGAAAAAGCCCTTTTTCAAGGGCTTTTGAGCGGGAGACGAGATTCGAACTCGCGACCCCGACCTTGGCAAGGTCGTGCTCTACCAGCTGAGCTACTCTCGCATTGTGGATGCAAATGTAATCCCTCTTCATATTTTTACAAGGCAAATCCCAAGATTTTTTTCGTGGCCCTTCAAATTCTTTCCGGCCAATTGCCTCAAAATTCGCCTTGGGGCCACTCCTGAAGCTGAACTATGGCTTGGTTACTCCATTTTCTTTTTCAGCTCGTGCAACTTGAGCAAGGCTTCAATCGGGGATATGGTGTTGATATCCAGCTCATCCAATAATTTTTTGGCTTCCGCCAATTTGGGATCCATCTCAAAGAGCTGCAATTGAAAATTCGATTTGGGAACCGAATTCAACTTCGCATTTTTCTCCTTTGTGGATTTATCTTTTTCCAAATGACTCATGATCTCAGAGGCGCGGAGCACAATGGGGTTGGGCATACCGGCCATCTGCGCCACATGGATCCCAAAACTATGTTCACTTCCTCCCTCCTTTAGCGTACGCATAAAGATGACTTTGTTGCCTACTTCCTTGACGGAGACATTGAAGTTTTTGATGCGTGGAAAATCACTAGCGAGCTGATTCAACTCGTGGTAATGCGTAGCAAACAAGGTCTTGGCCTTGCAATTGGGGTGCTGATGCAGGTACTCTACAATGGACCAGGCGATGGAAATGCCGTCGTAGGTGGAGGTGCCTCTCCCGATTTCATCCATCAAGACCAGGCTTCGGCTGGAAAGATTGTTGAGAATACTCGCCGTCTCGGTCATCTCCACCATAAAGGTAGACTCGCCTTTGGAAAGGTTGTCAGACGCCCCTACTCGGGTAAAGACCTTGTCGATGATCCCTACACGGGCATAACTCGCCGGCACAAAACTTCCCATTTGCGCCATCAATACAATGAGGGCGGTCTGCCGAAGTAAGGCCGATTTACCCGCCATATTGGGGCCTGTAATGATGAGGATTTGTTGGCTGTCGTGATCTAAGTAGATGTCGTTGGGCACGTAGGTTTCGCCTAGTGGCAACTGTTTTTCGATCACCGGGTGTCTTCCTTCCTTGATTTCGAGGGTCTCCGTATCCGAAATTTTTGGTCGGCTGTAGTTGTTGCTGCTGGCCACCTTGGCAAAAGACAGCAAAGCATCCAGTGTGCCCAGAACCTTGGCGTTTTGTTGAATCGGAACGACATAGGCCGCCGCTTCCAGCACCAGTTCTTGGAAATATTTTTGCTCGAGCGCAATCATCCGCTCTTCTGCATGAAGGATCTTCTCTTCGTATTCCTTCAGTTCGGGCGTGATGTAGCGCTCCGCATTGACTAGGGTCTGCTTGCGAATCCAGGAGTCTGGCACCTTGTCCTTGTGCACATGGGTCACTTCCAAATAGTAGCCAAAGACCTTGTTGTAGGAAATCTTCAAGGAAGAAATCCCCGTTTGCTGAATCTCCCGCTGCTGAATCTGCAACAAAAAGTCTTTCCCCGTATTGGCCAGTCCTCGGTATTCGTCCAAACTTGGGTCCACGCCGTCCTTGATGACTCCTCCCTGATGCAAGAGCATGGGGGCAGATTCTTGGAGTTCCTTCTCGATTTTCTCTACCAGGAGTTCGCAAGGATGCAACTGCTCGGATAGGCGCTTTAGCGTAGGATTGGTCTGGGCTCTCAGAAGTGCTTTGACAGGCACCAAGGCAAGGAGAGCACGTTTGATTTGATTGATTTCTCGAGGATTGGCACGTCCTACCACCACCTTAGAAATCAGGCGTTCCAAGTCGCCTGTCTGCTTCAGTTGACCCAACATTTCCTCGATCAGGGCTGGATTCTGGAAAAAGAAGTCCACGACATTGAGTCGTTCCTCGATTGCTTTTTTGTCTTTTAGCGGCAGCACCATCCACTTTTTCAGCATCCGTGACCCCATGGGCGTTACCGTCTGGTCTAAAATCTGAATAAGCGGGACCCCGCCTTCGTGCTGAGGAAACACCAATTCCAAGTTGCGAATCGTAAACTTATCCAACCACACGTACTTATCCTCGGGGATGCGGGAAATGGACGAAATGTGTTGGATGTCCTTGTGCTCGGTCTCCTCCAGGTAATACAAAATCGCTCCGGCAGCCACGCTCGCCGCAGGCAGGTCTTCGATTCCAAATCCCTTCAGGCTGGTGGTGCCGAAGTGGTTTTTTAGTTTGTCGTAGGTAAAATCCACCTGATATACCCAATCCTCGCAATGGAAGGTGACGTAATCCGTTTTTAACAGTTCGGAAGCGGTTTTCTTGGCGGCTTTTGAAAAAATCAATTCGGAAGGAGTGAAACTTTGGAGCAGTTTTTCCAAATAGGCAGCATTTCCCTCAGCACACATAAACTCACCCGTAGAGATGTCCAAGAAGGCAATGCCATGCTTCTCTTTTCCAAAATGTATGGAGGCCAGGTAATTGTTTTTCCGGGTGTCGAGGACCTGATCGTTGTAGGAAAGGCCTGGAGTAACCAGCTCAGTCACCCCTCTTTTTACAATGCCCTTGACGGTCTTGGGGTCCTCCAACTGATCGCAGATGGCTACTCGATTTCCCGCACGAACCAATTTCGGAAGGTAAGTATCCAAGGAGTGGTGGGGAAATCCCGCCAATTCAATGTGGGAAGCGGCTCCATTGGCCCGCCTGGTCAGTACGATATCCAAAACGCGACTAGCCACGACCGCATCCTCTCCGAAGGTTTCGTAAAAATCACCTACTCGAAACAGCAACAAGGCCCCGGGATGCTTGGCTTTGATGGCATTGTATTGCTTCATCAAGGGGGTTTCTTGGCCGTCTTTGGATTTGCTCATGCGTAAAATTAGAATTGTCGTACTTTTGAATCGGAAACTAGACCTGAAAATAGCCGATTCGAAAAGGAAATAAAAGAGATGAAGAAATTAAGCATGGAAGAGCTGGAGCGGCTGTCCGTTCAGGAGTTTAAGGAAACCCAAAAATCTCCCCTCATTTTGGTGCTCGACAATGTTCGAAGCCTCAACAATGTGGGTTCTGCCTTTCGAACGGGAGACGCCTTTCGTGTGGAAAAAATTTACCTCTGCGGCATTACAGGCACCCCTCCACACCGAGACATTCAAAAAACCGCACTCGGCTCCACCGAGTCTGTGGAATGGGAATATTGCAGCAGTACCCTAGAAGCACTTACTAGACTGAAAGCCGAGGGCGTTCGTTGCTGCGCTCTGGAGCAAGTGGAAAACTCCACCCCCTTGCAGCAATTTCAGCCCCAGAAAGGGAGCAAGTATGCCTTGATCTTTGGTAATGAAGTCTTCGGCGTGGAAGAAGAGGTGCTCAAAGCCTGCGACGAGGTCCTTGAAATCCCCCAACTCGGCACCAAGCACTCCCTCAACATTTCCGTCACCTTAGGCATCGCCGTCTGGGATTTGATGGTGAAGATGGAATTAGTATCAAGTCGCTAGACAAGATTTGTACGAAGTACCAAGTACAACGTACAAAGATCCTTCAAAGGTAGTATTCCTATCCTAAGGCGAATCTCTACATTGTACTTGGTACCTGGTACTTTGTACTTAATTAAAAAGGATATTTCCCTTCCGCAATCATCACATCCGCTACTTGTCTACGAAGTTCCTTTGGATTGATGAAGTCGGGTTTGGTAAATCGCTTCAAGCCCATCAACAACACTTTTTGTTCGTCTCCCTTGGCAAAGGATACAATCGCTTCTTTTGCAGCAGCCTCCACCTTGTCGATGGCTTCGTACAAGTATATTTTGGTCATCGCGATTTGAGCCCCACAGGCCGCTTCGCCTCGGAGGCTGACTAACTTTTCAGTACGTAGCAAAACCGACTCGGCTGCATAGATTTCAATCATCACATCTGCCAAGTTCATCATGATCTCCTGCTCGTCTTCAATGCGATCCTGCAAGGACATGGCTGCCTTACCACCCACCATCAAGAACACTTTCTTAAGCTTGTGCACGAGGTCTTTCTCCATGGCAAATAGTTCGGAGGTATCGATGCTTTCGAAAGAGGGTACCGAAACCAGTTCCGAGGCCACAGCCATCGCCGGTTCAAATAGGTTGATCTCTCCCTTCAAAGCGCGCTTCAGCACCATGCCCACCATAAGCATTCTGTTGATCTCGTTGGTCCCTTCGTAGATTCGAGAAATACGTGAGTCTCGGTAGGCCCGCTCCATCGGGGCATCGGCCGAGTAGCCCATTCCCCCATAGATTTGTACCCCTTGATCCACGATGTAGTCCAGCACTTCAGAACCGTGAACTTTTGCAATCGCACACTCGATAGCAAACTGTTCCATGGCCTTCAACTTGGATTCCGAATCAGAGAGACCCTGTGCTGCCAAGGCGCCCATGCGGTCTTCAATATCTTGTCCTGCGCGGTAGCAAAGTGACTCGGTCGCATAGATTCGCGTAGCCATCTCCGCCAATTTCGCTTTGATCGCCCCAAAAGTATTGATGGATACGCCAAATTGCTTTCTATCGGTAGAGTAGGTGATGCATTGACTTGTGACCGTACGTGCTCCTCCCAATACACCTGCGCCCAACTTCACGCGGCCGATGTTGAGGATGTTTACTGCGATTTTGAAACCGTTGCCTCGGTCCGAAAGCATGTTGGCCACCGGCACAGGGCAGTCGTTAAAAAATACCTGACGCGTAGAGGAGCCTTTGATGCCCAACTTCTTCTCTTCCTCGTTCATGGTAATGCCCCCGAAGGTTTTTTCCACAATAAATGCAGTGAGGTTTTTATCGTCGGCAATCTTGGCAAACACAATAAATAGGTCTGCAAAGCCCGCGTTGGAAATCCACATCTTCTGGCCAGTGATGAGGTAATGGGATCCGTCAGCAGAAAGAACTGCTTTGGTTTTGCCAGAGTTGGCATCCGAACCCGCATCAGGCTCTGTTAGGCAGTAGCAAGCCGCCCACTCACCTGTGGCCAACTTGGGGAGGTAGGTTTGCTTTTGTGCTTCTGTACCGTAGTACAAAATCGGCAGGGTACCAATCCCCGTGTGAGCACCATAGGTAGTAGAAAACGAACCGGATGCACCGATGATGTCCGCAATGAGCATGGAAGTGTTGAAGCTCATGCCCAATCCTCCATAAACTTCAGGAACAGCGATACCGAGCAAGCCCAGGTCGCCTGCTTTTTTGAAAAGTTGAGGCACCAACTCCGGGTGCTTCATGCTGTCAATTTTCTCCACATTGGGATTGATCTCCGTGTCAATAAAATCTTGACAGGCCTGAGCCATCATTTTTTGCTCTTCACTGAATTCTTCAGGAATAAAAATATCCTGCGCTGGGGTTTCTCGAACAAGAAACTCGCCGCCTTGGATGCTGTTGGTTTGGGTTGACATTGTATGGTGTGTTTATTTATTCGTTTTATTAATTAAGATGCGGGTGTTTTTGTACGAAGTACCAAGTACAATGTACCAAGTTCCTTCTCGAGCAGAATTCATGTCCTAATGCGAATCTTTACTTCTTCATTCTTCAATCAGCGTTCGATATTCGACATTAGTTAAATCCCGTATTTCGCCTGCCTACCGCAGGCAGGTATCTCGTACTTCGTATTTCTTACTTAAGTAATTCGTATACTCCCGCTACTCCCTGTCCGCCGCCGACGCAAGCGGTCACGAGTCCGTACTTTTTGTTTTGCCTACGTAGTTCATTGAAGAGCTGAACGGAAAGCTTGGCTCCGGTACAGCCCAGTGGGTGACCCAAAGCAACGGCTCCTCCATTTACATTGACGATGGAAGGATCCATGTCCAGGGATTTCATCACTGCTAACGCTTGCGCAGCAAAGGCCTCGTTCAACTCCACCAAGCCTAGGTCTTGCATGCTGAGTCCGGCCTGCTTGAGGGCCTTAGGCACGGCCTCCTTGGGACCAATTCCCATGATGCGTGGATCCACCCCCGCTACGGAATATGACATCATCCGCGCAACAGGATCTAGACCTAAGGATTTCATCAAGCGCTCAGACATCACCACCACAAAGGCCGCTCCATCCGAGGTCTGGGAAGAGTTCCCCGCAGTCACCTGTCCACCCATTCTAAAAGCAGGTTTAAGCGCTGCAAGCGCTTCCATCGTGGTGCCTGCGCGAGGTCCCTCGTCCGTGTCTACGGTAAACTTTCGGGTTTTCTTTTTTCCCTTCTCGTCCAAGTAGGTTTCTTCCACCTCCACAGGCACGATTTCATCTTTAAACTTGCCTGCGGCAATGGCCGCCAGTGCTTTATCATGAGAACTCACCGAAAAAGCATCTGCCTCCTCCCGGGTAATGCCGTATTCCTTGGCCAATTCCTCAGCAGTCAAGCCCATGTTGAGGTAATAAGATGGGTTTTGAGATGCAATCTTCCAGTTGAGCGCGGTCTTGTAGCCCATCATGGGCACCAAAGACATGGACTCGGTACCGCCTGCAATGATGCAATCCGCCATTCCTGCTTTGATTTTACCCACAGCCAACGCGATGGCTTCTAGGCCTGAACCGCAGTAACGGTTCATCACAAATCCTGGAGTGTCGATGCCCAAGGCCAAAAGAGAAATCATTCGGCCCATTTGCATACCCTGTTCTGCTTCGGGCACCGCGTTGCCGACAATGAGATCATCAACCATTTTGGGTTCAAGACCAGGAGTACTGGCTACCAAATGCTTGATCACATCTGCCGCCAAATCATCCGGACGATAAAACCGAAACCCTCCTTTTTTGGACTTCCCAACTGCAGACCGGTATCCATTTATAATGTATGCTTCCATGTTAATTTGTTTTGAAAGATTTTATGTCAATGTAGTGGTTAGTATCAAGTAGCAAGTATCAAGTAATTAGTACCTAAACCCAGTTAAGTCAGTGGTGCCAAAGAGGCTTTTAATCCATTGATCATTCGTTGAAGTTCTGAAAGGTTCTCTTCCAGTTCTTTTACTCGTTCTGCCGTAATCAAGCCTGTTCGATGAGCGATTATCAGTTGCGTTTCCAATTCAAAACTCTCCCCCAAACTTACTTCAAGGGACTGCGAAAACTGCTTTGTCGAAGTCTTCCCGCATCCTTCTGCAATATTGGAAGGAATGGACACTCCTGCTCTTCTCATTTGTGAAACCAATCCAAACTTCTCCTCCGAAGGAAACACTTTGGTGACCGCATATATTTCTACTGCGAAATCAACCGCTTTTTGCCAAACCTTAAGTTCTTTAAAATTATGCACAGTCAGTGTGTAGAAATACTTGATACTTGATACTTGATACTTGATACTTGATACTTGATACTTGATACTTGATACTTTAATTAATTTCTCAACGGCTTCCCCTTAAACAGAATACTATGGATTCGCTCGAGGGTCTTTTTCTCTCCCGTTAAACTCAAGAAGGCTTCACGTTCCAGATCCAACAAGTACTGTTCGGTCACTTCGGTTGGAGCGGATAAATCCCCTCCTGCCATCACATTCGCCAATTTCTTCGCAATCTTGGCGTCGTGCTCAGAGATGTAGCCCCCGTAGATCATGCCCATGATTCCCGCCTCAAAGTAGGCCAAGCCACTTTTACCCAACACCTTGATGTTGCGCTGTGGAATAGGCTGGGTATAGCCTAAGTCAGACATCGAAATTACCTTGGCTTTGGCGTCGGCCAACTGTCTCTTCCGGTTGAGGGAAATCCCGTCACTGGCTCGCAAATAGCCCAAGCCTCTCGCCTCTTCTGCAGAGGTAGATACCTTGGCGGTAGCAATGTTCATGAAGTATTCCTGTAACTGGTTAAACTCCACGTCTCCTCCGATGATGCCGTTGGAGAAACGGAGGGTCATTTCCTTCGTGCCTCCACCAGCAGGGATAAGGCCTACCCCTACTTCCACCAAACCCATGTACAGTTCAGCATGTGCTTGAATGTGGTCCGCATGAAGGGAAAGTTCACATCCTCCACCTAAGGCCATATTGTGCGGCGCGACTACCACAGGTACAGAAGAGAAGCGCGCACGGGTCATCGTATTTTGGAACTGGGCGATCATCAAGTTGATTTCATCAAACTCCTGATCTCCGGCAAACATGAACAACATGGCCAGATTGGCGCCCGCAGAGAAGTTGCCTCCCTCGTTGCCAATCACCAGTCCTTTGTAGGATTTTTCAGCCATCCCGATGGCGGTATTGATGCCCTCAATCACTTCGGCCCCCATGGAATTCATTTTGGTGTGGAATTCAAGGCCGATGACCTCGTCTCCCAGGTCCACTACCGTGGCACCAGCATTACCCCAGACTTTCTTGCCTGCAGACTTGAGTGTATCCAAGATGACAAACTCCTCCAATCCAGGAATCTCTTTGTAGGTCTTGGATGGGATGTCGTAGTAGGTTTTTTTGCCGTTGACAATCTTGTAGAAGGACTCGTGTCCTGCAGCAAGAAGTTCGTGCACCCATGCAGCAGCCTTTTCTCCAGCCGCTTCCATCTTGGCGACGGTCTCTTTTACGCCCAGGGCGTCCCAGGTTTCAAAAGGACCCAATTCCCAACCAAAGCCCGCACAAACTGCCTGATCTATGCGATACAGTTCGTCCGAAATCTCTGGAATTCGGTGGGAGCAATACTTGAATAAGTCGTAAAAAGAGGCACGGTAAAACTCACCCGCCCGATCTTCGAAGTTGACCAAAAGACGCAAGCGTTTTTTCAAGTCCTCTACTTCTTTGGCTGCCTCGAGCGCCTTAAACTTAGGCTTTTCAACATCCTTGTAGGTAAAGGTCTTCAAGTCTAGTTCCTGCAGTTCCTTTCTGCCGTCTGGGTGGCGGGTCATTTTAAAGTAGCCTTGGCCCGTCTTGTCTCCAAACCATTTGTTGATGTAGAGCACTTCCACAATCTTGGGTAGGATAAACTTGTCTCTAGATTCGTCGTGTGGAAGGGCCTTGTACAGGTTGTTGGATACGTTGACGGTGGTGTCTAGGCCTACTACATCCATGGTACGGAAGGTGGCAGACTTGGCGCGGCCGATCACCGGACCGGTGAGTTTGTCTACTTCAGAAACACCAAATCCCATTTTTTCAATGGCATGCATGCCCGAAATAATGGAATAAACCCCAATACGGTTGGCGATAAAAGCAGGAGTATCCTTACACAAAACGGTTTCCTTACCCAGGTACCGATCTCCATAGCCCATCAAAAAGTCAATCAGTTCCGGTTTGGTTTTAGGTCCAGGGATGATTTCCAAAAGTTTGAGGTAGCGCGGAGGGTTGAAAAAGTGCGTTCCTGCAAAATGTGCTTGGAAATCTTCCGAGCGACCTTCAGACATCAAGTGCATCGGAATGCCCGAAGTATTGGAGGTGATAAGGGTTCCTGGTTTTCTGTATTTTTCTACTTTTTCAAAAAGTTGCTGCTTGATGTCCAGGCGCTCTACGACCACTTCAATGATCCAGTCGTAATCTTTGATTTTGGGAAGGTCATCGTCAAAGTTGCCCGTAGTGATTCGAGAAGCAAAGGCCTTCTCGTAAATCGAAGATGGGTTTGCTTTGAGCGTGTTTTGAAGTGCTGTCGTGACAATTCGGTTGCGAACGGCAGGAGACTCTTTGGTCAAGCCCTTCTTTTGCTCCTCCTCATTGAGTTCAAAAGGAACGATATCCAGAAGCAGCACCTGCACGCCAATGTTGGCAAAGTGACAGGCAATTCTGGATCCCATTACCCCTGAGCCCAAAACGGCTACTTTTTTAATGGTTCTATTCATGATCTATGTATTAAAATGCGTTGCTGTGGGTTACTTCTTTGGAGTAGGAAGTGGGTACCTCCTTGGTTTGGATTTGATCGATTACTTTTTGGATTTTGGTGATCACACCAAAAAAACTGGCCAATTCTTTTTCGCTGAGTACCTCGCGAACCTGCTCATTAAAACGCTTAACACTTTGTACGGAGATTTCCTTTTTCCGTTTCCCTTCGGGGGTTAAGAAAATGCGTACCGAGCGCTTGTCGATCGGGTCGGCCTTTTTGAAAATCAAGCCTTTCTCCTCCATGGTCTTCAACATGCGGGTAAGGCTTCGGGTCTCCAAACCAATCAAGGGGGCGATTTTCGTCGCCGGTGTCCCTTCTTTGGAGTTGATATTGATCAACACAAAGCCGATTGCTGTGGTAAAACCCTCTTCTGCCGCCTGTTGGTTATACATCCTCGAAATGGCATGCCAGGCACTTTTGATGGGGTAATCCACCGTCTCTTCTTTTTTCATGGGCACATTGTGGGGAGAATAACGGACCTAAATTAGAAAAATTTTGTATGCATGCATACTATTTTTTAAAAATTGTACAAAGTACCATGTACCAAGTACAATGTATGACGCGTGCTGTGAGGTACGAATTGGTAACCAAAGTCCATCGCTTGCAAAAGAAGTTTAAAAAAAACCACATAGCCATTAGATTTTAAACGATGTGCCTATGTGGTTAAAAAAATATCCCACTTACTTACAGTAGGCAGGATACTTATTACTCTTGGTACATTGTACTTGGTACTTCGTACAAATTTTGTCTTGATACTTATTACTTGCTACTAGATACTAACTATACAATTTCTCCACCCGATCCGCGTACTTTTCCATGATGACCTTACGCTTGAGTTTCATGGTAGGGGTTAGTTCCCCGGTTTCAATTCCCCATGGTGTATCCAGCAATTCGAATCGCTTGAGCTGCTCCCACTTTCCAAAAAGTTGGTTGAATTCTTCCACTTCGCTGAGGTATTTCTCTTGCACCTGCTCGTTCTGAATCATTTCAGCATCCGTGGTGTAGGCAATTTCCTTGCGCTTGCAATACTCGCGCAAGCCATCAAAACTTGGCACAATCAAGGCCGCCGGATAGTTGCGATCTGCGCCCACCACAATCAACTGTTCGATGAGCGGTGATTCCTTAAATTTATTTTCCATCGCCTGAGGAGCAATGTACTTGCCTCCAGAGGTTTTGAACATCTCTTTCTTGCGGTCGGTAATTTTCAAATAGCGTCCTTCCAAGATGCCAATGTCCCCAGTGTGGAACCAGCCATTTTTGATCACTTCGGCGGTCATTTCGGGTTCCTTGTAGTAGCCTTGCATCACATTTGGACCTTTGACTAGAATCTCTCCATCTTCCGCAATTTTCACTTCCACATCCTTCACTATCTTGCCCACGTAGCCAATTTTAATTTCTTCACGCGTTCCAATGGAGGCAGTCACTACCGGAGAGGTCTCGGTCAATCCGTAACCCTCACAAACTCGAATCCCAGCTGCCCAAAAAACGCGAGCCAAACGAGGTTGCAATGCAGAAGCACCCGAGTTGATTTGCATGATATTGCCGCCCAGTGCCTCTCTCCATTTGGAGAAAATCAGTTTGTTGGCAATCTTCAATTGGAAGTCGTACCATCCACCCATATCGGCAGCAGGATCGTACTTAAGTCCCAATTCCAAAGCCCAGAAAAACAATTTTTTCTTGACGCCAGTCAATTCGTACCCTTTGGCAACAATCTTATCATACACTTTTTCCAGCAAGCGTGGTACCGTATTGAAAAGATGCGGCTGCACTTCCTTCAAGTTGTCTCCGATGGTCTCCATATTTTCTGCATAGTAAATGGAATACCCCATATACATAAAACAGAACGAAGCGGTACGCTCAAAAATGTGGCAAAGCGGAAGGAAACTCAACACCTTGGATGTCCCCAATGGTGGAGACATGATGTGGGATACAGAAATCAAATTGGAAAGTACGTTGGCATGCGTCAACATCACCCCTTTCGGTTTGCCTGTAGTGCCTGAGGTATAGATAATCGTGAATAAATCTTCGGGCTTGACATTGGCTTTGTGTGCAGCCAATCCTGCATGATCACCCGATTTTCCTTCTGCCTGCAACTCAGTCCAATGGGAAACGCCAGACAAACGGTCAAAGGAATAAATGGTACGATTCTTTCCAGCTTCAAGTGCTTTGTTGTAGATGGTTTGGTCCCCTGCAAAAATGATTTTTACATCTGCATGGTCAAAAATATACCCATAATCTGCTACCGTAATGGTAGGATACATGGGTACAGAAATCACCCCAATTTGCTGCAAAGCCAAATCAATGAAATTCCACTCGGGTCGATTCTCTGAGATGATGGCTACTTTTTCTCCAGGAACGATTCCCTTAGCCAAAAAACCCAAACTCAACTCATCGATAATGCTTTGCGCCTCTTTCGAAGAGTAGGTTTTCCAAACGCCCTCTTCTTTTCGGCTAAAAGCAATATCCTTATTGTATTTTTCAATTTGATACGGAATAAGGTCAAATAGACGGGTAAGTTCCATGTCTCAGGTCAGTTTGGGTGGATTGATTTTTAATATTAACAAATCATTAGCGATTCCACAAGAATAGGATTTCCACAGCTTTTTATTCACTATATATGTATTAAATTATTTAATTAAAAAAACATACAATTGTTATTAAGGCTGTGGATAGGTGGATAACCGGAGGTTTATTTCTTAGTCACAAATCTGTGACTCTTATCCTTGTCATCTTCACAGTTTATCCACGAGGTATCCACTTAATAACTATTGAAAATCAATTAGTTAGTTAAAAATTAGCGTTAGTGTGGATGAACCAAGTAGTTTTTGTGGTGAAGAAGTCTGCTGTTGACAACTTGCGTTTGGTTCGTGGAAAAGTAAGCACTTATTCTCAGCCAAATTTCTAGAAGCTGATTTTCATTTTCCCTCGTGGATAAGTCCCTAGTTGTAAAAAGTATTGGGCTAGTTATCCACAGAAAATTTAAGGCTTATCCACTGATTTTTTTTCAAATTTCTGTAATCCAGAAGCAGGATTTGCTTGAATTATCAAGTCTTCAAGAGTCCAACCTCCTCGGATGACCAGGTCTCTAGTTTGCTCTTCTCCTTCGTAATAGAAGACACGTTCCGATGCTATCCGTTGGGTGTAATTTGATGGATCCCAAATTCCATTCCCGTTGCGATCCTCAATGACACGTAGACTGTAGGTACCTGGATCAAGAAGGCTAAATGAAAATTTACCTCCTTCCTTGAGTACTTGCTCGTAGGCAATCTCTTTTTTCCCATTGATCAACTGAAGCACTACAGGGCCAGTTGTTCCTTCTATCGATCCACTGATGCCATCTGCTAGATTTTTACGGAGGAGTTTACGGTAATTAGCTTCTACCTTCTTTTCATTGAATTCCCCTTCGATATCCTGAAAGGTAGAGTCTGCTGCAAATAGGGTTACCAAATCGGATTCTAGCGAATCTGGTAGAAACGTCTGGATCCGCAATACATCGCGTCTGCTGGAATCCGCAAAACTGAGCATTTCCTTTCGAATAGGAATAAACAAGCTGTCTGCTTTGATGCCCAAGGAATCCAATTGAATCTGCCCAATGGGCTTGTTGAAAGTCAGCTCCATTTTCAGGTGTTGGTAGAAACTTTTGCCTGAATTTACCTGGACGTTTAGTTTTTCCGGCTTGCGTTCGGATAACGGGAACTTGGCCCAGATCAGTGAGTCCTTGCTAAACCCAACGGAATCTTGGACGCTAAGTCTTAGAGGGATGCTGTCTTGGATGGGATTCTTTGGGTAAAATCGAAGGCGTTTATCCCCTTGAACATAGAAGATATCCTTACCCAAACCGTTGATTTCTACTTTGCAATCTAGAGGGTTTCGATTGAGGACGACATCGAAGTTTTTTCCAAAATTACCTGTTCGGAGTATTTTGATCGGTGTTAAATCTGCCTTGGCTAGGTTAAAATAGGCCGAATCAGTTTTCTCCGGATTGAGGTAGAGCGTATCGGGTAAAAAGTCATAGTCCTCGCTTTTGAAATCTGCCTTTAAGTTTCCGTTGGTATCTTTCCAAGCGTAGGCCCGGTAAGCGCCAGCTTTGAGATTGCTTAGGTTAAACTGTCCCAAGGTATCCACTTGACCCAGGTAATAGGGAGGAGCTGTAAAAACGTCCGTGCTATCGTCTAGTGGATAGATGCCTACCAAGACATTTTTATAGTCTTCTTGGCCTTCGGAAAATGCAAATCGAAGTTTTCCGGACAAATTCAAACTGTCAATTTGATTGCCTGTAGAGAATACCAGTTTGAGTTTCTCTGCAGGGTTTCGCTCAGAAATGTCAACTACGGACTTCTGGAAGTCAAATACGTAGGTGGTGCTATCCTCCAATTCTTGCTTTAGCAGTACAGTAATCGTGTTTTTCAAGGCGATAAACTCCACTAGATCCTTGTTGATTTTGGGAGTGATGACAATTCCTTTTCCAGGATTATCCAAACCGACATATTCGTCAAAGGTTAAGACGATTTCCTCTGGTTGAATGGCAGTGCTTTGATCCGCTGGGAGACTAGAAATTAGCTTTGGTGGATCTTCGTCCGTAGGCCCTCCCATAGGCGAACTCTGCTTGGCGCAAGATAGGCATACCAGGCAGGCGAGGAATAGGAGGAATAGGGAATACAGTCGGGTCACTTCTTTTTAAAGATAAAAATGTTGCTTGAGTAATTACCCGGTACGCCAGCTTTCTTGTTGGAGCTGTAGCCCTGTAGAATGGCGTTAAAGTAACGGGAAATTAGTCCCGAATTCGGGTTTTTATAGCCTTCAGAAAGTAGGCTCACGTAGTAGGAATCAAAAATCATGGGTTTGACCTGTACGAGTTCCAACCCAAATTCATCCTGTATAAAGGACATTGATTTTTTGGAGAAGTGGTACAGGTGTCTTGGTACGTCGTACCCCGCCCAGGTACTGCCGTACTTTTTGGCATCTTCTGAGTGCGGATTAGGCACCGCGACCAAGATATAACCTTCTGATTTTAAATGTTTTACAATGTTTTTTAGCGTCTTTCGTAGGCTATGAATGTGTTCCAAGACATGGAATAGCGTTACTACATCATAGGACTCCTCTTCAGGGAGCTCTTTCAAGCTAGGAACGATTTGATTTGGAAGTTTACCAAGCGCTTGCCCTCTAGCCTTCTCACTCGGCTCTATTCCTCGAACAGCCCATTGCTGGCGACTGGCTTCTTGAAGGAATTCTCCTGTTCCACAACCGTAATCCAAAAGCGATCCTCCTTTGCTTAGTCCAAAGATTAAGTCCACTTTCTTGCGGATGCTGTAGTTCCGGATTTTTTGGTAGACCCACTGGGTAAAATTCTGAACTTTATCCTCGTGGGAATAGTACTCTTTAAAGTCATAGTAAGGCCCGATTTCCTCTTCCTTGGGACGAGGATTGGTAAAGAGCAATTCGCAGTCCCCACATCGGCAGAGTGTAAACTCTTTTTGGCTTACCGCATAATCCTGGACTAGGGAATGGTTGAGGATGTTTCCGCTTTTGCAGAGGGGACATTTGATCAGGTGTTCAGACATTATCTTCCTAGGTAAACGGTCAATATGGAAAGATCGGCAGGCGATACTCCGCTGATGCGCGAGGCCTGGCCTAGGGTTTCAGGTCGAATCTTGTGGAGCTTTTGTCTGCCCTCGTTGGATAGTGCAGTGATGCCCAAGTAATCGAAGGTGGGAGTAATTTTGAAATCCTCCATGTTGGCAAGTTTCTCCACCATGAGTTGTTCCTTCTCCAGGTAACTTTCGTATTTGATCTGAATCTCTGCTTGCTCGATCACTTCTGTAGGATACTTTTCGAGGTAAGCGCCCAATTCCTCCGAAAGGGTTGCCAATTCTTTGATTCCAAGTTGGGGGCGTTTGAGCAGTTTTTCTGCAGAGATTTTTTCGGTTATGGTTGCCGTCTCCAATTTTTCGAGACCGGCATTAATCGCGTCAGGGTTAAATTTCTTTTGCTTCAAGTCATTGACCAACTTCGCTGTTTCTGACTTTTTCTGGTTCATCTTTTCAAAGCGCTCTTCACTAGCCAGACCGAGTGCGTGTCCCAGGGCAGTAAGCCGAAGGTCTGCATTGTCTTGGCGTAGGGAAAGACGAAACTCTGCTCGTGAGGTAAACATGCGGTAAGGCTCTTCGGTCCCTTTGGTAATCAAATCATCGATGAGCACGCCGATGTAGGCCTCAGAACGTTTGAGTATCAACGGCTCTTTTTCTTGTACCCTCAAACTCGCATTGATTCCCGCCATTAATCCTTGACAGGCTGCTTCCTCGTATCCTGTTGTTCCATTGATTTGACCTGCAAAGTAGAGGTTCGGAATGGCTTGGGTTTCAAGCGTGAGTTTGAGTTGGGTAGGTGGGAAGAAATCGTATTCGATAGCATAGCCTGGGCGGAACATTTTGGCTTGCTCAAAGCCGGGTATTTTCCGTAGTGCAGCGTATTGTACATCCTCTGGAAGGGAGGTGGAAAAGCCGTTGACATAGATTTCTACTGTATTCCAACCTTCCGGTTCCACGAAAATTTGGTGACGATCTCGCTCTGCAAAACGGTTGATTTTATCTTCAATACTCGGGCAATAACGTGGCCCGAGCCCTTGAATTCGCCCGTTAAACATGGGAGATCGGTCAAAGCCTGTTTCTAGGGTTTGGTGTACTTCTTTGTTGGTGTAGGTGATCCAGCAACTACGCTGCTTCTGCAAAGGACTGGTGCTATCTAGGTAGGAGAATTTTTCAGGATGTTCATCCCCAAGTTGCTCCTCCATTTTGGAGTAGTCCAAACTTCTTCCATCTACCCGAGGAGGTGTTCCGGTCTTCATTCTGCCTGCCTCAAGTCCCAAAGACACGAGTTGCTCCGTAATCCCTTTGGCTGCTCCCTCTCCTGTTCGCCCGCCTCCAAACTGTTTCTCCCCGATGTGGATGATGCCATTCAAAAAAGTGCCGTTGGTAAGTACGACGGTCTTGGATTCGATCTCGATCCCTATGCCGGTTCGGACACCACAAACAGCCCCGTTCTTGATCAAAAGGCCCGTAATCATCTCCTGCCAAAAATCTACATTAGGTGTGTATTCTAGGGCAAGGCGCCATTCTTCCGCAAAGCGCATGCGGTCATTTTGAGTTCGTGGAGACCACATGGCGGGCCCTTTGGACCTATTGAGCATGCGGAACTGGATCATGGATTTATCTGAAATGATTCCTGACAGCCCCCCCAAGGCATCTATCTCGCGCACGATTTGTCCCTTGGCCACTCCTCCCATGGCAGGATTGCATGACATCTGGGCAATGGTATTCATGTTCATCGTACAGAGAAGTACGGATGAACCCATTTTGGCTGCCGCATGTGCCGCTTCGCAACCCGCGTGTCCCGCGCCTACTACGATGACATCGTATTTTGGAAACATGTATTTTCAGTTGTGTTTCACGTGGAACAGTGCTGCGGAGAATCTAAACTCCTTCGCACATGTTCCACGTGGAACGTCAGTTTATTCGATACAATTCTATGGCTTCCTCTTCCTTTGATCGCATAAGCGAAGCCTCTTCTTTGCTTTTGTCTTTGTAGCCCATCAGGTGTAGTAAGCCGTGTGCCAATACTCGAGTGAGTTCAGTCCCTTCTTCTACTTTCAAGGTTATGGCGTTTTCTCGTACCCGATCCACACTGATAAAGATGTCTCCTTCCAGTTCCCCTGTTTTTTCAGAGTTGTCAAAGGTGATGATGTCTGTATAGGTGTCGTGGTTGAGGTAGTCTACATTCATCTGATACAAGTATTCGTCTGAACAAAAGATGTAATTCAATTCTTTGATCCGAAAGCCTGAAGCGGCCGCCAATTCCTTCAACCAACGCTTACGGCGCAGTTTTTCAGGCAATTCAAAGGGAACATCTTCAGAAAAAAAAAGAACAGCCATGGCCTACTCGAGGTAAAAAGAGAGAACGGTTTTCTTTCCTCCTTCTTCAAACTTGACTTCATCGCTCAGGTGCTTCATCAGGAAGATTCCTCTGCCTCCAACTTTTTCAATGTTTTCTGGATCAGTAGGGTCAGGTAGTTGATTGAAATCAAACCCATTTCCTTCGTCTTCAATGCTGCAGCGGAGTAAGCCTGGCTCCATTTGAAGTTCGAGGTGTACCAATTTGCTAGAGTCGCTTTGGTTGCCATGAACGATGGCGTTGCTGATGCATTCGGTCACCGAAATCATGATGTTTCCATACATGTCGTCGTTGATCTCAAACTCTTCTTTGGCATTGTCGATAAAACTTTCAATGACTTGAATGTTTTCAATTAATGACGGAATAGAAATTTTTATGGATTTCATCAGAATAATACGGCGCTAGGTATATCTTTTTTACTTTTTCTTAGTGAAGCTCAAGTACCACAGGACAATGGTCTGAATGGACCACATCGGGCAAAATTACGGCACTTTTTAGTTTGTTTTGCAATTCTTTGCTGGCCATGTGGTAATCTATTCGCCAACCTAAGTTTTTTTCTCGAGAATTGGCCCGGTAACTCCACCAGGAATAGTGGCCTGGATCGGGGTTAAAGGCTCGAAAGGTATCGATAAAGCCCAGGTCCACAAACTTATCCATCCAGGCCCGCTCCTCAGGAAGGAAGCCAGAAGTGTTTTTGTTGGAAATTGGATTGTGAATGTCGATGGCCTTGTGGCAAATGTTGTAATCTCCGCTCAAGATCAAGCCGGGATGTTCCTTTTTCAAGTCTTGCATAAAGCCATATACGTCATCTAGGAAGTCGTATTTGAAGTCCTGACGCACATCGCCAGTGGTTCCTGAAGGGAAATAGGACGAGATAAAGGAAAACCCTTCAAAGTCTGCACGAAGCATTCTTCCTTCGTCGTCGTAGGCGGATACTCCCATGCCGTAATGTACCGCCTTAGGGGCGACTTTGCTCAAGATGGCTACCCCGCTGTATCCTTTTTTTACGGCAGGATACCAGTAGACTTGGTAGCCCAGGTCGTGGAAAATTCGGAAATCAACATCCGACTCCAAGGCCTTAATCTCTTGTAAACCAAGTACATCTGGAGATTCCTTGGCTAGCCAGTCCACAAATCCCTTGTTGAGGGCGGCACGAATTCCGTTGACGTTGTAGGAGATTAATTTCATCAAATTTCGAGTTGATATTCTTTTTCAAAATACTCTATAACCTGCAGTTTCAGTAATTTTTCTTGTTCCAAGAGGTCAAAATGTGGCAACTCTTTCACGAGTTTCCAATGTGGCCATCCCTCTTGATCTACGAAATCTAGGGTGTAAAAGCCAGCGTAACTGAGCACCTTGCAAACCGCAATGTGCATCAGGTCTTGTTTTTGTTCCTTGGTAAAGGGGCGCGTGCCTTGGCCCAATTCCTGTACTCCGATCAAAAATAGCACTCCATTCAAGTCGTTCGGCTTTTTGCCTATGGTTTCCTGTAGGCCATCCAATAGTCGGCCCCAGCGTTTTTCTAAGTCTAAATCCCGCTTAAACATGGGTTTCACCCTGTTTTTCGAGTTCCTCCCAGTATTCTACCGCGCGGCGAAGGTGAGGAATGACAATGGACCCCCCAATGATCATGGCGATGGAAAAGACTTCAAAGACTTCTTTTCGCCCAACACCCGCCTCAAATGACTTCCCCAAGTGGTACTTGATGCAGTCGTCACAGCGGAGGACCATGGAACAGGCCAAACCAATCATTTCCTTGGTTTTGACGTCCAATTCTCCTTCTGCGTAGGTATTGGTATCCAAATTGAAAAAGCGCTTGATGACCAAGTTGTCTTCGGCCATAATTCGCTCGTTCATTTTGCTTCGGTAGTCGTTGAATTCCTCGATTAGATTCATTATCTTATTCTTTTTACACGTCCAATGGGTAAATATACGGCATATCCCCCCATTGCAGGTTAACCTCTTCCTTAGCCATGCGGTTATTTTTTTGGAAAGATTTTTTAGATCTCATTTTCCCACGCAATTGCCCGCTTTGCAAGCAGGCCCTTTTTGACTTTGAGCCCTGTCTCTGTACGGTTTGCCAGGGCACGCTTCCCCGCGCCAATTTTCATTTGCGGCCCTTTGATAACGAACTGACCTCCAAATTGCAAGGCCTCATTCCAGTACATCGGGTCATGGCTTTTCTCCGCTTTACCAAGAAGGGGAAAAGCCAAGCGCTACTGCACCTGCTCAAGTACAAAAACAAACCGGAAATTGGAGAGGAACTGGGCCGTTTGTATGGCCTGAGCCTGTCTCAGCATGGGTTTTCTGGGCTTTGGGATGTGTTGGTCGCCGTACCGCTGCATCCCCTCAAAAAAGCCCGCAGGGGCTACAATCAGAGCGAATGTTTTGCCAGGGGGCTGTCCAAATCGCTGGGTATTCCTGTCCAAAAGTTGCTGGAGCGCAGGAAGAATACTGATACCCAAACCAACAAATCCCGTCTCGAGCGCCTCAACAACGTGGAACAGGTGTTTGTGTTGGCAAAGGGATACCATGCCTCGGGCCTTCGGGTTTTGTTGGTCGACGATATTTTGACGACCGGAGCCACGCTATGCGCTGCTTCACAGGCCCTTTTGGAAGGTGGTGCAAAACACGTAGATTTGGCTACCATCGCTGCCGGTGGTCACTAAGCCTTTGCCTATGCAACTCGATTTGGAAGCGTTGAAGTACCCAATTGGTAAATTTACCACCCCACAAGCCGCTGATTCTGAGGCTATTCAGCAAGCAATTCAGCACATTGCTGCTCTACCCAAGGAACTTTTTCAAGCCGCTAGCTCCTTAACTCCTGCCCAATTGGACTGTCCCTACCGACCGGAAGGCTGGACAGTGCGCCAACTGCTACACCATTGCGCAGATAGCCATGGCCAAGCGCTATTTCGCTTTAAGCACGCGCTTACTGAAGAAAATCCAAGCATCAAGCCCTACGACGAAGGTTCCTGGGCCAAATTGCCAGATTCAAAGTTGCCGGTAGAGTATGCGCTAGACATGCTCCGGGTGGTGCATGCCAAATGGGTGCGTTTGCTTCAAAATATGACGCCAGCAGACTTTGAGCGAACCTATTACCACCCAGAAAAGCAGCGAACCCAAACCCTCGCAGAGGTGACCCTGATGTATGCTTGGCATGGAAAACACCATTTGGCACACATTACAGGTTTGATTCAACGAAATTTTGATCGCTAAGACATGCAGGTATCTCTCGCCAATCAACGAATCCTTGTTACCGGCGCTTCCCGAGGAATAGGGCGCGCCATTGCGCAGCAACTTTCTGCCTCAGGAGCAGAGGTGATTGTGCATTACAATGCCAATGAAGAAGCAGCTAGGGCCGTGCTTGCGGATCTTCCTAACAAGGCCCATCTAGAGGCCTGCAACCTTGCCAACCCCAAGGAGGTAAGCGGATTTATTCCGCGCCTGGTTCAAAAATATGGCCCAATAAGCGCCCTAGTCAACAATGCGGGCATTTCTCCGGCTGCTCCAGATACGCTGCCTACTGCGGATTGGCTTGCAATTTGGGAGGCTGTAATGGCGGTCAATGCCACAGCCGTGGGAATTCTCAGCAAGGAGTTTGTGGACCAGGCGAGGATCCAAGGCAACGGCCGGATCGTGATGATCTCTTCTCGTGCGGCCTTCCGTGGAGATACGCCCGACTACATGGCCTATGCAGCTTCCAAGGGAGCGCTAGTGAGCCTCATGCGTTCCATCGCACGGCATTATGGAAAAGAAGGGATCAAAGCCTTTTTGATCGCTCCGGGATTTACCCGTACGGATATGGCGGCTGAGATTTTGGAGCAGTATGGGGAAGATTTCGCGCTCAAAGACATTGCACTACCCGAGCTGACCCGACCGGAGGATTTGGCGCCCATGGTGACCCTACTTTGTTCCGGCCTTGCAGACCATGCCACAGGGACCTCCATCGACATGAATGCGGGTTCGTACGTGCGCTAGTCAAACAAAGCCGAAGTAGCCGGGGTTTAGTTTTAAGTCTAGCCTATATGTCTTCCAAAGCCCCTGTACTGACCCCCGACTTGATCAAGGTCCTGAAGATTTTCTTGGGCTCTGCTTTGGCATTGGTGCTCGTGCTGTCTTTTTTTGATGGCTATCGAGCCAACAATACCGGAAAAGACAGGACCTTTCAGGTGGCAGATGCAGATCGGCTCTTTTTCGTGAATTTGCGCAGCATTCATTACGATCGGGAAGTTCGTCCGGAAGCGGGTATGGAACTCTTTCGACACGGGAATCGGCTGAAGCCCGATTCGATTCCCACCTTTTTCCCAGCCCTACTACTCCATTCCAAACAAAAAGAAGCCTACTTGTTTTTTGAACTAGAAGGCGCGGATTACCCGATTCAGATTCAAGCAATCTTGGGAGATGAAGTTATTCAACTCCCCTTCGATTTGGGAGGAAACACTGCGCACAAGGCCTTAGGGGAGCAATTGTGGTCCTTGCTTCAGCAAAACGCCTCCTTTAGCCTCAGCGTGAATGGAAAAGAAACGCCACTTTGGCAGACGGAATCAGAGAAAGAAGTTTTGAAAACCGTCCTGACCGACTATTTTCGGATTCTCAATCAACCCCAACCCTAGTGGAAAATTCACCTAGTACCCTCGATTATTTTCGTTCCCAGGTCGGCAAGACCCTGGACCGCACTCCTTCTGCTGCAGGCAACTGGCTAGCGGGCACTCTTTTGGGGGTCGAGGTTCATGAAATTCGCGTGGCCTATGTAGTACGTCCCGACATGTGCAATCCTGGTCGCATTTTGCATGGAGGCATTGCCTCGTTGATGCTGGATGATGTGATTGGGATGGGCAATTTTGTGGCAGGCTCCGAGTTTCTGATGACCAGCATCAACTTGTCTGTGGATTTTTTGTCTGCTGCGCAGATTGGCGAGCGATTGGAAGTGAGTGCGCGGCTGGTGCGCTCTGGATCCAATTTGAACCATTGGGAAGCCGATATCCGCAAGGAATCCGGAAAAATTGTGGCCAAGGCGAGTTCGAACTTGATTAAGACGCATGTGAGGATTGCGGATTTGGGATGATTGTACGAAGAACCAAGTACAATGTACCAAGTAGAAATACAATTGAAATAAGGTAGAAATACACTGCGCTTCGCTCCGTGAAATAATTAAGGGAAATACGATTGAAATAAGGTAGAAATACACGGTGTTTC
The DNA here is from genome assembly GCA_903952135.1 of uncultured Algoriphagus sp. GTDB lineage: Bacteria > Bacteroidota > Bacteroidia > Cytophagales > Cyclobacteriaceae > Algoriphagus. Next base: position 43,768 of record CAJBER010000036.1, read on the forward strand.
GTGAAATAGGATTGAAATACATTTCGTGAAACAAGTGGAAATAGCAGCAGGATTCACTATTTCACCGAGCGTGCTCGGTTTATTTCTACTGTATTTCCACTTGTTAAACTAATTGTGATTGGAATCGAAACAGTTATTTCACCGAGCCGGTAGGCTCGGTTTATTTCCATTGTATTTCTATTATATTTCGTTTACTTATGAACAAGCTCTTTCTATCCCTCGTATTTCTTGCACTCCTATTTGTATCCTGTAGTCCAGAAAAAAAGGAGTTTGGGAAGGATATTTCCACGGAGGCGAGTCAGATTACGAAAGGCAAGCAACTTTTTGAGCAGCACTGTTCCTCCTGTCACCGTTTTGATCAAGACGCCATCGGACCCAACCTCAGTGGGCTTACGCGACAGGTAGAATCGACTTGGATCCGTGCCTTTATCCAAAACCCTGCGGCGGCAATAGCAAACAAGGATCCACGCGCCCTGGCTCTTTTGGAGAAATACCGTACCGAAATGCCGGGTTTTGCACAGTTGGCAGAAGGAGACCTCGATGCCCTGTTGAGTTACTTGCATACGTTTTCAACTGCTCCTATCCCCATTTCTGGAGATACTACATCCAACCTAATTCCAGAGAAAATACAGGATTCAGGCATTCGACTTGACTTGGAGCTTTTTGCGCAGCTGCCTGCATCCGATTCGGTTGCTCCGCTGGCCAAGATGACCAAGATGGAGCCGATTCCGGGTACGGATCGATTGATGATCAACGATCAGCGGGTTGGATTGTATGAATTGGTGGACCAAAAGCCGCAACTGTACCTGTCTTTGCTGAAGTTACGACCCAAGATGGTCAGCAAACCGGGTTGGGCTACGGGGCTAGGAAGTTTTGCTTTTCATCCTGAATTTGCAAAAAATGGGCTTTTCTATACCTCCCACACCGAGCCGGGCGGTACCGCGAAGGCAGATGTAGGTTATACGGATAGTCTGAAGGTATTTATGCAGTGGGTGCTGACCGAGTGGAAGGCAACGGATCCTCAGGCAAGCGTATTTCAGGGAACAAGCCGGGAGATTTTGCGGGTAAACAACTCCTCTCAGGCCCACGGGATGCAAGAATTGACCTTCAATCCCCTGGCTAAAAAAGGTCTTTCTGCCGATTATGGGCTTCTCTATGTGGGCTATGGAGACGGGGGCACGGCTGAAAATGGATTTCCTGAAATTTCCAATCATGGAGGCAAAGGCATGTACAGCAGCATTTGGCGCATAGACCCTCTTGGAAAAACAAGCAGAAATGGACAGTACGGAATCCCTAGTACCAATCCGTTTTTCGGTAATAAAGAGTTGGCCGGAGAGGTGTATGCCTACGGGTTTCGAAATCCGAATCGGATTTTCTGGGACGAGCAGGGGCAGCTGCATGCCACGGATATCGGGCAGCACAGCATTGAGGAGATCAATCGGATTGAAGCAGGGAAGTTTTACGGTTGGCCGATTCGGGAGGGAACCTTTGTCATCAACCCTTATGGGAGTTTCCGCAGTCTCTACCCCTTGCCCGAGGACGATGCTAAATTTGGGGTAAGCTATCCAAAAGTTCAATTGGAACACGACGAGACGGTGGCCATTATCGGAGGATATACGGTAGCGGGCGGGCCCCTGAAGGGGAAATTTGTCTTTGGGGATGTACCTAGCGGGAGGCTATTTTTCACCGACCTGACTGTGGATAACTCCGTAGTACAAACCTGGGGGATTCGCTATCAAGGCAAGGAAATGTCCCTACAGGAGCTTGTGGGCCAGGATCGGGTGGACTTGAAATTTGGGAAAGACGCCGCCAATCGTCTTTATCTGATGAGTAAGACGAATGGAGGGGTATATAAGGTAGGAGAAAAGTGAGAAATACGAGTAAAGAAATATGGTGGAAATAAAGTGGAAATACCCGCCGCGGCGGGCGCGCTCCGTGAAATAATAAAGGGAATACGGTTGAAACACACGTCGCTTCGCCTGCCCGCCGAGGAGGGCTCCGTGAAATAAGCAGAAATAGCAGCAGGATTAACTATTTCACCGAGCCGACAGGCTCGGTTTATTTCCACCGTATTTCCACCATATTTCTTCTTCCAATTGATGTAATTTTCAATCAAAATCTTCTTCCTCTTGAATATATCCAATTTAGGCCGTTATTTAGACTGGAGTAAATTCACTATGGTACAAAATCAAGAAAGCACAGGGATTAAGGCGTTAAGAAAGCGGATACTTTCTTTAGCCCTGTTGTTATTCGTTTTTTTAGGAGCATTGCCTTCCGTCTTGGCTCAAAATTTTGAGCAGGCGATTAATAAAATTGAGGACATGCAGAATCGAGGCGCTTACGATTCTGCTCGTATTCTTGCCAATGAACTCGTGAGATTACCTGCTATTTCCGCTGAGCAAAAACTTCGGGCCTTGATTGTTAAGCAGTTTTCTTTCTATTACCTCGGTCGCTACGACTCACTTCGTGCAGGCATGTCGGTATTGGAGAAAGAGATAGATGAATCGGACGGGCTCTATCCTGAACTTTTGTTTGTAAGGGGATTACAAAAAGGGGAAGACGCTGCTTATTCGGCGGCGATAGGCGATCTTTTGGAAGCAGAAAAACGGGTGTTGGCAAGAAAAGATCAAGAGGCTTTAGGTAGGATTTACAATAGTTTGGCCGGCAACTTCAAAGACCTTGAGGATATCCGTAATGCGAAAACCTATTACGAAAAGGCAAAAAAAGCATTTGAGGACCAAGGCAACACCTTGTCTGTGGTCATGGTGTACAACAACCTAGGCGGTGTTTATCGAAAACTAAATGTTTTGGACTCTGCGTTGTATGTGTATCGCGAGGCAAGCCAGTTGTTGATGGGTCTTAATAATCCATTTTTACTTGCTCAAAACACCATGAATGTGGGCAATGTCTATGAGCAAATGGGCAACTTGGACCAAGCAGAAGCTTCTTTTTTGCGTTGTTTGGACCTTTCCCAATCTTCCAAGTTGCAGTATGGGGTTTTGTTGTCCTCTTTGAATTTGGGAAATCTCTATCGTTTGAAGAAAGAGTATGTCAAAAGCAAGGAATGGCTGAATAAAGCCTTGGAGTTATCCACAAGCATGGGTTTGGCCAAGGAGAAAGGGCTGGTCTATGAGCGACTATCTTGGTTGGCCCGAGACACAAACAATTACGAGGAAGCCTACGCGCAATCGGTCACGGCAGCCGCAATTCAGGACTCTTTGGCATCCGAGTCCGTGAAGAAAGAAGTGCAAGCCCTACAGGAAAAATTTCAGAATGAAAAAACCCAAAACGAGATTTTGAGCCTTGAGTCCCAAAACCTAAAGTCCACGCTTTGGCTTCTGGCTGCAGGAATTGGGATACTTGCCCTTGTGGTCTTCGTACTTTTTGTGCTGAATCGGCAAAAGCGTCTTTTGAATGAAAAATTGATTGCCGAGGCCCGGCAACAAGAATTGAGCCGAGCGATACAGACCAAAGACTTGGAATTGACCGCCCAGGCCTTGCAGATCTTGCAGATCAAAAAGTTATTGGAGGAGCAGACTGCCGCAGGCTTGCTAGAGGAGGAAGAGGGAAATGGCCTCAAGCGGGAGACCTTTGAGTTTCTGCAGACCGAGTTGGAAAACCGGATTACGGAGTCCAATGGGGATTTCTACAAGAATTTGCTGGCGGCCTATCCCGACTTGAAGCCCACCGAATTGAAGTTGTGCTCCTACCTGCGGCTCAACTTATCCACCAAGGAGCTGGCCGAAGTACTCAACAAAAGTGTGCGTACGATTGAGAACACTCGCTTCTCCATCCGCAAGAAAATGGGGCTGGGACCAGAGGACAATCTGGTTGCGGAGCTGATTGCAGTGGAGGAGAAGTAGATGTTTGTACTAGGTACCAGGTACAAAGTACCAAGTAGGGATTTGCATTAGGATCAGTATGCTGCTTCTCGAAATGTCTTGATACTTGCTACTAGGTACTTGCTACTTTTTTAATGTCGAATACCCAACGCCGAGTGAAGAATGCCGAAGTAGGGAAAACCAGTCTTTGATCAGAAACGGGCTCTTTAGCCAAGCAGGAGGTTATCTAACCTCTTGTCTCTTGTATCTTGCCTCTCCCAAAGGCAGGCCTGACTGCCGCAGGCAGGTCCTAATTAATTTTTGAGACAGTTTTTAGAAACAGGAGACAAGTTATCCACACACACTCTTTTTCGTTTTTTTGACCTCGCTTTCCCTACTCTCTCTAGAGTTATCCACACTCATTTTTTTGAGTGTTTCTTCTATTTATGTTCGTTTTATTTAATTTTTCTTTTTCGTAAACCCACACAAAACAATTTTAATTAATTGAAAATCAACTAATTAAAACAAACAGAGTATTTTTCAAGTACCCTGTTTTACTCCTTTTGTTCTAGACATACAGTAGTTTTATCTTTTATTGATTAGTCTTTAATATCTAGTAGCTATGAATAATTTGTTTACCCACATGAAAGGACGCCAAGTATTTAGTCTTGGATTTCAGCAAAGTAAAGCCCTCGGCTTGGCGCTATTTTTTGGAATCTTCTTTTTTGCCCATTCGGTTTTCGGGCAGGTACCGACGATTTCATCAGTCTCTCCTCAAACTGGACCATTTGGTGTTAGTATAACTATTTCAGGCACAAATTTTGGAGCAAATTCTCCTAATAATGTTGTATTTATTGGAAACACTATAGCTCCAATCATTGGAACGACCTCTTCTTCTCAGATTACTGTCACTGCACCAAGTGGGTTTTCAAACGAGAACATCACAGTGATTAATTTAACAACTGGTTTAAGCGCGATATTCAAAAGCCAATTTCTTGTAACCCGACAAACTCCATCTCTCTTTTTTTCAAATCAATTAAACATTACTAGAGGTGATGCTGCGGGTATTTCGGCCGCAGATTTTAATGCAGATGGAAAATTGGATTTAGCTGTTATTGATAGAAATGGAGATGGAATATTTATCTACCCTAATACTACCGCAACTAGTGGGTCAGCAGCATCTTTTGGCACAGCAATTCAACTTACCGGATCTGGATTCTCTCCAGGTCAAATGTGGTATTTGGATATTGCTGATTTTGATGGAGACGGGATACTTGATATTGCCGCTCAAGATTACGGTTCTTCTCAAGTTCATCTATTTAGAAACGCAACAAGTTCTTCTACAATTTCATTTGCCTATGTTAGCTCCATTGCTGTCGGATCTAGTACAGAAGGAATAAAAGTTGGTGATTTGAATGGGGATGGGAAAGTGGATATTTTAACAGCTAATTATTCTTCAAATTCAATCTCATTTCTCAGAAACACATCTTCTGTTGGAAGTATTTCTTTTGCAAGTGTTCAAAATTTTAATAGCCATGGTAGTACTACTTCTGTGGCAATAGGAGATATTGATGGTGATGGAAAAAACGATATTATTTCAACTCCATGGTCGGGAGTTTTTAAAACATTCATTAATAACACTAGTGCAGGTTCTGCTACTCTGTCTTTAGCCAATCCAATAAATACTAACCTTTCTGGAAACCCATGGGATATTCAGTTGGGAGATTTAGATGGGGATGGTGATTTGGATTTAGTTTTTATGTCCGGGGCAATAATTATATACCGGAATAATTCAACTCCTGGAACAATCAATTATGGGGCCCCTATTACCCTTGGAGGGTCTGGCTATAAAATAAAGTTAGCGGATATTGATGGGGATGGAAAACTTGATATTTTATCCCAGTCTGGCCAATCTTTGATAATTTATAAAAATGTATTTACAACTGGGACATTAAGTTCTTCAAGCTTTGTTTCGAGTACATATCCTACAGGAATTAATGAAGTTGAGTTTAGTACACCATTCGTCGGGGATTTTAATAATGACTCGAAATTGGACATTGGCAGAACGGCTTCAGGAAGTATTTCGGTCTTATCTTCTGGGATACCTTCAATTATTACTGTAAACGGTTCATTCTCCGGATTTGTAAAATGTGGATCTACGCCTTCAGCAGCACAGCAACTCACTGTTTCTGGATCTGATTTACAAGGGGACATCACTTTGGCCGCGCTAACGAGCTATGAGTATTCGTTAAACGGGACCACGTTTACTTCCACGCTAACCATTCCACAGGTATCTGGCTCTGTCGCAAACACAACGGTTTATGTGCGTTTGACCGCGTCAAGCACGGGAACACCTTCTGGAAACCTAACATTTAGTTCCACTGGGGCAACAAACCAAACGGTGGCGGTTTCAGGAACCACGGGTACAGCGCCAGTAATTTCCACTCAACCATCGGCGACAGCGTCTGCTTGTCAGAATGCAAACTTTACCCTTGCGGCATCTGTTACAGGAGGAACTTCCTACCAATGGTATTTCAACACGTCAAATTCAACAACGGGTGGGACCAGCATGGGGTCAAGTCGAAATGCACAAACATCTGCCTTGACTCCAGATACGAGTACACCGGGTACCTATTACTATTATTTGGTAGTTACTTCAGGGTCTTGTTCCGTCACTAGTAACGTGACCGTCTTTACGGTAGACCCGCTGCCTGTAGCAGGTACTGCATCTGGAACAGCCACCGTTTGTAACGGATCTACCACGGGCTTAACGCTGGCAGGAAGCACAGGAACTATTCAATGGCAGCAATCAGCCAATGGAACCTCGGGATGGGCTAACGTAACTGGAGGCTCAGGAGCAACAACCGCCAACTATACCACCGCAGCATTAACCACTACCACATTTTACAGAGCATCAGTAACGAATGGAGCATGTACTACTGCTGTAACTAGTAATGTGATTACGGTGACGGTTTCTCCAGCACCAAGATTCTTTAACCAAGCATTAAATTTTGATGGTTCCAATGACAAGATTTCAATCCCACATACTCCCTCCTTGCAATTGCCAAACACTTTTACGCTCGAAGCGTGGGTGAAGGCGGATGCCTCCTTGTCAAACTCGTCAAGGTGGGGCATTGTTTCCAAAAATGTTTGGGTGAGTGGAGGAAACTCAACGAGTGGTTTGGGATATGGCTTAGATCTAGAAGGCGGTAAGCCAAGATTAGTTTTAGGTAAAAATGACGGCGCCTGGTCTGATGCTGCTTCCTCTTCTAATTTACCAACAGGGAGCTGGATCCATATTGCGGGCACTTATGACGGTACTACCGCAAGGCTTTATATAAACGGTGTTCTGACTGCCTCTAGGGCTACCACCAACTTTTGGAACAACAATGGAGCTGCGCTAACCATAGGTTCTTGGCCAGGCGAAAACAAGTTTTTCAAAGGCGAAATTGATGATGTTCGTATTTGGAATGTGACGAGGTCAGAGGCACAAATTAATCAGTTTAAAGATGTTGAATTATCAGGCACCGAGACAGGACTCGTGGCTTATTACGATTTGAATCAAGGAACGCCAGCAGGAGCGAATTCTACGGTAACGACTGTAATTGACAGGACAGCTAACGCGTCAAATGGCACCTTAAATTCATTCGGATTAACAGCCGCTACCTCTAACTGGATCGCTTCCGGCCCTATGATTTTAACGAATCCGTCTGTTTGCTTAACTAGTGCAACGACAATAACCCACACCGTTTCTGGTGGGACTTGGGGCTCATCTAATTCTGCTGTACTTTCCGTAGATCCATCCACGGGTGTAGCCACAGCCAATACGGTTGGATCGGCTACAATCTCCTACGTGTTTATGCAAAATGGCTGTGCTTACACAAGTACGCGGGTGTTTACTGTTTCTGCGCTCCCAGCAGCTCCGGTAGCGACGACCACTGTAAGCGTAGCTCAAGGAGCGGCAACAGCATTAACAGCAACAGCATTGACCGGCCACACCTTGCAGTGGTATACCGTTGCAACTGGCGGAACCGGAACCACCTCGGCTCCTACGCCCACTACTACTTCAGTAGGGACTACACTATTCTATGTAAGTCAACGAAACAATGCAACGGGCTGCGAAGGAGCCCGTACCGCCATTACGGTAACCGTAAGCCCCGTCGTAACCATTAGCTCTATCGCGCCAGTAAAGGCAATCCCGGGAGCTAGTATTACAATCACAGGAACAAGCTTTGATGCTACCGCAGCGAATAACGTAGTACGCTTTGGTGCCGCCCAAGCACAAATAGTATCTGCTACTGCGACACAAATCGTGGCCACAGTACCTTTTGGAGCTACCCATGCGCCAGTGGCAGTGACGAACTTGACTAGCTCTAGAACAGGAGCTTCCTCCCAGTTCTTTTTACCGACCTGGTCTAATCCAAGCCCCGCCACCATTGTTGCGGCCTCATTTAATCAATTCAAATTAACCTCGTCAACGACCCCAGCAAGTGTAAGCTCGGGGGACTGGAATGATATTAGACACAATGGTGGTATTGCAGATTTTGATAACGATGGCAAGGTGGATTTAATAAAGGTGAATACCGCAGGGAATAGAGTTGCTGTTTACAAAAACAATGCTACCTCTGGGACACTTTCTGCCTCAAGTTTTGCATCTAGCCCACTCTTTTTCACTACTGTTTCAAGCCCTAGAGATGTAGCTGTTGGTGATTTGAATAATGACGGGAAAATGGATGTGGTGGTAACCAATAACACTACATCTATTACGGTATTGGTAAATACCTCCACGGGAGCAGGAAACATCAGCTTTGCCGCAGCACAGACTCTTACGGTCTCTTCCGCCCAGTTAATTCGAATAGCAGATGTAGATGGTGATGGAATGAACGACATCATTTGTTCACCAACAGGTGGAGCGGTGAGTGTCCACAGAAATAGCTCTTCCTTGCCAGGTAACACGATTCAGCTTGGTAGCGCTGTTACTACAGGAATTACAGGAAGTACAGATTTTGTTTTAGGGGATTTGAACAGGGATGGTAAGCTAGACATTGCTTCATCGAGTAGTAGCAATCTGCAAATTGTTCAAAACAACTCTACACCAGGGGCAATAGCCTTTTTGTCGTTGCTCTCTATCCCTTCCATTTCGAGTTATTCCTTAGGGATTTCAGATTTAGATGGAGATGGTAAATTAGATTTCATTCAAGGAGCGGCTGGTGCGACGGCTGGTCGAGTTTGGAAAAATAACCATAGTTCTGGGAACTTAGCTTCTTCCAATTTTGCGGCTACCACCGTGAATAATGTTCAATCTTCAAGTGCA
>CAJBER010000037.1 GCA_903952135.1 uncultured Algoriphagus sp.
AGATTTCTTTGGTGAAGCCAATAAAAAAAAAATTCACTACTTGAGTAAGTAATTAAAATCTGAGCAATGTTTTATTTAATTTGCGTTAGCTAATTACCCAGATTGCTATAATTGAACGAATTAATTAACCTATAATCCATGATGAAACACCCAATGTTCGCTCTTTCCTTAAGGAAAACCATGTTGATGGCAGTCCTAGTCCTTTTGGCTATGGGCGCTTGTAAAAGTAAAAAGAAGGCTGTTGCTCCTCCTCCTGCTCCAGAAGTGAAGGAAGAGGTAGTTAAACCCGCTCCAGCTCCAGCTCCTGTGGTTCGCTCTGCAGAAGAAATTGCAGTAGAGAAGCTAGAAAATAATTTCACTTCGATAGCTACCTCTAGTAATGGTGCATCTGCTGATAAAACTATTCAGGAGGTTTTGTCGATGTTTTCAAACCAGGAAACGCCTATTTTAATTGTGATTCATGAAGAAGGTGGTGTGAAAGATTACGATGAGCCGACCACTATCAAGAAATATCTTGATTATCTAAAGGACACCAAGAAAAACTTGAACTACATCTCTGATATCAGATTGGTAGGAGGTAAGGTGACAGAATTGGAACTAAGAAGAAAATAATATTCCCTCCAAAATCACGAACACATGAAAAATAAACTTATTCTCTTCCTAGGAATTTTCTTGGCTACCTCTGTGGCAGCCTTGGCTCAGGACAACATTAGCCCAAAGCGTAAGCAGGCGATTGATTCACTTGCTTTGGAAAAAGTAAAGGACCTTTCTAAGTACATTGCCATTATTGGAAACAAAGAAACTCAGTTTTCTGAAGCCAATCGAGTAATGGATCGTGCAGTGGAACTTTTCGCTGAAGGTGCAGAAATGGGAGTTTCTTCCATCAATTCTAAGGAAATTGCTTACTATAAGGTAAGACGATACTTTGAGCGTTTGATGGCTTTGAACTATGATAAAGTAAATATTACTTGGTACGATATTCAGTACGTTTCTGATTTGGAGCGTCAACCTGATGGTCGCTATGTAGGGGTGATTACCATTTATCAGCGATTTGAAGGTACCTCCATTGAAACAGGCTTGAATTACAAGGATACTACCAAAAAGGATATTACTATTTACGTAGAGAAGAAGCAAACTCAAATTGCTGGCCGTACCATTGAATTTTGGGACGTTATGCTAGGCGATGTACGAGTGACTGAAACTTCCAAATGAGAAAAAGCGTACTGATTTTTGCTTTTTTCATTACCCACATCTCTATTGTCTCGGGGCAAGGCTTAGGCAGCCCCGGGACAATAAAAGATGATGGACAATTTGCCGCCTCTACCAAACAAATGAATCAATTTTTTAGAAGATTCAATGGAGAGGAATCCATTGATGGCACTACACGATTCTACCCAGAAGACTCCCTATTTCAGAATGAGAAACTAAGGAGAGGATTTGTTTCCATACTTTTTGATAATCAAACCTCCGGCATTAGTCCAGAGTTGAAAAATGAATTTATTTCCACGGTCCTTTCCCCAAACTTTCCTCAATACCTCGTTTTTCATAAACCTGGTTGGATTGCTGAAGTAGATGCGGTTTTTTCCTACAAGGGAAAAAAAGAAAATGTGACCTTCATCATGAAAATTCAGCCTGAAGGATTGGGCTACGAATGGGTCATTGATCAGGTGATTTTTGAGCCTTTTAAAGATTTATTCAATAAGCCAGTGGGTCCTGGCAAAGACTTTCTTCATCCCTTGAGCCATGAATTAGGGTTTATGAATATGAGGCGTGCATTTCAGGATTCTGAAAATCCTGAGTCATTTACCCCTTCAAGTTATTCACCTGATTATTTGGCTATCTTTCTTTTCGAGATGAAGCAGAATAACCTTCGATTTGAAACAGTGAATAGCCTAAAGTTTCACTTCTTCCAAATTGGAGGTTGGTATTTCGAAGTGAACCAGTTTAATCGACCTGGATTTAATACAGGTTGGCTAGTTTCTAATTTAATGCGTTTAGGACCTGGAGACAAGGAAACTTTACTGAGGTATATTTATGACCAGAATTAATCGGTTTTTTTTACTTTGTTTGTTTAGTTGTCTTTCAATTGTTGCCAAGGGACAGACCATAAAAGGATATTCTGCTGATCAATTGCTGGATCTTCAAACTAAGGTAGAGGATCAGGTTCGATTTTTAGAGTTTTTGCTCAATACCGTTGGAAGTTCCGAAACCTCAGCCAGAGATAAAGATGTCATCATTCGGGAAAGCTATTTGAAGATTTTTAGAGATGGGAAAGTGCAGGTTGAAGATGATCTGCTGCTAGATCGAAAAGTAGTTACCAACAAGGATGTCACCGCCTATTTTAAGGACATTGAATTTTTTTATAAAAACATCGAATTCAAGTTTAAAATACGAGAAATCAAGCCAGGGCAGAAAGAAAATGGGGATGTATTTTTTCTCGTTTCTATGGATCGTACAATTACTGCCGTAGGCCTGAAGGGAGAGAAAATCTCCAATACTAAATTGAGGTTTGTAGAGATAAACCTGAATGAAAAATCTCAGGATATAAAAATCGCAAGCATCTATACCACCAAAGTAAGCCGAGATGAAGAACTGAAGGCTTGGTGGAATTCTTTGGATTCAGGGTGGAAATCCTATTTCAGAACTCGATTCCAAGTTTCTGCCTCAGATACAGTGGATATGAATCAACTCAATCAATTTGTAGCTGTAGATTCACTTAATTTATCTGGAAACTTAAAAATCAATAATCTTAAGCCGCTTTCTGAATTAAGAGATCTCAAGTTTTTGGACATCAGTAATACCACAATTCAAGATCTGGCCCCTATCTCTAATGTTACTTTTTTAGAAGGCTTAAACCTTTCCAATACACCAACCACAGCCATTAAATTCATTAAATACGCTGATAGGCTTCAGAATTTGAATTTGTCCAATACCCAAATTGAAGATATCAGTGAATTGGTGAATTTGGTCAGTCTTCGTGTTTTAAGGGCCGAAAAAACTCCAATTCAAAGTTTTGTAGCCCTCAATCAATTCAAAAGTTTAAAGGAATTGTACCTTGGAGAAAGTGGGTTCAACAATATGGAAAACATCAAAGACTTGACTAGTTTGGAGGTTTTGTCTTTGAATAAGAATTTCATTTTGAATTTTTCATTCCTATCCCAACTCACTGCATTACGCGACTTGGATCTTGCTCAAACCAATTGCACCGATCTCTCACCAATTGCCTCCTTGTCCGAGTTGAATTTCTTGGATGTTACTTCGACTCAAATTTCTGATTTATCCCCAGTCGCGTCTCTTGCCAAGCTCAAAAAAATCAGAGCAGATAAAACCAATTTGAGTCCAGAAGGAGCCATTTTGTTCGTTCAAAATCACCCAAATATACTTTTAATTCACCATGTAGAGGACCTTAAATCTTGGTGGGAAAACCTGAGTTTCTCATGGAAAAATGCCTTGAAAAAGAATAACCCCGCTCTTGAAGGAGATAAACCAGAAATTGAAATATTAACCGAAACCTTAAACCTTGCAAATCTAAATCTTGATAGTGCTGGAATTGAAAACCTTGATCCTATTGTTCGATTTATTTCTTTAGCAACTTTAAATTTTTCAAATAACCCGCTAGTTGATAACCTTCTGCCTTTGCAAGAAGTCAAAACTCTCAAAAAACTAACTGCAAAGAATACAGGGATTCAGGATATCGGAAGCTTAAAGGGAAATGTCCTGCTCGAAGGTATTGATATGGAAGGTAGTCCTGTAAGTTCCATTAAGGATCTTCATGAACTCACAAAGCTTACTTTTTTGAATGTAAACGCATCTCAAATAAATGAAATTGAAATCCCTGATTTTTTACAAAAGAGACCAGATGTATCGATTATTTATCGTTCGGAAACTCTTGGTAAATGGTGGGAAGGTCTAGATTTGGATTGGAAAGAGCTTCTAAGTGAGAAGTTCAAGCTTTCGGAAAATCCATCTATAGAGGAATTGCATCAACTTACCTCGGTTTCATCCCTTGTTTTGGAACGTGTTTCATTTACAAGTTTGGATCCACTGACCATTTTCTCGAATTTGAGAAAATTGGTTCTGTTTGATGCGCCAACAATGACTTTGAGCCCATTAAGTCAAATGACAAAACTCACGTCCCTAAAGCTTTCTCAACTACCGGCAATAGATTACCTACCTATTTCCGGACTTACGGAATTGGAAGAGCTGGATTTATCGAATACGGGAATCGAAGAGTTGATTTCGTTGAGCAAGTTGACCAAACTGAAAAAATTAAACCTTTCTGGTACCAATATTAAATCTTTGAAAGGCGTAGAGCCGCTTGTTAATTTGGAGGAGTTAGACGTGGCAAGTACAGATTTACGATCCCTGAAGGCTTTGGAAGGCATGACTGCCTTGAAGAAGCTGTCTTGCTTCAATACCCGTTTGACTCCACGGGCTGTAGATTCCTTCAAGGAATCCTTTCCTAAATGTGAAGTCCGCTTTTACTAAGCGGATTTTTTGTTTTGGAACAAGAATCTTAGATTGAGTTAGGTCCATTCACTTTATTCGATAAATTCAAAAATCCTAAGTTGCTATCCCTTTGAAAATTGCTGCACTTATCCCGGCCCGCTATGCTTCGACTCGCCTACCTGCCAAATTGGTGCAGGACTTAGGCGGACTTTCTGTAATCCAGCGTACCTACCAAAGTACGGTGGCGACTGGCGTATTTGATGATGTTTGGGTAGTGACGGATCACGATCAAATTGAAGCTCAAATTCAAGCCATAGGTGGAAAGGTGGTAAGGAGTATCAAAGAACATGAAAGTGGTTCAGATCGGATTGCAGAGGCCCTAGGACAAGTGGATGCCGATCTCATTGTCAATGTGCAAGGGGATGAACCGTTTCAAGATGCCAAGACGCTTCGAGACCTGGTTGCAGCATTTGCAAACCCTGAAGTTAAGGTGGCTAGCTTGATGTGTAAGTTGCCAGCCGAACAGGTGCAAAATCCAAATTTTGTAAAGGTGGTAGTCGATGAGCAGCACCGTGCCATTTATTTTTCCAGATCACCCATTCCTTACAACCGTGAGGGGAAAACAATCACTTACTGGAAGCATATCGGCGTATATGCCTATCGTAGGGACCTATTGCTTTCCTTTACCCAATGGCCAAAAGGATCCTTGGAGCAAATAGAGCTCTTGGAGCAGCTTCGGTTAGTGGAGAAGGGTGTGTCGATACAGATGATCGAAACCACCCATCAAGCGATTGCCATTGATACTGAGGAGGATTTGATTTATGCAAGGACTGTGCTGAGTACCATGCTATAAACTTCTGAATTAATTTTAGAACCCATCCTAAAAGTGATACAATGAAAACTAGACTTTATGCCCTTATCCTTTTCACTTTATCTATTCTGAGTGCCTCGCTGCATGCTCAAAATTCTGCATGTAGCGAAATTATCCTACAAACTAGTAAAAGTAGTTATGCTAGAGGGGAGTTTGCAAGTGCCAAAAGAGAACTAGAGTCTTGCGTGAATGAGCAAGGTTTTGAGAATTTGAAAGAACTTAATCAAGCAAGAGAATTACTTTCTTTAACTGCGATTGAACAAGGCCGATTGGAAGATGCTAAATTTTTCACCGAACAAATTGTAAACTCCAATAGCAACTATAACTCAACCTATAGAAACATTGTCTTTGATTCCATTTTTGATAAGGTAAAACAAGAAAACACTGTTCTAACCGTCATTTCTGTATCTAAAAAAATGGAAGACCTGAAAACGGCTCCTGCAACAGTGAAACTGGTAACGCAGGAGGAAATCATGGATAGGGGTTACAAAGATTTGATTGATTTACTAAGTGATCTTCCAGGATTTGATATCAGTAAAGTTTTTTCCGGGGCCGGTTCCAATGTTTTCCAAATGGGTTTTCGTCAAGAAAATACGGAACGAACCCTATTTATGGTGGATGGGGATGAAGAAAATGATTTGTTTTCCAACTGGGCCTATATTTCCCGGCAATATCCGTTGGCCAATATCAAGGCAGTAGAAATAGTGTATGGACCTTCTTCTACCATGTATGGTCCTCGTGCATTTGTTGGGTCCATCAATGTGATTACCTATTCTCCACGAGAGATCCCTGAAGATCATTTGTTGAAGGGAAAGCCTAAAAGCGGAAAACCAAAGAGTTTTTATGCTTACGGAAATACACAGGCGGGAAACCTGAACACCTTATCCTCCGACTTGGTTATGGGCTTGCGTGGCAGGGCTGCATCCTTTCAAGTTACAGGCAGAATTTACCGTTCAGACGAACACGACATGTCCTCAGCTGAATTTTTTGATTATGCTCCGGATGACATTAAAAGCCTGAGGTATACAAATATGAATATGTCAGGGAGAGCAGGTTCTTATACTTTTGAGCAGTATCTCCAACGGTTTAACCTTCCTCAGACCCATCCGTATTATACCCTGACTAAAAATAGTCAAGGGCTGATTACCAATATGAACTTGACCACAGCTGGAATAAATCGAGCGAGGGAGCTAGATAGCATTGCCTATACCAGTAATGTAAATGGAGCACCCATCGGATATTCCAATCATACAGACGACTATTTCTTTAGTGCCAAATTGAAGGTAAACAACTTTTTGTTCGGTGTTCGGCATTGGAAGCGTACCGAAGGAATTGGTTTGTATCAAGACATTGATGCTGCAGGCTCTAGAAATGGTTCCGTTTGGTCCCCAGAAAACACTACGGTGTATGCGCAATACGATCACCAGTTGACTGATAAAATAAGCATATCCAACCTTTCCAATTTTGCCTTGCACCACCTAGGTAAAGAATCCAATCGGGTCAATTTTGTCGCTTTTGGAGACCCTAGGGCTAACCTGCACTTTGCACATTTGCTAAGTCCCGATCAAATACATGCTAGTAAAACTCTAGCTACAAAGAAAAATTCATTTGGGGCAGAAAACATCGATTACTCTAGGTTTTTCAATTTTAAACATGGGTGGAGCAATCAATATTACCACTACGAGGCACAGCAGTTTAGAAATGAAACCCGACTATTCTATGAGGGTGAGCGGCTAAAATTTTCTTCAGGTATTGACTTTAGAAGTACCTTGACGCAAGGGGATTATTTAATTTACATGGATTACGATACCTCCTATCCCGATACAAAAGCATTCAGAGCCAAGCAAGACTCTATATCGTTTGCTAGAGAACTAGGAATCGTTCGGAACCAGGAACAGGGAAGTAACTTATTTTCCATGATTGACCTGGGGGCGTTTATCCAAGCAAACTACACCCTTGGGGAAAAGATTTTCTTGACTGGTGGTTACCGAATAGATTACAACCGAATTCGAAGATCTGGTGGTTTTGGATTTGCGAATAGTCCCCGTTTGTCTGCTATTTACAATTCCGAGAATACCACCATTAAACTCAACTATTCAAAAGGTCACCATAATGTGGACCAGTTGACCAGATACTCCGCTGGGGCAGGTAGAACCCCTAATCCAAATCTTCGCCCTGAATCCATTGACTTCTTGAATCTCGAGTACATGGGCCATTTAGGAAATAGAGGATTGGGTTGGGAAGTCAATGCCTTCGGTTACCTTATTGAGAATGGGGTGGCCTCCTCAAGAACAAATAATGGGCTAAAAAATATTAACATTGAGAAATACCGTACCACAGGACTGATGTCAGGGTTTTATTACAAACCTAAATCCCGAGATTGGAATATTCAGGTCAACCATACCTACTTCAATCCGAAACAGACTGCGGCTGCAGAAGATTCTGGAATCAAAGTGCCTGTTCGACTTGGAGATATTGCAAGTCATCGAGTCAATCTAAGTGTAACCAAGCAAACCCACTTGGGTATTTTGAGTAATGTGTTGAATTTGCGCGCTAATTATGTGAGCGAGCGCCCGATAGGGATCAATACCACCTCATCCAAAAACATAGGCATAGATGGTAAAGGCAGCCCTATCCCTGAGTACCTCATCCTTCATGGAAACATAGGATTCAAAGTACAATCACTTCCGATGCTTCGCTTGGACTTAAGTGTAGAAAATATTTTAAATAAGAATTTGCTAGACGGTGGTAATCCTGAATATTATCATCCAGGTCCAAGAGAAGCATCTGGCACCTTTAATATGCCAGGTGGTATACCAGGTGCAGGTTATGGAGAATTAAGTCCGCCTTACATTCCCCAAAGACCACGCTTCTTCTTGATGCGGTTAAGTTATACCCTGTAACCGGTTATTGAGAAGTTGAAAAGTTTCTATTTCCGTTTTGGAATGCTGCTATTTCGCGCGAGGGCGTAGCCGTGTCAACCCATTTACTACAGTGTATCATTTTTATTGGATGAACGCTACCCAGTAAACGGCTAGTATTGCTGTAGAAAATACCAGATTGAAAAAAATTTATAAACCTTATTTCCTGCCGTTTTCCCTAGGGTAAAGGCTAATTAACAAGAACAACAGCCTCAAATTGGAAAGGTGATAACAAGAAAAAGCCCCTAAATCATAAGATTTAGGGGCTTTTTCTTGTGCAGAGAGTGGGGGATTCGAACCCCCGGTACAGTATAACCCGTACGACAGTTTAGCAAACTGTTGGTTTCAGCCACTCACCCAACTCTCTAATCCGATTTGGCTCTAACAGAAATCGCTTCCTGTCGCCAAAGTGATGCAAATATAAGCCAAATGAAAAGATTTTTACAAGGGCTAGGGGAGAAACAAATTTCAGTTCAAACAAAAACCGAGTAATTCCTTGACAATCAAACCCTATACTTTGCTGCTAGATTAGCGTGGATTGGAATGTTGATGAACTACTAATTCACCCAGATGGGTTAGTTCAATTAAGGCTTTACTACCTTAAACCCTACCGCTTCAATTCCTTCCAATTGAGGCTGACGCATGTATTGGAGAAAAATCACTTCTCTAGTGCTGGCAGGGAATGGGAAAGAAAGGGTATCATAAGTGGTAAAGGTATTTCCAAATCCATCTCCAATGGGTTTCCCTGTTTGCTTATCAAAAATGGGAACATTCCAAAGGCTGTCGACCAAGACCACCTTGCTGGAGTCTCTGTAGATGACTTTAATGTAGCAATTCGAAAAGGGATACGTTTCGGTATAGCGAACCCCTATAATTGCCTGCCCCTTCAGAGAATC
Organism: uncultured Algoriphagus sp.; assembly: GCA_903952135.1. GTDB lineage: Bacteria > Bacteroidota > Bacteroidia > Cytophagales > Cyclobacteriaceae > Algoriphagus. Next base: position 9,138 of record CAJBER010000037.1, read on the forward strand.
CAAGGAAGAGAGGTCAAATTTGACAGAATCGCTTTCTTCCCAAGTAGTAGTTTCAAAAGTATGGTACTCTTCAAAAACCCGATCCTTTCCGCAAGAAAACAGGAGCAAAACGATGCCAAGAAGAGACGCTTGGTAGAGTTTAGTCATTGTCTGGGTTGCCACTAGGACCTTGATTGATTCGTGGTGGAAATTTTCTTGGACCTTCCTGAGGCTTTTCTGCTGGCTGAGGAGCAGGGGAGTCCGCTTTGGGCATTCCTGCTACCGGTCCTGCTGCTGGACCCTGATTTGAGTTAGGGCGTGGCCTATTTTTGTTTTTACGGCGCTTATCTCCCTGTCTAGAAGGTTGATTTCCTTCCGCAGGTCTTACTTGTGCTGGTGCAGCCATTGAGGTGGCCTGATCAGCAGGTTTTGGAGTACTTGCCTCTGGTCTTGGGCCCTGGCCTTGATTGACGCGGGGAGCATTTCCATCGGTTGGACGCTTCTTTTTCTTTTTCTTCTTCGAAAACTTCTTATCCAATAACTCCAGTTCACGCGTAGACTGAGCAGCCAAATCTTCGACTTCGTTTGAATCATCGACCTGAAGGTTAAATACCTTTACGCCCTGCTCGTTTAACGCCTGAATCTCACGTACGCGATCGCAGGTGATGCTAATCCAATCGTTGTCATGGTTGTAATTGAACCACATCAACTTTCTGAAAATATCTGTTTTCTGCAACTTGGCAGGACCCTGCTCTGTCAACAAAGGCTTGTCTACTTGTGGGATATCCTTGATGGCCTCCATGTAGGTGTCCAACTCGTAGTTGAGGCAACATTTCAATCGCCCACACTGTCCGCTAAGTTTGCCAGGATTGAGTGAGAGGTTCTGGTAACGTGCCGCTGAGGTAGTCACATTTTTAAAGTCTACTAGCCAGGTGGAGCAGCACAATTCTCTTCCACATACCCCAATACCTCCCAATCTACCTGCCTCTTGGCGAAGACTGATTTGGCGCATTTCTACCCGTACTTTGAATTCTCCTGCTAGGGATTTGATCAACTCTCTAAAGTCGATTCGGTCCTCTGCGGAATAGTAAAAGGTGGCCTTGGAATTATCCGCTTGGAACTCCACATCGGACATCTTCATGTTGAGACGGTACTCGTCTACAATTTGCTTGCAGCGGTACAAGGTTGGGATTTCACGGGCTTTGGCTTCCTCCCATTTTTCCATATCCTTCTGCGTGGCTACCCGGTAGATTCGAGTGATGTTATCGTCGTTTCTTACTTTGCGCTTTTGCATCTGCAGTCGAACCAACTCGCCCTGCAAAGACACGTACCCAATGTGGTGCCCACTAGGCACATCCACTACCACCGGATCTCCGGTATTGAGGGCTAAGTAATCTACATTTCTGAAGTACTCTTTTCTTCCTCCTTTAAACTTGACTTCCACGATATCAAACGTATCCAACTGAGGGATACCCATTTGGGTTAGCCAGTCAAAAGAATTCATTTTATTGCAATCGCTCGTGCCACAGGTGCCGTTGTTTTGGCATCCTCCTGTTCCACCTGAGGTGGTCCCACATGAACTACATCCAGACATATTATTTTTATCTACAGGGCTTTCGCCTCCTTATTCACTTACTTATTTTCCAATCGTAAAATATCTTGGCCTATGTCTCTTCGAAAATTGGACTTTTCCCAGGAGATCTCCGACACTGTGGCATAGGCTGCATCCAGTGCTGCTTCCAAGGTGGAAGCCATCCCGGTAATGGCAAGTACTCGGCCTCCTTGGTTGGTCAGTACGCCAGATTCGTTTTGGGCTGTACCCGCATGAAAGACCATACTGTTTCGCGTCTTTTCAGGTAGTGTCATTGGAAATCCCTTGGCATAAGATTCTGGATATCCGCCACTTACCATGACTACAGTTGTACAAGTTTTTGGAGAGATTTGGAGCGTGTAACTCGCTAAGGTGCCTCCAGCAATGCCAACTAACAAATCTACAAAATCGCTTTCAATTCGAGGCAGCACTGCCTCTGTTTCTGGATCGCCCATCCGTACATTGTACTCGATGACGTAAGGGTCACCCTGGGTATTCATCAAGCCGATAAACAGGAATCCTTTGTAGGGGATCCCTTCTTTTTCTAAACCAGCGATTGTAGGCTTTACTATGCGTTCTTCCACCTTTTGTAAAAAGGCTGCATCTGCAAAAGGAACTGGGCTTACTGCCCCCATACCCCCTGTATTCAAGCCTGTATCGCCTTCGCCAATTCGTTTGTAATCTTTCGCCTCCGGCAAAATTTTATAACTCACCCCATCTGTAGCCACAAATACGGAAAGTTCGATTCCAGTAAGGAATTCTTCCACTACCACCTTGGAGGAGGCATCCCCGAATTTTGCATCTACGAGCATTTCCTTCAAGGAGAGTTTGGCATCTTCCAAACTTTCGCAAATCAAAACCCCTTTGCCAGCGGCAAGTCCATCTGCCTTCAATACAATCGGCAAGGATTGCTGCTCTAGGTAGGCAATCCCTTCTTCCAATTGATGCGCATGAAAGGTGGCATAAGCTGCTGTGGGCACCCCATTGCGCAGCATAAACTGCTTGGAGAAATCCTTGCTGCCTTCCAAAGTGGCTCCTAACTGGGAGGGGCCTACAATCGGCAAGTGCTCGGTTCCTTTTTGAGTATGCAAATAATCTACCAAGCCTTTAACCAAGGGTTCCTCGGGTCCGATGACTACTAAGTCGATGGATTGTGCCTGGATAAATGCATAGATGCCAGTAAAGTCTGTCACTCCAAGCGAGACATTGGTGGCAATTTCAGCGGTGCCTGGATTTCCAGGGGCTACAAAAAGTTGACTGCATTTCGGGCTTTGGACGATTTTCCAAGCAAATGCATGCTCTCTTCCGCCGCTACCCAATAAAAGGATATTCATGGACTCGTTTATAGTTTAATTGGCATGTTCTGAGATAAACTTGATTCGGTATACACGAAGTTCCTCCTCCGTGAAATCTTCTCCCTCAAGTTCATCCAAGGCAGCCTTGATATGATCAGTTTCCGCATTCATGAAGTAATCCAGGAGAATATCTTCTCGCTCATCATCCATGATGCGGTGGATGTAATAGTCTATATTTAATTTGGTTCCACTGTAGGTGATTTGCTCAATTTCTTGCAGCAAGTCCAACAAAGATAGGTTCAGATTCTGAGCAATTTCTTCCAAACTCGTTTTTCGGTCGATTTGCTGGATAATGGAGATTTTTACTTTGGAACGCGTGCCCGAGGTTTTGATGACCACCTCTGTAGCGGTTTCAATCTCATTTTCTGTCACATAGTTCTGGATGACTTGGAGAAAAGAAGTACCAAACTTGGCCACCTTTCCCATACCCACTCCATTGATTTGGGACAGTTCTTCCTTGGTTGTAGGATAAACTGTCGCCATTTCCTCCAGCGAAGGATCCTGGAAAATCACGTAAGGGGGAAGCCCCTTTATTTTGGCTACACGCTTGCGTTCTGCCTTAAGTAGTTCAAACAACTTTTCGTCGTAGGCTTGCGCGGTCTGAAGTTGTTCTTCTTCAACTTCGCTTTGCCCCAACTTTTCAAAATCTTGATCTCGGTACAATTCCACCAAGTAAGGATCTACCAAATACCGTTCTCCCTTAGGAGTAAGCTTTAGCAACCCATAATTCTCAATATCCTTTTCCAGCAAGGCAGCAATCATCGCTTGACGGATGACAGAGGTCCAATGCTTGTCGTTCTCTTCTTTTCCTTTGCCAAAGACAGGCAGGCTATCGTGTTGGTAACTAATCACGTAGTCGTCCTTTTCTCCAATAATTACTTTTACCAGATGCTCAATGCCAAAACGCTCCTGCGTTTGCTTGACGGCCTCAAGAACTGTAACCAAGAAGTTTGCTCCTTCAAAAGTTTCCCGCTCCCGTTTGCAATTGTCACAGAAGCCACAATCTTTTTCTAGAATCTCCCCGAAATAGTTGAGTATGAATTTTCGACGGCACACCCCCGTTTCGGAATAGGCAGACATTTCTTGTAAGAGAATTTTGGCATTTTCCCGCTCGGTCACTGCCTTATCCTTGTTGAACTTGTCCAACTTGACGATGTCTTCGTACCGGTAAAACATCAAGCAATGCCCTTCTAATCCATCTCGACCTGCTCTGCCTGTTTCCTGATAATAGCCTTCTAGAGATTTGGGTACATCGTAATGGATCACATACCGTACATCGGGCTTATCGATCCCCATCCCAAAAGCAATAGTGGCTACGATGACATCTAGTTCTTCGTTCAAGAAGTCGTCTTGGGTTTTTATTCGAATCGCCGAATCCAAGCCAGCATGGTAAGGGGCGGCATTGATCTGGTTGACCTTGAGCAACTCTGCTATTTCTTCTACCTTCTTTCTGCTGAGGCAGTAAATGATGCCTGATTTCCCCTTGTGCTGCTTGATGAATTTGATGAGCGCTTTTTTGGATTCATTTTTCACCTTTGGCCGCACCTCGTAGTACAGGTTGGTTCGGTTGAAAGAGGATTTAAATAGATCCGCTTCCTCCATCTGCAAGTTACGCTGTATGTCCTGCTGCACCTTTGGAGTGGCAGTGGCGGTAAGTGCAATGATGGGTAGGTGAGGGGCAATCTGTGCAACTATGGATTTGATTTTACGGTATTCAGGACGGAAATCATGACCCCATTCCGAAATACAGTGCGCTTCATCAATGGCTACAAAGCTCAAATGTGCCTCTTTTAAAAATGCAATGTTTTCTTCCTTGGTTAAGGATTCAGGCGCCACATAAAGCAGTTTGGTTTTCTTTTTCAGAACCTCATTCTTGACTTTAGTGGCTTCGGATTTGGTAAGGGTTGAATTTAAAAAATGGGCATTGATACCCACGGCATTCAATTGATCTACCTGATTTTTCATCAAGGCAATCAATGGTGAAATGACGATGGCGGTACCTTCACTTACTACTGCCGGTAATTGGTAGCAAAGCGACTTTCCCGCTCCGGTAGGCATAATCACAAAGGTATTCCTGTTGTTGAGCAAATTGTCAACTATAAGTTCCTGGTTTCCACGGAACTGACTAAATCCGAAGATTCTCTTGAGTTCTAATTTTACTTTTTCTTCCACTAGAAGAAAGGGCTTTGAGGGTGATGTCTACCTGGGCAACAGATTGAACGATTACTTTTATACCTTTGTACAGAACTAATGTTTAACGCAGGTAAAATTGAAGTTAACAAAAAATATTAGAAACACCGCTGTTCGGGTTCTTTTAAATGAATCCGAGGCTATCGCCAAGCTTTCTACTCTCCTCAATGAGGACTTCGAAAACTGTGTGCACCATCTCCTTCAATCCAAGGGCCGATTGGTCATTACGGGTGTTGGAAAAAGTGCTTGGATAGCCAATAAGTTGGTGGCAACACTCAACTCCACCGGAACCCCGGCACTCTTCATGCATGCTGCGGATGCCATTCATGGAGATTTGGGTATGGTGCAGCAAGACGATACGGTGCTTTTCATCTCCAAATCTGGGAATACTGCTGAAATCAAGGTGCTCCTGCCTTTGGTCAAGCAATTGGGAGTGAAGATTGTAGCCTTGGTTTCCAACACGCAATCCTATTTGGCCGAACAGGCCCATTTTGTGCTAGATGCGACGATTGCCGAAGAGGCTTGTCCGCACAATTTGACACCGACCACCAGCACAACTGCCCATTTGGCCCTAGGAGATGCCTTGGCCATCTGCCTGTTGGAAAGTAGAGGATTTACTTCCTCCGATTTTGCACGCTTCCATCCTGGGGGATCCTTGGGGAAGCAATTGTATTTGAAAGTAGGGGACTTGCTTTCCAAAAACCAAATTCCAACGGTTCAGGAGAAGGCGAGTGTAGCTGAAGTGATTGTGGAGATTTCGAGCAAGCGTTTGGGTGCTACGGCGGTCGTAGATGAATCAGGAAACCTCAAAGGAATCATTACGGACGGGGATTTGCGACGCATGCTCCAGAAAACATTGGCGATTCAAGACTTGCAAGCTTCAGCGATCATGACCATAAATCCCAAATCAGTTCAGGTAGATGATTATGCAACGGCAGCTTTTGCCCTCATGAAAGCCCACAATATTACACAACTGGTAGTCCTAGATGGAGATAAAATCGCTGGTTTTGTGCATATTCATGACTTGATGAAAGAAGGTATTGTTTAAACTGCCATGAAGGACCAACCGTACATCGTAATTATGGCCGGAGGAGTAGGCTCCCGCTTTTGGCCATACAGCAAAAGCAGTAAGCCTAAGCAATTTTTAGACGTTTTGGGTACGGGAAGGACACTCCTTCAAATGACCTTTGACCGGTTTCTAGAAATAGCTCCTAAGGAACAGTTTTTTGTGGTAACGAATCAAGTGCATGCAGGCTTAGTAAAAGAGCAATTGCCGGAACTTGAAGATCAGCAGATTCTATCCGAGCCACTTCGCAAAAACACAGCCGCCTGCCTAGCGTATGCAGCCTACAAAATAGCTAGTATAGATCCAGAAGGAACGATGATCGTCACGCCTGCGGATCACCTGATCCTGCAAGAAGGCAAGTTTCTTCAAACCCTAGTCACTGCAATTTCCGCAGCGCAAGAACCCAACCGACTCCTTACCTTAGGAATTAAGCCCAATCGACCAGAAACAGGTTACGGGTACATTCAATACCTTCCCAATTCGGAAGACTCTCAGGTATTGAAAGTAAAAACCTTTACAGAAAAGCCGAATGCGAAACTTGCCGCCACCTTCTTGGAAAGCGGGGATTTTGTATGGAATTCAGGAATGTTTGTTTGGAAGGTAGCGAGTTTGCTTGATGCCTTTAGAAAATACATGCCAGATCTCACGGATGTATTTGAGGAAGGAAAATCTCAGCTTGGCACACCTACTGAATCGAATTTTATAGCGACTGCCTATACGACATTAAAGAGTATTTCCATTGACTACGGCATCATGGAAAAATCGGATCAGGTCTATGTTGTCTTGGGTGATTTTGGCTGGTCAGATATTGGTTCTTGGCAAAGCCTTCATGAGCTTCGAGAGAAAGATGATGAAAACAATGTGGTAGAAGCCAATGCGCTGATTTACGAAACCAAAAATTGCTTCATTAAAACCGATACGGACAAACTTGTGGTCGTCCAAGGTTTGGATCACTTCCTCATTAATGAATCCGAAAATGTACTGCTGATTTGCAAGTTGGATGCAGAGAATAAATTCCGGGATTTTGTAGCCCAGGCGAAGAAAAAAGGAGAGGATTTCATTTGAAATCCTCTTTTTTTATTTTTTGCGTTGCCGTATGGCTTCGTAAATCGCTACTCCAGCAGATACGGAGACATTTAAGCTTTCAATATTTCCTGCAAGTGGAATTTTTACTCGGTCATCGACCATGCCCATGATTTCTTGGGAAATTCCATCTTCTTCCGAACCCATGATAAGTGCTACGGGTGATGCAAAATCGCCTTCGTACATGAGTTTTTCGGTTTTCTCAGTGATTGCAATGAGGGATAATCCCATTTTTTGCAAATCACGACAGGTATAAAACAGGTTTTTCACCCGCGCCACAGGAATGAAGTTCAGGGCACCTGCGGAGGTTTTTACTGCATCAGAATTGATCTGAGCACTTCCTTTTTCAGGGATTACGATGGCATCTACGCCAGCACATTCGGCTGTTCGGGCGATGGCACCGAAATTCCGCACATCGGTCAAGTGATCCAATACCAAAATTAGAGGAGCCTTTCCGACAGCATAGCACTGATCAATAACATTGTCCAAGGATGCATAAGCAATGGTGGACATCTGCGCAATCACCCCTTGGTGATTTTTACGTGTAATTCGGTTCAACTTGGCGTCCGGCACCCGTACCACTGGGATATGTTCTGCCTTGCAAAGCTGAAGTAATTCCTTAATTAGGTCGTTGTTGAGTTCTTTTTGAACGAGTACTTTGTCGATTTCTTTTCCTGCATGGATGGATTCCATCACTGCTCGGGTTCCAAAAATAAAATCTTTGTCGAGGGCTCCTTTATCGATTAGAAAGCCATCCTTCCGCTTCTCCATTGTGAAATGTTTTTAAACCAAATCGGCTGGTAGGCTCTTGATCGGTTTAGGGTATAGAAATGTGGGCTAAGAATAGTTTTAACCCGCGTAAAGGTAAACCTAATTTTGGAAGTGTCGTCTATGCCTGCATAAGACCAAACCTCTCGATCTTCAAAAAAATTCACTTCCTGAGGAGGCCCCATGACAATGTAAACCATGCCACGGTCTGTTTTCCATCCCTCTTTAAAGTCGGTAAATAGAATGTTGGCAAACTCTACCATCTTGAAGTAATTCCGAATCAAGTCCTTCGCCGATTCTTCATTTCGAGTCAAGTTGTACCAATAGGCATCCAATGCCTTCTTTTTGTCCTGAGCAAGTAGGAGCGTCTCATGCTCTTTTTTGGTAGAAATGTAGGTCACCATGTCCACCATTTCCTTCCAATCCTTCACTTTGGGGAAGGCATCATGTACTGTCCTGAGGAGAATCCCTGTTTGTGCAGTACTGTCGGATTGAAAGAAATAATACCCCTCATCGTTGAGGGCTTTGGGAATGTTAGCCAAGAAATCTCCCCGATTTTCTATAGCTACTTCTTTGGGCACTTCTG
>CAJBER010000038.1 GCA_903952135.1 uncultured Algoriphagus sp.
GAATCCATGGAGATGGAGATTTTAGAGGTAGACTTGTAATAGGCTCTGCCTGTAAATCCTTGGGCAAAAGCGGTCTGAATACTAAGACCTAAGCATAGAAAAAGTGCTAGAAGTGTGAACGTACGTTTCATAGTGATGTGATTTTTACTTTACAAAAGAAGAGAAGAGAAGCCAATATACGAGTTAAGCAGTGTTAACGTGTGTTAACGCAAACTTTAGGATAAATTCTATCCCCCTACTTTTAGGGTATGAAGAAGTTAGAATTCAAAAGGATTGGATTACTAATCGGGGTCACCCTGTTGGTTACATTGGCTATCCAAACCTGGAGAATCGGAACCCAGTGGGAAATCCTTAAATCGGAACTGCAGCAGGATATTCAGCAAGGCTTTGACCGAGCGGTTGAAAATTATTATGCAGAATTGGCCAAGTCGGACGTCTTTGCCTTGACGGATTTTAAGGAAAAAGACAGCTTGGCATCAGACACCTCTTTTATGAGGAGAGCAGTGGAAAGCCCTCTGTTTAAAAAAACGCTGAAGCTAAAACGGACAGATCCAACCGGAAAGGAAAACCTGGTCATGGAAACTAGCAGTTCTTTCGATTCCCTGAATACCCCCGCTGAACTGGCTATTTTCAGTCCGGATAGTATGCCAGGTGCAGGTGCAAAAATCATAGAAATCAGGGCCTTGAAAACCAAGGCAAAGGATTCCCTTCGTATCCAGACCATTGACATCTCTCCAGTTGCAGAAACAAGAAATCGACAACAATTGGACTCCATCAATGTAGACCAAATCAATAAAATTCAGATTTTCAGAGGAAAGACTGCCGTGGATAGCTTAAATGCCATCGAACGCTTTACCAGCAAAATCATCTTTTCCATCATCCGGGACACGCTGGACCTCCCTAAATTGACCAAACATTTAGATTCAGAGTTTGAACGTAATGGAATTGCACTCGACTACCGTCTTCACTTCGCGGAGCTAATTTCAGACAGCCTTGCCCGTGATTCCATCGCCAAGGAAATTGTATTGCCTTACAAAGTTGGCTCTCGCTCTACCTTTCTCCCCGCTGGGAAAAGTTTAGACCTGTACTACGACACCAGCTACCTGACCTTGTTTAAGCGGGGCTTGGTAGAGGTACTTTCCTCACTGTTATTTTTAGGCATCCTCGCCTTTGCATTTTATTACCTCTACCAAACCATCAAAAACCAAAAGGAAATTGCCGAGATCAAGCAGGATTTGATCGCCAACATCACCCACGAATTTAAAACCCCCATCGCCACTACCCTGACTGCCATCGAAGGCATACAGCAGTTTAACCCCACAAACGACCCGGAAAAGACCGGTCGCTACCTGGAAATTTCGAAAGTTCAACTGCAAAAACTAGATCAGATGGTAGAAAAACTCTTGGAAACCGCTGCTCTTGACTCAGATCAATTGGTCTTGAAAAAGGAAAGCATTGATCCAGCACCGGTATTGACCCAGTTGGTTCAAAAATTCCAAACCCTAGCTCCAGAAAAGGAATTCACCTTGCTTCTCCCTCCTGCCTGCAGCCCTATCGAAGCAGATCCCTTCCACTTCGAACAGGTGATTTCTAATCTTCTCGACAATGCCGTTAAATACGGTGGGTTGCATATCCAACTGGCACTTGAGCAGAGTCACGGGCACCAGATTCGCGTAGAAGACAACGGTGGCAACCTCAGTCCAGAGCAGGAGAAACTTATTTTCGATCAGTTTTACCGCATCCCCAAGGGCAACCTCCACGATGTGAAGGGATTTGGTATCGGTCTGTATTACGTCAAAAAAATAATGGAAAAACATGGTGGGAGCGTTTCCCTTCAGGTCAGCAAAAACTCCACGATATTCACCACGGATTTGCCATGAGTAAGATACGCGTATTACTAGCAGAAGACGAACTCGCCCTGGGTAGCATCGTCAAAGAGAGTTTGGAGAGCCGTGGCTTTGAGGTCATTCTCTGTGGAGATGGACAGGCTGCTTGGGGAAGTTACCTTAAAGACAAACCCGATGTCTTGGTATTGGATGTAATGCTTCCCAAAAAAGATGGCTTTACCTTAGCTGCCGAAATCCGGAAAATTGACCTCCAAACCCCCATCATCTTCTTGACTTCCAAAGGACAGTCGGAAGATGTAGTCAAGGGATTTGGCATAGGGGGGAACGATTACGTACGTAAGCCCTTCAGCATGGAAGAATTGATCGTTCGGATCAAGGCCCAACTGGACAAACAGCGCATTCGCCAATCCCAGAGCGACTGGATTGCCTTAGGGAATTACCAATTTCACGCCAATCGACAGGTGCTGCGCCTCGGGGAAACCGAGACCTCACTCACTGCTCGAGAAAGCCAGCTCCTGCAAATGCTGCTACAAAACGCAAATGAGATCACGGACCGCACCCTGATTTTAAAGCAAATCTGGGGTGCAGATGACTTCTTTACGGCGCGCAGCATGGACGTATTCATCACCAAGCTTCGCAAAAAACTACAAGGTGATCCAGGAATTCAGATCCTCAATGTACGAGGATATGGTTTCAAATTGGCCTGTTAATAAAAGGACTTCTGGGCTTTATACTAAGCATAAAATCAATTCATTGAAAAATACGAACCCCCAAAAACAATTCCCGTTCCAGGGGGTAGTACATTTCATAAGATAGGTTGATTCAGTTTAGTTAAATTCAGTTCAAAGGAATTCGGCAGGTCCTGAGAAGGTCCTGCCGACCCTCTGACTTCAACTATTTCTGAATCATAGCGACTTAGTAGCGCAATTTTTTCAGATAGGCGATACTTTTGGGTAAGGTCTCCAACTCCTTTTCACTCTCGTCCTCTACAAACATGTGCTTGATTCCAATCTTATTGGCTTCACGCAGAATTCCAGGAAAATCAAGTTCCCCCTCTCCTAGCGGCACATCATTTTCAGGACCAGTACCTCCGGTCATGTCCTTAGGCGCACCCTTTCTAAAATCCTTGAGGTGTAGCGACACCCAGCGGTTTCCATATTTCTTCAGAAGCCCTACCGGATCCCCTCCCCCAAAATGGGTCCACATCACATCCATTTGTAAAGACACATAGGTTGGATCTGTATTTTCTACCAGGTAATCAAAGAGAGTGCCCGAGCCATAAGGCTGAAATTCATAGCCATGCACATGGTACTTGAAGGTTATTCCATTTTCCTTCAACACTTTTCCTGCTCCATTGAAGGCCTTGATCGCACGGTCGGCATCAGCCTTGGAAAATTGTCCTCTTGCATGAGGAATCCAAGCGCACATCACATAGGAAGCCCCCAATGCTTTGGCACGGGCGGCAACCCCCTGAGGGTCGCTCTCCATCTCCTCAAATCCCGAACCCGTGGAAGGAATACTGATCCCTCGGTCAGCCAACATTTTCTTGAATTCCACAGGATCCACTACCTGAGGCGCCCCTCCTTCATAGGTTTTAAATCCCATTTTTTGGATGATGTCTAGGGTCTCGGGAACCCCATTTTTCCATTGGTCACGAAAGGTGTAGGACGCAATGCCTAGAGGGGCTTGAAACAAGGGATCTCCCTTTTTCTGAGCCGTCACTTGTTGTGGGGCAAAAAAGCCTACCAAAACAAGTAGTAAAAGGATACAGGTGTTTTTCATGGTATTTTGGGTTAGTGTCAAGTGTTTCAACAAAGTGGATTTTAACACCTGTCGATTACAAATTTTGTTTATTCAATTCCTCCACGGCATGGTTTGCCGCTCGAGCAGTCAAGGTCATAAAGGTTAAGGTCGGATTTTGCGTGCTGCCACTTGTCATGCAAGCCCCGTCTGACACAAATACATTCTTGCAGGCATGCAGTTGGTTAAACCCATTGAGTAAGGAAGTCTTGGGATCTCTTCCCATGCGCACGCCGCCCATCTCGTGTATATCCGAGCCTGGAGGTGCTCCAGTATCTTCCACCTTGATATTTTTGAAGCCCATACGTTCGTACATTTCAGTTTGCTGCTCCAGAAAATCCCGAGTCATTTTGTCGTCATTTTCTTTCCACTCTACGGAAAGGATGAGTTTTGGAATGCCGTACTTGTCTTTTTCATCCTTGCTCAGCCGCAGGTGATTGGATTCTTCAGGCACCATCTCCCCTTGCATCCAAGCTGCCATTCCCCACATACCATAGCCTGGATTTAACAACTTTTCCCGTAGGGCATCTCCAATCAGCTCTCCATTGCCATCCAGCTGCCTGTTGGCAGACATCCCAATGGCATAGCCACGAAGAAAATCCGTCTCTTGGCTGTAAACATTCCGGAAGCGCGGCACATAAGCATGCCCTGGGTTCCTTCCCAGATTCACCTGATCCAGAAAGCCCTCAAAGGTTGCATAACCCTTGCCTCGGTAATTGTGACAGGTGATAAATTTCCCCATCAAACCATTGTCATTCCCAAGCCCGTTGGGAAAGCGGCTAGACGTGGAATTGAGAAGGATGGCATTGCTATTTATCGTGGAGGCATTCACGAAAATGATTTTCGCATAAAACTCGATGGACTCCTGAGTCAGGCGATCAATCACCCGTACCCCAATGGCCTTTCCTTTTTGTTCGTCGTAAATAATCGATTCCACCACCGAATCAGGCCGTAAGGTCAGGTTGCCGGTTTTCTCCGCCCAAGGCAAAGTAGATGCATTGGCTGAAAAATAACCTCCATAGATGCAGCCTCGGTTGCACATGTTCTGACTGAGGCATTTGGATCTTCCTTGGTCTCGGTGAATCTGCTGGGGATCGGTGAGGTGGGCACAGCGCCCCTGAACCAAGTGCCGCTCGGAACCGTACATTTCCTTGAGCTTCTCCTTGTAATACCGCTCCACGCAACTGAGTTCAAAACCCGGCTGTACGATCTGGTCCGGAAGTACATCCAAGCCATCCCGGCTACCTGCAAAGCCCACAAAGGTCTCCACATAGGAGTACCAAGGCTCCATATCTTTGTAACGAATGGGCCAATCCACTGCAAAGTCATCACGTGCAGGTCCTTCAAAATCAAAGTCAGACCAGCGCTGCGTTCCTCGGGCCCAGAGCAGGGACTTGCCTCCGACATGATAGCCTCTAAACCAGCGGAATGGTTTTTCTTCGATGTAAGGCTGCTCATCTTCTGCGAGTGCCCAATGCATGGTTTCCTCCCGCTTCCAGTTGGCTGCGCCCAATCCAGATCGTTTTTCAATAGGTACAGCTCCTCGAAACTCAAATTCCCAAGGGGCCTTGGAGGCAGTTGGGTAATCTTCGATATGTCGGACCATCCGCCCACGTTCTAAAACAAGGGTTTTCAGTCCTTTTTCTGTGAGCTCTTTCGCGGCCCATCCTCCAGAAGCCCCAGAGCCGATGACAATGGCATCGTAGGTTCGCTTTGCTTTTGAATCTTGCAACATCCTTAGTTAAGCCTTTTGGGCAGGCTCCTCCACACAGCCACTGTAAAATCCTGGAGCCACCTGATAGCCCAAATGATCCACCATTACCTGCTTGGCAGTGGTAAATCCAAAAATGGTATTGGCTCGGATCAATTCGTAAAATTTCTTTTGATTCTCGTTTTCGGTCTTGGAATATTCTCCCAAAATCGCTTCCCTTTCCTGCTTTGGAAGTGCTGCAAAACCCCGCTTCTCCAAAGCTTTTAACTCCTGGATTAAGATTTCTTGTTCCTCCTTTTCCAGACACTTTTCAAAAAATTTAATCAAAAACTGATCAGTTCCTGTGCTCAAGGCACCAATAGGCGCAGCTCCTGAACCAGCAGGAGTTCCTTCTGGAATCAGGGTGTCCGCCAAGGAAGTGATGAGCTGCTCTTGATCGTAGGTGAAAAACCCAGCATGGGTCAGGCGATCCAGAATCTGCCATTTCCAGTCCACCAAGGCAAGCCCTGCGATTCCGGCCCCGGCAGCCCCGAGTAGTTTTAAAGAGGTACGTCTTTGCATAATAAGGTTCAGGCGAGAAGAAGCCCATTCCAATATACTTGATTTGAAAAAAAAGAGCACAAAAAAAAGCTGTAATTCCACCAATGGAAATTCCAGCTTTTCGATTTAGATCCTTGAACTTACTTTCTGTAGTCCAAAGGAGCCTCACGATTTCCTACCAAAGCTTTGTAAGAAAATCCTTCCCCTCTTCGGGTATTGAGTTCCTGCAAGGCTTGTCCAGTAACAGATGGGTTGGTAAAAATATCCATGGCTGTCAAGGTCAGGGTTTTGGCTGCCACCATCATGCCCTTTTGGCCGATGCTCATGCCGCCAGCGGCTACTGCCTGCCAGGTATGCGCAGAGGTTCCAGGCACCCAGGTTGCGGTACCCAAACCTACAGTAGGTACCAACCAGCTGATGTCGCCTACATCCGTAGAGCCTCCACCACCTTCCTCGCTTACCACAAAGGGAGCGATTTTGGTAGCATCTTCAGGACTAGCTTTTACGCCTTCGGGATAGGTTTTGATGATTTCTTCTGCAAACTTTTTCTCCTCTGGGGAATAGTTTACCCCTCCAATTTTTTCTAAGTTTTTGTGCATGATTCGCGCAAGGGTCTCGTTAGGAAGCAAGTTGTACACCCCATTGATCACCTCGTACTCCATGCGCGTTTGGGTTCCTAAGGCTGCACCTTCGGCTGCTTTGACCATGCGGTCAAAAATCTGCTGCACGACCAATGCATCTGGGTGACGTACGTAGTGGTAGGATTCAGCAAATGCTGGTACCACGTTAGGCGCTTCGCCACCTTTGGTGATCACGTAGTGCATGCGGGTTTGCATCGGCACGTGCTCACGCATCAGGTTAACCATAAAGTTCATCGCCTCTACCGCATCCAAGGCAGACTTGCCGCGCTCTGGGGCTGCTGCTGCATGGGAGGCTTCTCCATAAAATCGAAATTTGGTGGAGATATTGGCAAGGGAAGAGGTTGCTCCGGCTGCATTTTGGGAACTTGGGTGCCAGTGGAGCATGGCGTCCACATCCTGGATCAAGCCAGCACGCGCCATGTATACCTTGCCTCCACCCCCTTCTTCGGCTGGAGTTCCGTACACCCGCACGGTACCTTTTATCTTGTTTGCTTTCATCCAATCCATCACGGAGATCCCTGCCGCTACGGATGCCGCACCAAACAGGTGGTGTCCACAGGCATGACCTGCTCCACCCACCACTACGGGCTTGCGGAAGGATACTGCCTCTTGTGACACTCCAGGGAGCGCATCAAATTCAGCCATGATTCCGATCACTGGTTTGCCCGATCCATACTCCGCCACAAAGGCTGTCGGGATATTTGCTACTCCAGCAGTAACTTTAAAGCCTGCATCGGAGAGCGTTTTTTGAAGCAATTGGGAAGAGTTTTTCTCGAGATAGCCCAGTTCTGGATTGCTCCAAATTTGACGGGCCAAGTCTCCATAGAAATCCGCTTTTGCATCCAGTTTGGATAGGATTTCCTTTTCTTGCGCGAAGACGCTGAATACAGGAAAGAGGAAAATGAGTACGAGTAGTTTTTTCATAGGTCAAATCTTAGTGGCATGAAAATAGAAATAGTTTTCTTCAATAGGTAATTTTTGTGACCAATGGACTGAGGTAACTTCCGAAAAGCCAAAGCGAAGTTCTCGGCAATCCACCTGATTCTTAGCCTAGGAAGGAAACAGCCAAACTTGTCAGGCATTGCTAAAAATTTCGGGTGAACGCTTAACTTTCATCCAGTTTACTTCACCCCATGAAAAACACAATCCTCCTTTTTCTGATAGGGATCTTCCTGATCTCCTGCCAGAGAGTTCACCAGCATTCGGGCTGGAATACAAAAAACGTTCAAATCGCTCGCGATGAATTTGGGGTTCCCCATATTTTTGGGCAATCCGATGCGGATGCAGCTTACGGGCTGGCTTGGGCCCATTCAGAGGACGACTTTGAAACGATCCAAAAAACAGTCCTTGCAGGAAAAGGACTCGCGGGTAGAGTATATGGAGAAGAAGGAGCAGCCATTGATTTTTTCGTGCACCTCTTAGACACCAAAAAAATTGCCAAGTCCAAGTACGAATCGAGCTTTTCTCCAGAATTCAAAAAAGTATTGGAAGGCTATGCTGCGGGTTTGAATGACTATGCTTTTCACCACCCGGAGGAACTGCTCTATGCACCTGCATTTCCAATTACTCCTCAAGAAATCAGTTCCGCTTACATTCTCTCCTTGGCGCAAATGGCGGGTGCGGATCGGGCTGTTCAAGCGATTTTTAACGGTACAGTCCCCAAAATCGCCGAAGACTCCCTTCCCAAAGGTTCCAATGCCATTGCCATCCACCCCTCACGGACCGATTCCGGTGAGGCATTTTTGGCGATCAACTCCCACCAACCCTTGGAAGGACCCGTGGCTTGGTATGAGGCACACATCCATTCGGAAGAAGGATGGAATGCACTTGGAGGACTTTTTCCCGGAGGGGCCATGATCTTCCATGGAGTCAACGAGCACTTAGGCTGGGCGCATACGGTCAACTCCCCTGACTTGCTGGACCTGTACCAACTCGAAATAGATCCCGAGGATCCTTCCCGGTATCGAGTAGATGGGAAATGGCTGACGCTGGAAGAAAAAACAGTCTGGCTGAAAGTAAAACTCTGGGACTGGATCACCATCCCTGTTCCACAAACCGTCTGGAAATCCATCTACGGCCCTACGCTGGTTACTGAAAAGGGAACATTCGCCATCCGAATGGGCACTTTGGATCGTATCGGGGCACCGGAGCAGTGGTGGCGCATGAACAAGGCCAGTAACTTTCAGGAATGGAAGTCTGCCATGTCCACCTTACAGCTTCCCAACTTCAATACGGTCTATGCCGACCGATACGACACCATTTATTACGTGAGTAATGCGCTATTGCCCAAGCGCGTTCCCGGAATAGACCATAGTGAAACGGTGCCCGGAAATCGCTCGGATGTGGCATGGAAGGACTACCATTCCTTCGAGGAACTCCCTCAGCAGCTCAACCCTGCGGTCGGCTACCTCTACAACACCAACCATTCTCCATTTAAGGCTGGAGCCCTTGCCGACACCCTTTCGGCTGCGGCACATCCCCAGGAAATGGGTTTCGACTTGCGTGACAACAATCGATCCGTACGCTTTCGAGAGTTGATGCCTGAGGAAGGGAAAATTTCCTGGCAACAATTCAATCAACTCAAGTTTGACCAAACGCTTCCCAAAGACTTGGCTTTCCGAACCAATTTACAAGCCCTATTCACCCTAAATCCTGAAAAATACCCAGAGTTGAAGGCACAAATTAATGCGCTCGCTACTTGGAATAAGGAAGCCGATGTCAAAAGTGAAGGAGCGGCGCTATTTGCTTTTGTTTACTATTACTGGTGGGATGATTTTACCAAAACAGGCAGGTCTATTGATACCGTGATTACCGAGGAAGAAGCTGTTAGGAGTCTTCAAGCTGCCAAGACACACTTTCAAACTCATTTTGGAAAGGAGCTGGTACAGCTGGGTGAGTACCAAAAGTTAGTTCGGGGCGATAAAGTAGTTCCACTTTGGGGTATCGACGACGTACTCACCACGATCCGCTCTACGGCTTGGGAAAAGGGCATGCGGAAAGCAGCCCAAGGGGAATCCTATATCTTGATGGCCCGATTTGGAAAGGGCTTACCTGTCCTAGAAAGCATCAATGTCTATGGAGCGAGC
>CAJBER010000039.1 GCA_903952135.1 uncultured Algoriphagus sp.
CACTACTCCCTGAGGATCTGCCACCCATAAACTATCTACCAAAAGCGGAAAAGTAGTGAGCATTTTCCGCGCCAGCTTCCCAATTTCATCCAGCCGATTCTTGGCAGTATGCTCTTCCAATTCCCCTAAAAAAATGGCGGACTCTTCTTCAAAACGCTCAAATTCATTTTCCAACCCTCTACCCGCCAAATCCGTCTGTTGCTCCAAAAAATCTTTCCTCCGGTCTACTTGGGTGGAATAAATCGCCCAAAAAAAACTAATCCCGACCACCAGGACGAGGAGAATCAGGAATCCGCCAAGAATTAGGGAAATTTTAAACCCGCGATTGGAAAAATCCTTTTTCATGCTCAATTAGGGAGCTTAATTTCCAAGAGGTACCAGTCGACCTGAGAAAAAGCATGTCCCAAGATGCGTGACATTCGAGAGTCTTGTACAAAATCAAAATAGCTGTTTTTATCGACAAGGATGGATTTTGCCATCTGCCGAACCTCCCCATTTTTGCTCCGCGAAAGGTTAAAATCCGCGCCTCTGAAGTTATCCATTTGTATGGTTTCCCGATACACATGATTTTTCAGCAAGGGCATACCCAACAATTCAATGGCCTCAGATTTACCTCCAATGATGTCACCATTGCCATTTACCAACACAAAATACCCCTCCACTGCATCCAGATAGCTGTCAATCGCATCGCCAATACTCAAGTCAATGCCTACCACGGAGGAAAGTTCCTCCCCATCATACACCGGATGTACCAGGGAAAAAATCCATCCCTTCCCTGCTGGATCTACATAGGGTTCGGGAATCCATACCGTCTCTTTGGTGGGATTGTGGGCCAAGTCAGCTTCGTAGAAAAAATTAAACTGGGTGACATCCAAATTAGGATCCACAATATTTTTGGCATCAAAGGCCGGATAAATACGGCTGGCTCCCAAGGGTGAATTGGAGTAAATCTGAATGGCTTTCGGATTTTTTTGCATGAAGGTAGCAAACACGCTATCCATGGAATTGGTGAGCTGAATGAGTTGCCGCCCTTTCTTTGGATCTGAACTTGATTCAAGAATCACTACCGTACTCAAGGAAGAATCCTGCCCTGGAAGATTGGTAGAAAAAGCTCCTTCCATCGTGTATTTGAAGTCAGTAGAACTGGCAAGTATGGAATCTCGCTTTTGTAAAAGGAACTCGTTATAGTCGGTAATTTGCTCCATCTCATTGCGGAGCGCTTGCATTTGGGTTTCTATTTGGGTCACCAACCCTTCCAATTTGAAATAATCTTCCTTCTCTGGAGCACTGACACCAGATTGACAGGATAGCAAGACCAAAACAAAAAATAAACTGAACAAAGAGGATAAAAATTTCATAGGCGGAATTGTTTGTAAAAATGAAATACGCTTTGTACTGCCTGTAGGTTCAGAAGGGTCGATGGATTGAAATCAAGGTCTACAGTTGACAATTCCTAGTAGACAGCAACTAGCAATCCTTGATTTCATGGCTAACTCCCAAAGAAAATAGGCAGTTTTTTCAAAATACTGTTAGAAAAATACTATTTAATTTGTAAATAATCTAGTGCGAATTAAAAAAGAGTTGAATTTGGTCTGTGTTCAATTTTGTCAACGGACGACAGTCCACAGTCCACCGCCGATTGGAAATGGGAATAAAGGAGGTGCTAAAGACATTTATTTTATTCCTAACTGCTTGAAGTTCGCTTCAATTGGCTGTAGACCGTCGACTGCCTGTGGACCGTGGTCTATGGACCGTGGACTTTATCTACCCCAACCTCCTAAGCAGCGATTCCCCCATTTCTTTAAACCGTTGGTTGACTTCTTCCAAAAACTCTCCTTCCAAAAAGCCTTCCAACTCGGCCTCTTCCAAGATATCCGTCTCGCTCACCTTGAAGGTCTGCTCCATCGGCCCCAAC
>CAJBER010000040.1 GCA_903952135.1 uncultured Algoriphagus sp.
CGAAGGCTTTGATCCCACTTCTCCCGAATCCTACATGATGTTTAACCTGATGCAAAAAGCCTATATCGGAAATAGCATTACCCTCGCTGATCGTATCGAAACACAATTTAGAGATAAGGTAGGTCGGAAAAGTAGAGGGGTGAAGCAAGGTCCATTCTATGTCTTGTGGACCCCATCCATGCCCAGTGTTTTGGTGGAACTTGGATTCTTATCCAATACGGAAGAAGAACGATTTTTGATGACTAAAGAAGGTCAAGAATACATGGCATCGGCCATTTTCCGCTCCATCAAGGACTATAAAAGTGAAATTGAAATCAACTGATTTTTCCTAAATCAGAATGAAAACCTTCTTGGATTCAGGAAGGTTTTTTTTATAACTTGAACCGAAGCCTCTGGCTAACGTATACGATTGCGATTCTTTAAAAAATTTCGGATTTCTACCCATGCTTTCACCTGCTCAACTTGATGCTTTGATATCTCTCCTAGACGATTCAGACTGGGAAGTGAAGCAGCACGTGCGAGAGAAACTGATTGACCTCGGAGCAGCGGTGATTCCTGTCTTGGAACAAAAATGGGAGGAGAGTTTCAACCCTGTCCTTCAAAAGGAATTGGAGGAGCTCGTACATGAACTTCAATTTGACTTAGTCAAAAAAAGATTGAAAGCCTGGAAAGATTCCCAGGAGCAAGATTTACTCGAAGGACTTTGGATACTCAATACCTACCAATACCCGGATCTGGAGTTGGAGACCTTGAAGGCATCCGTGCATCAACTCTATGTGGAGGCTTGGACCTATTTTGCTAAGGACCTACAGGCCTTGGACCAAGTAAAAATCCTGAATCATGTCTTTTTTAAACAGCTCCAATTTTCGGGCAATACCAAAAACTTTCATTCTCCGAGCAATAGCATGCTTTCCATGGTGTTGGAGTCCAAGAAAGGGAATCCCATTAGTTTGTGTAGCCTTTACCTCTTAGTGGCAAAAAAATTAAAATTGCCCATTTACGGTGTGAATCTACCGAACCTATTTGTGTTGATTTACAGCCAAGGTGAAACTAGTTTTTACATCAATGCCTTCAATAAAGGAGTGATTTTTTCGAGAGGAGATCTTTCAAACTACTTGGAGCAATTGCAAATTGAGCCTCAGCCGGCTTTTTTTGATCCATGCAGTCATTTGGCTATTGTGATGCGTTTTTTGAAAAATCTGACTTCGGCCTTCGAAAAATTAGGCGAATCAGACAAAGTCGAGGAGGTACAAGAATTGTTGCAACTCTTGGAAGATTAGTAGGTACGGATTGTACAACCTACTGCTCTGACTTGGGGAATAGCGGGTTTTTCTCCACGTAGAATCTGAACCAAGGAGACTTCCAGGTAGCGTTCTGTAACTGCATTTTCCACCTGAGCATTGTTGTCCAATGCGCCTCTATAGGCGAGCTCCAGTTCCGTTTTTCCTGGAACCAGTACCACTACCTCTGGAATTTTTGTTGCTAGAAATGCTTGCGTCCACTGTTGTTTTTCATCGATCAGGTAGGGCATATTTAACCCGCTCTCATTGATGTAGACGCGTAGTCGTGTTAGGTCAGATTCGTTGTTTTGTGCATGAGGATTGATCAGTGCAAAGCCCATCCCTTGTGTTTCAAATTTGGTGCGGAGTGCTTTGATTCTGCTTTCGTAGAGCTTAGCAAAAGGGCAGGATGGGTCATGAAAAATCAACACAATACCTTTTTCCTTAACAAGGCTAGGTAAGGTTTTGAGACTATTGCTGACCGCATCAGTAGCGGATAGCTGCTCATAGCTTTGGCCAAAGATGGCGGAACTGAGCCCTAAAATTAGAAGAAGGCAGATACTAACAAACTTCATAAGCAGTATGAAAAATTGAGTTTACCAAATGGTGTAGGTTAAGATAAGGTTTTCGCTTTGTTCTACCTGCACTTGGTAGTGGTGGTCTTCAAAAAATGTACCATGAATCTTTCCCTTTATTAGCGTGGCATCAGGAGCAAAAGGTTCCAACAAAATATTATCACGAAGGGAAACTCCTTTTTTTCCGTGGCATTTGAAGATGGATTCCTTTGCTGACCAGGCCATGGTGTAGTGTGCTGGCTGAGGTAGAAGAAAGTTTAACTCTTCTTCTGCCAAAAATCGAGCACCTATCTGAAGTATTTTTTGGCGAATCACTTCTATGTCGATTCCCACAGGAAGTTCTCGGTGGTAAATAGCTGCAGCATAGCCTCGGGTATGGGTTAGGGAAACAAACCCTTGGCCATTCATAGACTGAGATTTGCCGTGTTCATCTTTGAAAAATCCCGGGTAGGGGATCTGCAAGTGCTCAAGAGCCTCTTGGATTGCAAGTCTAGCGGTACCCCATTCCTTTTTTTTCTCCGGATGCGAAATATTGGCAAAGGAAAGTTTTTCCCTAAAGCTCAAAAAATCTAAATCCTTTTCAGAAAAGGAGTCGATTATCTTCACGGCCAAGGCTGAGGAAGAATCAATTTTTTCTATTTTTGTTTGCATAGGCCCCAAAGGCGTAGCCAAAAGTGATGCTCGAATATATGTCAAAAATCCAAGTAAATAAATTACATACCCTTACTGGACACAATGACTGTATTTATGCCCTGAGAGAAGGAGCTGATCCACGTTTTTTTTTTACTGGAGCTGGAGATGGAATGGTCGTTGAGTGGGATTTGGATCATCCTAAGGACGGAAAGTTACTGGCTCGACTTCCTCATTCGGTCTATGCCCTTGAAGTGGATCCCAAAAGAAATACCTTGATTGTCGGACATAATTACGAGGGGATCCACGTGATTGACTTGAATGAAAAGAAGGAGAGTTGGAGTTTGAAATTAGGTACAGCTGCCATTTTTGATTTGAAAATCTTCGGAGATGAACTCTATGTGGCTACTGGGGATGGAGTACTTTTTGTAGTAGACCTGGAATCTAGGGCTATCAAAAAGCACATCAAACTCTCCACCAAATCAATTCGGGTATTGGCGATTGCACCTTCCAAAAAACTGCTTGCTTTAGGATTCAGTGATCATAGCATACAGATTTTGGATCTTGCTCAGGGTGCTGCACCTATCGCTCGATTGGAGGGGCATAGTAATTCTGTTTTTGCCTTGGACTTTAGTCCAGGTGAAGAAGTTCTGGTTTCAGGAGGAAGGGATGCTTGTCTCAAATTTTGGAATACAAACAGCTATTTTCTTGAAGAAAATATAGTGGCGCATTTGTATGCTATTAATTATTTATCTTTCCGTGAAGACGGCAAATATCTAGTGACTTGTTCTATGGATAAGTCATTAAAAATTTGGGATAGCACGAGTCGCAACCTGCTTAAAGTAATCGATAAAGCTAGGAATGCAGGTCATGGTACCTCTATCAATAAAGTCTTTTGGAGTACTTATTCTGGTGTTATTGTATCGGTTTCCGATGACCGAACGATAGCTATTTGGCAAATCGAAGCATAAAACATATGAAAATTTCCCCTACCGCCATTCGGCAAAAAACATTTGAAGCCTCATTTAGAGGGTATGAAAAAAAACAAGTCTCTGATTTTCTCGAAGAAATGAGTGTAATCATGGAACAAATCAACCAAGAGAACTTGGATCTTCGAAGTCGATTGCAACAAGTGGAGGGAGAAGCCAAGCGTCTCAAAGATGTGGAAGATTCCTTGTTCCGGACCTTAAAAACAGCTGAAGACACTGGGGCTGCCATCATTACCGAAGCCACAGAAGCAGCGGACGAAATCATTGCAGAGGCCAATCAACTTTCTGAAGAAACCACCAAAGAAGCTCAACGCTATGCTGAGCAACTTGGAGCTTATTCTACGGAACAAGCTCGCCAGATTACCCAAGCCGCTGAAGATAAAGCAAAGGAAACCATGATGGTCTTAAGTGAAAACCTGAAGGGTCTGATCAAGAGCTACGAAGGATTGGTGGAGCAGCGGGAAGCGCTCGTGAAAAGCCTCCGCAGATTGTCTCAGGACGCTTTAAACCAAATTGACCTATCCGAATCACACTTTTCCCGAATAGATGCCAAAGCTTACCAGCGAGCTGTGGAGGAATTGGGTCGTTCTAATCATTTTTCTGCAGCAAATGCAGCCAACCTAGCTCCAGTAAGTCAACCTAGCCCAGTTCAACAAGAAGAATCACAGCCAGTTGTTTTTGAAGAAGAAGTAAGTAGCGCTGCTCTAATCGTGGAGGAGGAAGAATTTATTTCAGAAGACGAAAATAGCTTGTTCCATGAGGAAGAAGTTTCTGAAATAAGTGATGAAGTGGATGAAGAAGTTCTAGAGGATTCGCTAGAAGAAGAAGTAGCATTCGATGAAGAGGAAGAGGAAACTCTAGAAGAAGAATATGAGGAGGAAGAATTTGCTGAGGATGAACTAGCTGAGGGTGAATTTTCCGAAGAAAATGAGCCAGAAGCCAAAGAAATCCAGGCTTCAGCTGAACCTACACAGGAATCTCCATCTTCTGAAGTAGACGAAAAAAAGAAACAA
>CAJBER010000041.1 GCA_903952135.1 uncultured Algoriphagus sp.
CCCAATTCGAAACCTGTTCCGCCTTTGAAATGCGAATTTTGAGGACCATCCCACAAAGATTGCGCACGCCCACATTGTGAAAGCCCACCTTCTTGAGTTCGTCGTTCAAGTCAAAAAAAGATTGGGGATAAAAGGAGTCCGTCAACTTTTTCAAGGCCTTGAGGTCATCGTGTACGGCGGCGCCTACCTTGAGTACATTTTCTTTTTCCAATAAACTTCTCAAAGCAGGAGGAAATCCAATTTTGTTGAGCCGAAAAATAAAGGCTTGATTGGCAGTCGATAGTTGAAGTAGGGATACGTGGTTGAACTCTCCTTTTCGGAAGGAAGGCTTGGTTTCGGTATCAAAGCCAATCAGAGTTTGATCCTCTAGAAAATCAACCGCATCTTCTACCTGCTCTGGACGATCAATCAGATAGATTGGCCCTTCAAATTGGCCTAACGGCAACTCCAATAATTCTTCTTTACTGATACTGTATGGAATCATGCCAACTCTTCGTCCTTGGGGTAATAGTTGATACCGATATTTAAATAACCATACAGGATGGTCATGATGGGGCTGATGATATTGAAAAAGCAATAGGGAGCATACACGAGGGTCGCTACACCCAAAACAGAGGCTTGAGTGGCTCCGCAGGTATTCCAAGGCACCAACACGGAGGTCACAGTCGCTGAATCCTCTAGGGTACGGGATAGGTTTTCAGGCTTGAGTCCTCGTTTCTTATACACGTCGGCGTACATTCTACCTGGAACCAGGATAGCCAAGTACTGATCTGAGGTAGTGATGTTAAAAAAGATGCAAGTAGCTGCTGTGGTAGCTATCAGAGATCCAACGCGATGAACTTTTCGGATCATGGATTCAGCCAAGACCTTCAGCATGCCGCTCTCCTCCATAATCCCACCAAAAACCATAGCACAGACGATCAGCCAGATGGTGTTGAGCATTCCTGCCATCCCACGAGTGATCAAGAGCTCATTTACTAGCGCATTTTCAGTGACTATACTAATTTCACCGAACAAGGCCATCATCACTCCTTTAAATCCAATGTAGGAGAATGAGCCCTCCTCGCCTACAATTCGAGCGATGATTTCGGGTTGAAAAATCAAAGCAAATACCCCTCCCAAAAGGGCCCCTGCCAATAATGCTGGCAATGCTGGTACTTTTTTAACGATCATCACAATCACCAAAAGCGGAACTACAAATAACCAGGGAGTGATGGTGAAAGTAGAAGAAATGACTTCAGAAATAATCTGCACATCCGCCACATTTCCAGCCGTCTCGTAATTGAAGCCGATCACCAAAAAGAGGATAAGGGTGATAATCATGGTAGGAGTAGTAGTTTTGGCCATGTGCCGAATGTGGGTGAATAAGTCCGTGCCCGCCATCGCTGGTGCAAGGTTGGTGGTATCGGATAAGGGAGACATTTTGTCGCCAAAGTAAGCGCCTGAAATAATGGCTCCTGCGATAATTCCTTCTTCAAAGCCAAGCGCTTTACCAATTCCAAGCAAGGCAACTCCCACGGTAGCCACGGTAGTCCAACTACTTCCTGTGGCCGTGGATACAATACCACTGATAAAACAGGCTGCAAATAAGAAAATGGTGAAATACTATTGGGTAGCGATTGCGATGATGTAATTTTTGCAAAAGATGGAG
>CAJBER010000042.1 GCA_903952135.1 uncultured Algoriphagus sp.
CGTGTATCCAAAATCAAGGCAGACGTTTCATTCGCTGCTGCCTCAAATTCAGCTGGACTCAAAGGTCTCACTCCTCTTTCCAATACTTTGTCAATGCTATCGTAACCTTGAATGTTCATCAATACGTTTTGTGGAAAGTATGCGGGCGGAGGGGTAAGGCCATGCAATACTTCTTTGATAAAGGCTTCCTTGGTCATGTCCTGAAGCGCATAATTGACCTTCTTTTGGTTGCCCAAGGTATCGGAGGTTTCCTTACTCATGTTTTTGCCACAAGCAGAGCCTGCACCGTGTGCTGGATACACAATCAACTCATCTGCAAGAGGCATTAGTTTGTTTCTCAAGGAATCGTAAAGATTTCCAGCAAGAATTTCTTGTGTAAGTCCTTTGACTACTTTTTGAGCCAAATCTGGACGACCTACATCGCCGATAAAGAGGGTATCCCCCGTAAAAATCGCCTCTTCTTTTCCTTCTTCGTTGGTCAACAAGTAACAAACTGATTCCATGGTATGACCAGGTGTGTGAAGGACTTTGATTTTAGTTTTACCTAGCGTAAATACCTGGTTATCTTCTGCAATAATGGCCTCAAATCCCATCTTCATTCCCGTTGGGCCATAGACGATTTTTGCGCCAGTCTTTGCTGCCAAGTCCTTGTGGCCTGACACGAAATCCGCATGAAAGTGCGTCTCAAACACATACTTAATCTTCGCATTTCTACGAGCCGCTTTTTCGATGTAAGGCTGCACCTCACGAAGTGGATCAATGATTGCTGCCTCTCCATCTGATTCGATGTAGTAGGCACCTTGTGCTAAACATCCGGTGTAGATTTGTTCGATTTTCATATCTTTTTAGTTCTGGAATTTCAAAATGTTTCGGTAAAAATAGAAGGAAAGAAGGCCATGCTGAATGACTTTTGTCACATGGAATTAAACGTTCGTGAGAACAGTATTTTCAATTATTTGAACAAGTTGGTGGGCAGGAACTACCCCTGACTGCCGCCAAACTACCTCTCCTCTTGAAAAAAGGATTAGCGTAGGCACCCCTCTTACTTGGAATCTGCTTGCTGCTAGCGGATTGCGGTCCACATCTACCTTTAGAATTTTCACCTTTCCGCCAAGCTGCTTGGAGGTATCCTCCAAAATGGGTTGCATCATTTTGCAAGGCCCACACCATTCGGCAAAGAAATCAACCAATACCGGGGTATCTCCATCGATAAGTTCTTGAAATGTTTTGGACTTTGGAAGCATGCTGGAGTAGTTTTTAATTTACCATACAAAGGTACCTTAGTTCCTACCTTGCTTACAGTAATCTTTGTCACAAGACTAGTCTGGAATGATTTTGAATGGTTAAAAATTTCAAAAATTCCCGAGTTGGTCTAAAATTTCATAGTTTCGTAGCTCTAATTGACCGAATTAATGCTCACTTACAAGCAAATCAATAACCTTAGTGGCTGGCTAGTATTTGCCATTGCTACGCTCGTTTACGTCCTTACCGTTGAGCAAACGGCTAGTTTTTGGGATCCAGGAGAGTTTGTTGCCGTTTCTTACAAATTGCAGGTTCCCCATCCTCCAGGTGCTCCTTTCATGTTGTTGGTATACCGCATGTTTGGATTCTTAGCGATGGGAGACCCCTTGCAGGTGGCCTATTGGATGAATATTGGGAGTGCGCTATTCTCAGGATTTACGATCCTCTTTCTATTCTGGTCGATAACTTTGATGGGCAAGCGCCTCTTCGCTGTAGTAGAAGGTGAAGAAACCAAGGGCCAGACCATTGCTTTGATGGGAGCTGGATTGGTAGGCTCTTTGGTGTATACCTTTTCGGATAGTTTCTGGTTTTCTGCTGTTGAAGCAGAAGTGTATGCCATGTCTTCCTTCTTTACTGCCATTGTGATTTGGGCGTTTTTAAAGTGGGACGTGATCAAAGACCCCAAAGAAGAAAACAGATGGCTGGTATTTATTGCCTACTTGGTAGGTCTTTCTATCGGAGTTCACTTGCTCAACTTGGTGACACTACCGGCTTTAGCCTTGATTTATTATTTTAAAAAGTACCCCAAGCCCAATCTTAAAGGCGCAATTTTCGCCATGTTTTTGGGTGGTGTCGCCTTAATCATCATCAACAATTTCATCATCCCTGGACTTCCAAGCCTTGCTGGTTCCATGGAAATCTGGATGGTCAACTCTTTAGGATTACCTTTTGGATCTGGGATCGTATTTTTTGGATTGCTATTTATTGGTGCGCTCGTGGTGGCATTCCTTATTTCCATAAAGCGGCAAATGGCAGTCTTCAACACCATTTTGCTTTCCCTTACCTTTATTCTAATCGGATATGGTAGCTATACATTGATTGTGGTTCGGGCCAATCAAGACCCAATCATCAATGAAAGTGCTCCAAAGGACATCATTAGCTACGTCTCTTATTTGAAGCGCGAGCAGTACGGCTACAGACCCCTATTGCACGGCCAATATTTCACCGCCACGTTGACTGACCAAGAAGAAGGTGACCCCATCTACATGAAGGGCAAAAATTCCTATGAGATAGTAGACTATGATTTAAAGAATACCTACGACCCTGAAAAAACAACCATTCTTCCACGGATCTATTCCACCCAAGAAAGTCACAAACGGATTTACCGTGCCAAATTGGGCTTGAAAGAAGGGCAAGAACCTACCTTTGGAGACAACCTGTATTTCATGTTTAGCCACCAGCTAGGCCACATGTACTGGCGCTATTTCTTGTGGAACTTCTCTGGACGTGAGAGTGACTTTTCGGATGCTAATTGGCTAGGGATTGCAGATGCCTTCTCGGACAAGTATCCGGAATACATCACGGAAAACAAGGCGCACAACAACTATCTCATGCTTCCTTTGATCTTGGGATTGGTAGGCTTTTTCTTCCAGGCAAAGAAAGATCAGAAGTACTTTTATGTAAACCTGATGCTCTTCTTGATGATGGGTGTGGTGCTGGTACTCTACCTCAACTCCCCTCCCATCGAACCTAGAGAACGAGATTACATCTACGTGGGTAGCTTTTATGCCTTTGCGATTTGGATTGGCTTAGGAGCATTAGCTCTAGCACATGGACTCAACAAATTCACCAAAAATCTAGGCACAGCCGGATTGGCTGCCACCCTGCTAACCTTGCCCATTGCTGGTTTGATGGCTTCCGAAAACTGGGACGATCACAACCGAAAAGGAAGGTATTTTTCTGTAGATGCGGCCCGCAACTTCTTGGCCTCCTGTGCTCCGAATGCCATTCTATTTACAGGAGGTGACAATGACACCTTCCCACTTTGGTATGTGCAAGAAGTAGAAAACTTCCGTACGGATGTCCGCGTGATCGTTTTGAGTTACTTTGATACCGACTGGTATGTGGATCAGATGACTCGACCGGTAAATGAGTCGAAGGCATTGCCATTCTCGCTAGCTCCAGAGCGCTATCAAAAAGGCACCAACGATGTCATTTATGTGATGGAAAAAGAAGGGCTAGATGCCATTTCTGCACGTGAATACCTCAAGCTCATTAACAGTGGCTCCGAATTGCTACAGATGAAAACCTCTGGAAAAACCGTGCTCAATATGGTACCTTCCCGAAATTTGATCTTGGAGGTGGACAGCAGTTTCTTGGCAAATGATGAAATCGTTCCTGCGAAATTTAAGGACCTATTTGTTCCTCAGATGAACCTGCAAGTGAGCGGAAACTACGTCACCAAGGGAACTTTGATGCTTTTGGATCTGATTGTGAGCAACAATTGGGAAAGACCCATCTACTTCAACAACACTTCCTTATCGACTATAGGACTGAATATCAGTGAGCACGTAGTCATGGAAGGTCTGACCTATCGATTGCTTCCTATTAGTAAGCCCGAAACCCTTCGTGAGGAATTGGTGAATACCGATTTGGCACTAAAGAATTACATGGAAAAATTTGCCTTCAGAGGCATGAATGATCCCAATGTATACTTGGATGAGGAGTACCGAAGATTTACCTCTAATCATCGAAGTGCACTCAATTCCATTGCTTTGGCTCTTCTGGACGAGGATAGGATTGAAGATGCAGCAAAGCTTCTCAATTTCGGCTTAGCTACCATTCCGGATAAAGCGGTTCCTTACGATCTGAGCAGTGGACAATCTGTTCCCTTGTTTTTTGAAGTAGGTGAAAATGAAAAAGCGCTAGATATTGTAGATAAGATCTCTAAGCGTTCTATGGATATGATTGCCTTCTATACCAAGAATGAATTAGGATACGACCGAGAACTGCTCGTTTCCATTGAGATGATCAAGTATTTTATTCCGTTGTTGGAAGAGCGCGGCTACCAAGAAAAAGCCCAAGATTTGAAGAAACGTTTGGAAAGCCTCATCGGTAAAGAAAGCGAGGAACCAAGTTCACTGATAAGAAGATAACCATCAGATGTCGCAAAAAAAGGCCAGCAGAATTAATTCTGCTGGCCTTTTTTATGGATTTAATTTTTATCGTTAGCTGCTGTAACCAAATACGAAAGGGATGAATTTTGAAGTTCAAGTCAGTGAGCAGTGGACCGTGGACAGTCGTCTGTCGACGATTTACTTCTTCCAAAGAATATAAAACAGATCGAGCCCATCTTTTGGATCTTCGACCACCAAGTAGTCCTCATGGGAAATCTC
>CAJBER010000043.1 GCA_903952135.1 uncultured Algoriphagus sp.
ATCACATCCTCCTGGTACACCATGATGCCGTAGGTCTCGGGCATGATCTCCGCCAGCACAGGATGGGCCTGCTTCCTGCGCTCTGGGTCCCGATGCCGCAAGATATATTCCCGCATCATGCCCGATCGAGCCACCCCAGGGCGGATGATGGAGCTGGCCGCCACGAGCTCCAGGTAGGTGTCGGCCTGCAGCTTGGCCAGCAGCATGCGCATGGCAGGAGACTCTACGTAAAAGGCACCAATGGTATGCCCGCTTCGGAGGAGTTCCTTGATCTTGAGGTCTTGCTTAAACTGCGCCACTGCTCGGATATCCACTTCAATTCCCTGGTTGCGGTGGATCAGCTCCAAACTGGACTTGATGTGCCCTAGCCCCCGCTGGCTGAGCAGGTCAAACTTGTGTAAGCCGATGTCTTCGGCCACATGCATGTCAATATGCGCTACTGGGAAGCCCTTGGGGGGCAAACTGGTGGCGGTGTAGTAATGCATGGACTTGTGCGACAGCAGCAGTCCGCAGGCATGAATGGTCAGGTGAGACGGCATGTCATGCAGTACTTGCGCATAGCGAAGGATCAACTTGCCCAAACCATCGGGGTTATAGCCTGATTTGTCGGCCTGCTGGAGCAGGGACTCAATCTCTGCCTTGGGTAGGCCAAAGACCTTGCCGAGTTCGCGAATCACGGAGTTGTATTGAAAGGT
Source organism: uncultured Algoriphagus sp. (assembly GCA_903952135.1). GTDB lineage: Bacteria > Bacteroidota > Bacteroidia > Cytophagales > Cyclobacteriaceae > Algoriphagus. The sequence continues at coordinate 696 of CAJBER010000043.1, forward strand.
GCTGTACGAACCCAGTAATGCTACATAGGCCTCTTGACCCACATTGTATTTTTTAAAGAGGTAGTCAAATACCTCGTCTCGGTCGGTCCAACTGAAGTCAATGTCGAAGTCGGGAGGATTTTCTCGGTAGAGGTTGATGAAGCGCTCAAAATAGAGATCCAGCTCCATGGGATCCACGTCGGTGATTCCCAAGCAGTACGCCACCACGGAGTTGGCTCCAGAGCCTCGACCCACATGGTAGAAGTTGCGACGATGAGCAAAGCGGATAATGTCGTAATTGATCAGGAAATAAGACACAAAACTCTTTTGCTGGATCAGTTCCAGTTCTTTTTCAATGCGCTTGCTGACGGCTGCGGAGAGCTGTGGGTAGCGCTGCTCAGCTCCTCGGAGGGTTTCCTGGCGGAGAAATTCAAAGTCTTCCCCGCCATTGCCGAGTAGGTCTCGCTTATTTTTGATCGCCTGAAAATAGAAGGAAAACTGGCACTGCTCCAGGAGCTTTTGCGCATTGAGGAGCAGGTAGCTGTGGTTTTCGCAGCGAGCGATGAGCTCCGCATAGCCGTAGAGCTGGTCCGAAGGATCTGCCTGCTCTTGCACAGGAAGCTTGCTGAGTAGCGTATTCAGATCCATGCTTCGCAGGAGTCGGTGCGCGTTAAATTCGAGTTTGGAGGAAAAACTAACCGGCTGCAGGAGTACCAATTTTTCTCGTTTCCGGTACCAGGGCGAGGAATGCAGCTTGTTGAGTTGGCTGGGATGAATGCCGACATACTCGTGCTCAGCCAAGGGGAAGTACTCCTTCGGATAGGGGTAGACTACAAAACTATTTGCAAAGGGAGGGGCCTTGTCTGCAAAAGGGCGCTTCTGAATTAGGTGCTCCGAGAGGTGCTTGTTGAGTTCGTACAGGCCCTCCTGATTTCGTGCGAGCCCGATGTACTGCTGCGCGATGCCGTTCCTAAAATCAATTCCGATGACCGGATGAATGCCTGCTTTTTGTGCCGCTCGGATAAAGGGAAATACCGCAGCACTGCTGTTGATGTCCGTGAGTGCCAGGGCGTCTACCTTTCGCTTTTTTGCTTCGGATACGAGCGCATCTACCGACAAGGTGCCGTATTTGAAACTGAAGTGAGTATGGCAATTGAGAAACATGGAATCGGCAAGATCTTTCCCGAAGATTGTCCTCGGGATAAAGTGGGGAATGTAAAATGGAACTAAAGGAGTTAGCCCTTTCCCGAAGAGTAGGTAGGGATCAGGGAATTAAAATGTTAATATTTTTAACATTTTAATGTTTATAATTTAGACAAAAAGAATAACAAAAAAAGGATGCTGTAAAAAAATGAAGAAGGTTGTCGCAAAAGTGGGGAATGTGGCTGCACGGCTTCACAAACTTAGAAAGGATTACTTCCAGCGACAGGGTAGCGTGAGGGAATGGGAGAAAACTTAGGCCTTGGCCAAGAGGAGTTGGAACTCCAAGGCACTGCAAGGCTTGAACTCATCGGCTTCGAGGTCCTCAAAAATTTCTTCGTCAGCAGCAATGTCCGTTTTTTCAATCCGCCCATCGGGATGCAGGATAAGCTCAATCCCAGTGTAGTCTTCAGGATGGATGCAAACCAAGACTTGGTAGTCGTCAAAAACTCGTTTGAAGTACTGCGAAATTCCTTTTGCCACGGTGAATTCAGGGTTTGGTTAAAAATAATTCAAAAAAACCGGGAGTAAGCATTGCTTATTCCAAAGCCTTTCTAAATTTGTGGCAAGCTAATGAAAACAATCGCAAACAACTACTGGTGGTGGCATTCCAAAACTTTCCTCGGGAAAGCTCAGAAAGCCGTTGCCTAAACTTTGCGCAATACATACCTCAAAAGGCTTACTGGATTTCCCGGTAAGCCTTTTTTTGTGCCTTTTTCCGAAACAAAAATGTCTCAGACCTATTCCCTACACACGCAGTACCGCAAGCGATTGGCCGATACCATCACGCCAGTCAGCATTTACCTGCAAGTACGCGATCGCTTTGCCAATCCTATTTTACTGGAGTCCTCCGATTACCGAGGACAGGACAACAGCTACTCGTACATCTGCTTTAATCCCCTCGCTTCGTTTTCCTTTACAGCAGGTAAGGTCTTGGAAAAAATGCCCGATGGACAGGAAAATTCCTACGCCGTGAGTCCAGAACAACCGCTGATGGATTGCTTGCGACGCTTTGGAAATGCCTTTCAATCGAGCCCGGATTCCTTCAAATTCAGCACGAATGGGCTTTTTGGCTACACCCAATACGATACGGTAGGCTGGTTTGAGGATATCCAACTCCAAAGTACTCCCTCCCAAGAAGTACCCATGATGCACTATGCGATGTACCAAAACATCATCGTGGTAGATCATTAC
>CAJBER010000044.1 GCA_903952135.1 uncultured Algoriphagus sp.
CCTGAGATATTGGTAATAGAGATAATGATATTGTTGAAGGAGGCTTTGATGTGCGCCTGACCTACAGCTTCTACCTTAACTACTCTTTTTTTACCCTTTGCTTTATCGTTTCTTTTCTGAGCCATAATCTAAATCAGATTTTATTTAGTTGCCTTCTTTTTGTTAGCAACAGTCTTACGCTTACCTTTTCTGGTTCTGGCATTGTTTTTAGTGCCTTGGCCACGAACTGGAAGCCCTTTTCTGTGTCTCAAACCTCTGTAACATCCGATATCCATCAGACGCTTGATGTTTAATTGAATTTCCGATTTTAACGCACCCTCGGTTCTGAATTCTTCAGCGATGATGTTACGGATTGCGGTGGATTCCTCGTCGTTCCACTCACCAGCTTTCTTATCTAAAGAGATACCGGCTTTGCTTAGGATCGCCTTGGCTGAACTTCTTCCAATTCCGAAGATGTAAGTAAGTCCAATTTCGCCGCGCTTATTGTCTGGTATGTCTACACCTGCAATTCTAGCCATGATTAACCTTGTCTTTGTTTATACTTAGGATTTTTCTTGTTGATGACGTAAAGTTTTCCCTTTCTTCTGATCAACTTACAGTCAGCACTTCTTTTCTTAATAGATGTCCTTACTTTCATTTGCTTTTTGTTTTACTTTTTGGCCAAATGGAATCTCGCTGACAAAGAAATGAATCCCGGAGGACATCCCTTCTTGCTCGACTTCATGTCAGTCTATTTATATCGATACACTATTCTGCCTTTGGATAAATCGTAGGGAGACAACTCTAATTTGACCTTATCCCCGGGAAGAATTTTGATGTAATTCATTCGCATCTTTCCGGAAATGTGAGCAATCAACTGATGTCCATTTTCAAGTTCTACTTTGAACATCGCATTGGACAAAGCTTCCACGATGGTGCCGTCTTGCTCGATTGATGTTTGTTTGGCCATATTAGAATTTAAAGTTCTCTTCTATGTATTTATGCGTTGTTAGTACTTCTGTTCTGTCTTCAAATACTGCAATGGTGTGCTCATAATGTGCGGATGGTTTCCGGTCTGCAGTTCGGATCGTCCATCCATCCTTCTCCTGGACAATATTTCGTGTTCCAAGGTTAATCATGGGCTCAATTGCAATCACCATACCTTGTTTCAACAAGGGGCCACTGCCTTTCTTGCCGTAATTGGGAACCTCAGGAGCCTCGTGAAGCTTGCGACCTAAACCATGTCCGACTAATTCTCGAACAACAGTGTAGCCTTTGGCTTCCACAAACTTTTGGATCGCATGGCCGATATCGCCCACTCGATTTCCAAAAACAGCCTGTTCAATTCCCAAATAGAGCGAATCTTTGGTGGCGCTAAGTAATGCTAAGACAGAAGGGGGTACTTCACCTATGGGGTATGTATAAGCGGAATCGCTATGAAAACCTTGGTGAAAGACTCCACAATCTACTGAGATTATATCGCCATCTTTCAATTCATACTCGCTCGGAAAACCGTGAACCACTACTTCGTTCACAGAGATGCAGAGTGAGCTGGGAAAACCGTTGTAGCCCTTAAAGGAAGGTACTGCTCCGTGATCCCTAATAAACTCTTCAGCAATTTTATCTAAGAAAGAAGTCTTTACTCCTTTCTTGACATGCTTGGCGATTTCTCCGTGAGCTCTTCCAAGTATGTCGGCACTCTGTTTTATTTTTTCAACTTCTTCCGAAGTCTTGTAATGAATCATTCTTAAGCAACCTGAACATTCGAAGGATTGTTCTTCACATTACCGCTTTTCATCATTCCCTCGTAGTGTCTCATCAACAAGTAACTTTCGATTTGACGAAGGGTATCCATAATCACACCCACCATAATCAAAAGAGATGTTCCACCAAAGAACTGAGCAAACTCACCCCCTACACCTGCTACAATCGCAAGGGCTGGAAGAATGGCAACTGCAGCCAACAAAATGGAACCTGGAAGGGTAATTTTAGAAATGATGCTATCAATAAATTCACCAGTAGGTGCACCTGGCTTCACACCGGGTACAAATCCTCCATTGCGCTTCATGTCTTCAGCAATTTGCTCCGGATTAACGGTAATTGCAGTGTAGAAGAACGTGAATACAATGATAAGCGTAGCGAAAAGCAAATTGTACTGCCAAGAAGTAAAGTCAGAGAAGGTAGTACCAATGTAGTTGGCAATATCACTCTCTCCTGCCCAAATTTGAGCGATCAAAGCAGGCACAAACATCAAGGACTGTGCAAAGATGATTGGCATTACACCAGAAGCATTCACTTTGATAGGAATGTACTGACGCTGTCCACCATAAACCTTACCACCCACTACTTGCTTGGCATATTGTACAGGGATACGACGTGTAGCCTCAGTCAAGGCAATCACACCTACCACTACGAAGAACAATACAAGTGCTTCTATGATCAACAAAAGCATTCCAGAAGATCCTTTTTCCAAACCTTCCGCAATCAAAGCTCCTGGGAATCGAGAGATAATCCCGATCATGATCAGCATGGAAATACCGTTACCAATGCCTTTCTCAGTGATTTTCTCTCCCAACCACATGCAGAACATTGTTCCTGCTGAAAGTAAAACTAGAGAGCTAAACATGAAAAGCGAGGTATCAATCATCACTGCGCCAGTTGGAAGGATAGTCGCAGTGATATATCCTATGCCTTGAGCAATGGTGATTGCAATGGTCAGTACTCGGGTGATTTGATTGATTCGCTTTCTCCCGGACTCACCATCCTTCTGCATTTTCTGAAAATAGGGCACCCCGACAGTCAACAACTGCAACACGATGGAAGCAGAGATGTAGGGCATAATTCCTAGACCAAAGATGGAGGCATTGCTAAATGCTCCTCCAAGAAAAGTATCAATCAAACCGAAAATTCCTTCTGGTGCAGCACCCAACTTGGATGCGTCAACCCCAGGAAGCACGATGAATGATCCTAATCTAAAGATGATGAGGAATCCAATGGTATTGAAAATCCTCACTCTCAAATCTTCGATTGAGAATATATTCCGAACTGTCGTAATAAACTTTTTCATTTAATTAAAGCTTGGTTACTGTACCACCCAAGGCCTCCACTGCAGCTACTGCTGAAGCGGAGAATTGGTGCGCACTTACGTCTAACTTGGATGTCAATTGACCGCCGCCGAGAATCTTAATTTTGTCATTCTTAGAAGCCAACCCGTGTGAAACGAGGGTTTCAAGCGTAACAGAAGTAAGTTTAAATTGCTCTGCAAGGGCTTGCAAGGTATCCAAATTTACTGGTTTGAACTCAATCTTGTTCAAGGATTTGAAGCCAAACTTAGGTACACGTCTTTGAAGAGGCATTTGACCACCTTCAAAGCCAATCTTAGACTTGTAACCAGATCTAGATTTAGCACCTTTATGACCTCTTGTGGAAGTTCCACCTCTACCAGAACCGGTACCACGACCAATTCTTTTGCGGTTTTTGGTTGATCCTTCAGCTGGAGTTAATGTATTCAGTTTCATAGTTAAGCTTCCTCCACTTTTACAAGGTGACTCACTTTATTTACCATTCCAGCAATCTGAGGTGTATTTTCAACAATCTTTGATTTGCTGATACGACCCAAACCAAGCGCAACAATAGTTGCTTTTTGATCCTTTGGTCTATCGATCGTACTTTTTATCTGTGTGATTTTGATCTTTGCCATGATGCTTATCCGTTAAAGACTTTAGCCATTTTAACTCCTCTTTGCTGCGATACCGCGATGGCATCACGAAGCTGTACTAGAGCGTCAATAGTTGCTTTTACCACGTTGTGCGGGTTAGACGAACCTTTGGACTTTGCCAATACGTCCGTAACACCAGCTGATTCCAACACGGCACGCATTGCACCACCTGCAATTACACCTGTACCGGCCGCAGCTGGTTTGATCAATACTAGACCTCCACCAAATTTTCCAATTTGCTCGTGAGGAATGGTACCTTTCAATACAGGCACTTTCACTAGATTCTTTTTAGCATCTTCAATGCCTTTGGTGATTGCATCAGTTACTTCATTGGCTTTGCCCAATCCATAACCTACTACTCCTTGTCCGTCACCAACTACTACAATTGCAGAGAATGAAAATCTTCTACCACCTTTTACCACTTTGGCAACTCGGTTGATAGCAACTACTTTCTCTTTTAATTCAGTATCTGTAGCCCGAATGGGTTTTCTTTTTATCTGAGACATATCGATTAGAATTTAAGGCCCCCTTCTCTGGCACCGTCAGCCAAAGCTTTCACGTTACCATGGTATAAGTAGCCATTACGGTCAAATACTACTTCAGACACTCCATTTGCTACTGCTCTTTCCGCAAGCTTCTTGCCTACTTCTTTGGATACAGATACATTGGTGTTGGCCTTAGCGCCAAGCTCTTTGGAAGAGGCTTGTGCAAGGGTCTGACCTTTAAGATCATCCACCAACTGGGCATAGATGCCTGTATTACTTTTGAAAACTGACAGACGTGGTCTGGAATCAGTACCGGAGATTTTTCTACGGATACCTCTTTTGATTCTAAGTCTTCTGGAACTCTTATTAAATGCCATAACTTATTATTTTTTACCAGCAGTTTTACCAGCCTTACGTCTAACAATTTCACCAACAAAGCGCACACCTTTTCCTTTGTAAGGTTCGATCTTACGAAGAGAACGGATTTTTGCAGCTACCTGACCGATCAACTCCTTGTCAATTCCCTGAAGGGTGATGACTGGGTTCTTACCTTTCGGCGTGTCAGTTGCCAAAGAAATTTCTTTGGGAAGTGCCATAAAAATACTGTGTGAGTAGCCTAAGCTAAGCTCAAGTATTTGCCCTTGGTTGGAGGCTTTGTAACCTACACCGACCAATTCCAAATCTTTCTTGTATCCTTCAGAAACACCAATGACCATGTTGTTGATCAATGATCTGTAAAGACCGTGCAAAGACTTGTGTCTTTTGGATTCGGTAGGTCTCACAAGAATAATTTCTTGCCCCTCTACGCTCACCTGAATATCGGGATTCACATCCTGAGTCAGGGTACCCTTTGGACCTTTAACAGTGACAGTTCCATGAGCTGACACGTCTACAGTAACACCGCTGGGTATATTTATTGGTTTTTTACCTATTCTAGACATAATCGTAAATTAATATACGTAACAAAGTACTTCGCCTCCGATACCTTCGGTACGGGCCTCTTTGTCTGTCATTACCCCTTTAGAGGTAGAGACGATAGCGATACCCAAGCCATAGATGACTCTTGGTAGCTCGTCGTGCTTGACATATTTTCTTAAACCTGGCTTACTTACACGCTCAAGACTCACAATTGCATTCAGCTTGGTAGTAGGATTAAACTTCAATGCAATTTTGATGGTGCCTTGAGGTCCGTTTTCTTCAAACTTATAGTTTTGAATATATCCTTTATCATGCAATACTTTAGTGATCTCCTTCTTGATGTTAGAAGCAGGTATCTCAACAATACGATGA
>CAJBER010000045.1 GCA_903952135.1 uncultured Algoriphagus sp.
GATACAATTAACCTCAAACCCATTATGAACCAAAGCATGTTTTGGAGACCGATCGGCCTTCTTTCCTTGATCTTAGTTCTTTTAATTTCTGCCTGCGGCAAAAAGAACGATTTCCTATCGATGACCGAACCACGACGTGTGGAGATTTTGGTCTTGGGACACGATAGTGACCATCACAATTCCGAAAAATTGATGATGTACATTTCAACTCCTTTGTTCCAGAAAGGCATCAACCTCACCTATACTGCAGATCCCAATGATCTGAAGGAAGAGGTTCTCCAAAACTACGATGGCCTACTTATCTACGCCAATCACGATTCCATCTCTCCTACCCAAGAGCAGGCACTCAAATCCTTTGTACAAGGTGGGAAGGCCCTGATTCCACTCCACAGTGCCTCTTTCTGCTTCCGAAATTCGGATTGGTATGTGCAGGCGGTGGGTGGACAATTTAGTACCCACGGTACGGGACGGTTTACCACTCAATTGGTAGATCCTACTCACCCAATCCTCAAGGGGATCAGCGAATTTGAAACTTGGGACGAAACTTATGTGCATACTAAAGTCAATCCAGACATTCAAGTGTTGATGGAACGTCAAGAGGGCGATAAAAAGGAACCGTATACCTGGGTGAGAAACGAAGGGGAAGGACGCGTGTTTTATACGGCTTATGGCCACAATGAAGAAAGCTGGAAGCAACCTGAATTCCATGAATTGCTAGCAAATGGCATCCTCTGGGCGGTAGGCGATAAAGTAACCAAACTTCTAGCCGATTATAAAATTCCAACACCTCAGTTCCAGGACGCAGAAATTCCAAATTATGAAAAACGTGATCCTGCACCGCGCCTTCAACTGCCCCTTTCTCCTGAAGAGAGCATGAAGTTGGTGCAGCTTCCGGTAGAGTTTAAAATGGAATTGTTTGCCAGCGAACCGATGATTATCAATCCTATGGCTATGGCTTGGGATGAGCGTGGCAGACTGTATGTGATCGAAACGGTAGATTACCCAAATGAAGTACGTACCGAAGGAGGCAATGACAAAATCAAAATCCTGGAAGACACAGATGGAGATGGCAAAGCAGACAAAGTCACTGTATTTGCAGATAACTTGAACATTCCTACTTCCATCATGGCAGTCAACGGGGGTATTTTGATCTCTATGGCTCCAGACTTTGTATTCCTAAAAGATACCAATGGAGATGATGTAGCCGACGAGCGCAAGGTTGTGATCACGGGTTGGGGAAAAAGTGATACCCATGCGGGTCCTTCCAACCTGAAGTATGGCTTTGACAACAAAATCTGGGGCGTATTGGGTTATGCAGGATTTAATGGTCAAGTAGGCGGAAAATCTCATGCCTTTGGCCAAGGTTTGTACCGTTTTGCACCCGATGCAAGTAGCTTGGAATACTTGGGCAGCTCCTCCAACAATACCTGGGGATTGGGCTTTACAGAAGATTTTGAGACTTTCCTTTCCACAGCCAATGGACAGCACAGCGTGTACTTTTCCATGGCCAACAATTACCTGAAGCGACCTATCTTCCAAGGATCCGCCAACACGGTGCATGGAATCGATAGCCACTACGACATGCCACACCTTACTCCTTTCCTACGTCAGGTGGATTGGTTTGGAGGCTACACCGCTGCTGCAGGTCACAACTTTTACACGGCTCGAAGCTTCCCAGAATCCTACTGGAACCGAGTAGCCTTTGTAGCAGAGCCAACAGGTCGTGTGCTCCACAAAGCCATGATCAACCCTGATGGATCAAGCTACAAAGAGAAAAATGGATTCAACATTCTTGCGAGTTCAGACGAATGGTTTTCTCCGGTCCATGCAGAAGTGGGACCAGACGGAGCACTTTGGGTAGCAGATTGGTACGATTTTATCATTCAGCACAACCCTACCCCACGTGGCTTTGAAAATGGAGCTGGAAATGCTTACATCAATCCTCTACGTGATAGCAAGCATGGTCGTATTTATCGAATCAGCTACAAGGGAGGCGAAAATTCTAAAACTTTTGACCTAAAGGATGCCAAACCAGCTAAGCTCATCGAGGCACTAAAAAGTGACAACCTATTCTGGAGAATGACGGCACAGCGCTTGATTGTAGAGCGTAAAGAAAAATCGCTGATTGAGGACCTATATGGTATTATTGAAAACACATCTCAAGATAAATTGGGTCTAAATGGACCTGCTATCAATGCGCTTTGGGCATTGCATGGTTTGGGTGAACTTAGCGGCAAGAACGCAGAAGCCAATGCCGTGGTGGTAAATGCCCTTAAGCACCCTTCTGCAGCAGTTCGTAAGAATGCACTTCGTGTGCTTCCACGTAATGAAGCTTCTTTGAAGGCTATCCTTGCTGCAGGCGTATTGGAAGATGCTGATTTGCATACGCGTAAAGATGCCTTCCTAGCGCTTTCTGAAATGCCTACTTCAGCAGAAGCTGCCAAAAAATTGGTTGCACTAGCTCAGGTAGCAGAAAATGGAACAGATCCTTTCTTACCTCAGGCCATATTTGCAGCCGTACTTACCCATCCAGCTGAATTTGCGAAGCGAGATGCCAAAGTTGCACTCCAAGCCTCTGGGGAAACCAAGCTTCCACTTTCAGATCGAATTAGTAGAAGTTTGGTGGCCGAGCAATACCCATTGGATCAGCGAAACAGCATCTTATTCCCTCCAGATGTAACAGGCAAGGAAATTGGTGTCCGCATCATCCTATCCAAAGGAGATAATCCATTAGAAGGAATCCTGATGGCTCAAGGAAACAATACCAATGGATACAGCTTGTACATCTACCAGGATGCCTTACACTTTGCTGTGGCCCAGGAAGGTAAATTAACCCTACTTACCTCCAAAAAGGCATTGCCTTCGGTACAATTCACCGTGGATGCGACGCTCCTTGCTGATGGAAGTCTTTCCCTACAAATCAATGGTGAGGAAGTAGCTAAAGGAAAAACCAAAGGACTATTTACTCAAGCATTAAACCCTAATCGAGTGCGCGTAGGCTCCAATGATGGCAGAAATGTAGTCGGCAAATACGAGGGTACTTGGTGGTTTGGAGGTCGATTGAGCAATGCCTCTACCCTTTCCTTGAAGCAACCAGGTAGCGACATTGCCTTGGTAGCTAGCCTACCAGCAGCAGCAACTGCCCAAGGGGGAACCGTTATCAAATTGGGTGTGATTCCACATGAAATGAAGTTTGACAAGCCTTCCTTCACCGTACAAGCAGGAACTCAGGTAACCATCGACTTTGAAAACCTGGATTTCATGCAGCACAATCTCGTGATTGGTAAAAAAGGAAGCATGGAAACGATTGGAAAAGCTGCCGATGAATTGGCCAGAAATCCTGCTGGAGCGGAACTGAATTATGTGCCCGAAATCCCTGAAGTGATTATTGCTACTGTGCTAGTTAGCCCTGAAGGCAAGGAAACCTTGGTATTTACTGCGCCAACAGAGCCTGGAGAATATCCTTTTGTGTGTACCGTACCGGGCCACTGGAGAATTATGAACGGGATCATGGTCGTACGGAAATAAAAGATGGCACTTTCAGTAACCTTTGGTGTCAGTACTTGGCTTTGGACCTCCCCTTTCAACCGGGATACGGTAGCCTTATTTTCAAAAATTAAGAACTACGGTTTCGATGCAGTAGAAATACCTGTGGAAGACCCTGCCTTGGTTGATTTAAAACTTGTCAAAAAGGCACTGCAAGAACATGGGCTCAAACCTATCATCTGCGGTGCCTTTGGCCCAACACGCGACCTTACGAATGATGATTCCAAGTACCATCAAACTTGCTTTGACTATTTGGATTCCTGTTTTGAGATTGCAGCAGAACTAGGTTCCTCATTTGTAGCAGGACCGATGTATGCTGCAGTTGGTAAAGCTCGGCTAGTTTCCCCCGAACAGCGGCAAATCGAATGGGATCGGGCCGTACGCAACTTGCAGAAAGTTTGCAAACGGGCTGGAGAATTTGGCTTGGATCTGGGAATTGAAACACTCAATCGTTTTGAAACTGACTTGATCAATACCAGTGAAGATTTGATGCGCTTGATCCGTGACATCAACGAGCCTCAAGCCAAGGCGACCTTGGATGGGTTTCACTTGAATATTGAAGAACCTAGTCTTGAAGATGCCATTCGCCGAGTGGGAGACAAATTGATTCACGTGCAAGTATCAGAAAATTACCGCGGCACGCCGGGTACAGGACAGACCAACTGGGCTGCATGGAAACGAGGATTGGAAGCAATCAACTACCAAGGTTGTGTTTCCATCGAAAGCTTTACCCCTCAAGTTCAGGAACTGGCTGGGGCTGTTTGCATTTGGAAGCCCTTGGTGCCTAGCCAAGATGAATTTGCCAAACGAGGATTGAAATTTTTGAAAAAATGGGCCTCAGAATAAATTTAGGCCAAGAAAAATAAAAATCATGACCACTAAAAGATTAAATATCGCCATCATCGGCTTGGGATTTGGAGCCGAATTTATTCCCATCTACCAAAAGTATCCGCATGCCAATTTGTATGCGGTATGTCAGCGAAATAGAGAAAAAGCGGAAGCCATTGCAAAAGCTTTTGGGATTGAAAAAGTGTATACGGACTACGAAGAGCTTCTTAAAGATCCCAATATCGATGCAGTACACATCAATACCCCTATCCAAAACCATGCGGAGCAATCCATCCAAGCCCTAAAGGCAGGAAAGCATGTGGCCTGTACTGTGCCGATGGCTACGACGGTAGAAGAATGTCGACAAATCGTGGAATTGACTAAATCCACTGGTCTGACGTACATGATGATGGAGACGGTTATTTACAGCCGGGAATTCCTATTTGTCAAGGAAATGTACGAGAAAGGTGAGTTGGGCAAAATCCAGTTTCTCCGTGCTTCCCACCAGCAAGAAATGGCGGGCTGGCCAGGGTACTGGGAAGGCCTCCCTCCCATGCATTACGCTACCCACTGTGTAGGACCGGTACTTGCACTTCCCAAAGGGCAAGCAGAATACGTGTCTTGCTTTGGATCAGGAAGAATTGATGAAGAACTGATTCCTAAGTACGGTTCTCCTTTTGCGATTGAAACCTGCCACATCAAGCTCAAAGATTCAGACTTGTCCGCAGAAGTAACCCGTTCGCTGTTCAATACTGCACGTCAATACCGAGAAAGTTTTGATGTTTATGGATCCAAAAAGTCCTTTGAATGGACACTGATTGAACATGAAGATTCAGTAATTCATACAGGCGAAGTGCCAGAGCGAGTAAAAATCCCTGATTATGCACATTTGCTCCCTGCTGAAATCGCTTCGTTTACCCAACAAGGGGTCTATGACGCGGACGACAACCAGCACCTTTCCTTTATTCAGGGATCTGGGCACGGCGGTTCGCATCCGCACCTCGTACATGAATTTGTAAGTGCACTAGCAGCAGGAAGAGCTCCTTATCCGGATGCGGCACAGTCTGCCAACATTACCTGTGTGGGAATTCTAGCGCATGAATCGGCCATGGAGGGAGGAAAAATCAAAAAGCTTCCAGATTTTACACTTGGTTGAAATGAAAGGGCCTGAATCACAAATTCAGGCCTTTTTTTTGTTATCTAATTGCTAGATTCTTCCCTAAAAAAAATCTAACCAGGTTTATTGAATGTAATTAGAGATATAAAATTTAATTATGATTTAATGTACTGAATGCGAAGGAATTAAGTTTAGCCTTTATATTTAACTAAATTATCCCATCTGGATGAAAAAACCGAAGGTACTTAAACGGGTTAAGAAAGTTGGATTGAACCCACAAGGGAATTATAGAACCTTGTCTGGTGTAGAACACTTTGCAGCTGTTTGGGATGAATCAAAACTTCGACACTTGTTACGAAGAACCTTGTTTGGGTTCAAGCAAGAAGATTTTACTGCCTGGAAAGGCAAAAGTTTGGCTGAGGCAGTACAATTGCTAGTAAGCTCAAGTCCAGCTCCCCTACCTCCTGTCAATAACTACAACGATAGTAGTTTTTCAGATCCTACCGTACCTGCAGGGCAAACTTGGGTAAATGCTCCTTACGATGGAAATGCCAATGGACGAAGAAACAGTTCTTTAAAGTCCTGGTGGCTTGGAAATCTCCTTCACCAGACTTCTTCCATTCATGAGAAAATGACCCTCTTTTGGCACAATCACTTTGCAACAGAATCAGCTGATGTAGGAGATGCACGCTACATGTATCGGTATTATAGCCTATTACGAAAGTATGCCTTGGGTAATTTCAAAGAATTTGTCTTGAAATCACCAAGGATCCCGCCATGCTCCGCTACCTCAATGGCTATCAGAACAATAAAAATGCACCTGATGAAAACTATGCGCGGGAACTGCAGGAGCTATTTACGCTTGGCAAGGGTCCGCTTGTCTTTTACACCGAAGCAGATGTCAGAGCAGCTGCCCGCGTATTGACAGGCTACACGGTAAACGCCACCACAATTTCTTCTTCTTTTGATCCCAATCGACACGATACCGCAAACAAGCAGTTTTCAGCCTACTACCAAAATAAAGTTATCCTCGGGAAAACAGGTGTGAATGGGGCAAAGGAAACAGAAGAGTTAATAGACATGCTGTTTTTACAAGATGAAACCGCGCTTTACTTGTCTAGAAAACTCTATCGGTTCTTTGTTTACTATGAAATTGACGCAGCCACAGAGGCGAATGTTATTGTGCCAATGGCCAATCTTTTTAGGGCAAGTAAATATGAAATCAAGCCTGTTCTAGAGTTGCTATTGAGTAGTACTCATTTTTACGATCCTGTGAATGTAGCGGGCATGATCAAAAGCCCTTTGGATTATTGTGTGGGTTTGTGCAAAGAATTTAAAATGCAATTTCCTGATAGTACTGACTTTGCGAATCAATACCTCATGTATGATTACATTCGGACTCAGGCAAGTAATATGCAGCAAAATTTGGCAGATCCTCCAAGTGTCTCGGGTTGGCCTGCTTATTACCAGGCACCTCAATTTCATGAGTTATGGATCAATTCAGATACTTTACCTCGAAGAAATCAGATGATGAATATCCTGCTTACTTCAGGATACACCCGAAACGGTAAAAAAATCTTCATCGATGTACTAACCTACGTTAATGCACTTTCCAATCCTGGAAATCCAAATCTTCTGATAAGTGATACGGTAGCTCATCTCTGTGCCATTGATTTGACTCCAGAAGTGATTCAATTCCTAAAAGGTATTTTGTTGTCAGGCCAATCCACTGACTCCTATTGGACAGATGCATGGACAAGCTACAAAGCCAATCCAACCAATACCGTGACGCGCAACATGGTGGTAAGTCGCCTGAATTCCATGTTTAGTTACCTTTTGAACCTTCCTGAATACCAACTGTCATGAAAAGAAGGGATTTTCTACAAGCAATCGGTCCTGCGGGAATTGTATTTCCCAGTTTAATCAATGGCTTTACCTTCAAGGCTTTTGCTGAGTCGCCTTTGGTATCGGCACTTATCCAAGCCCCCACCGAAACAGACCACGTATTGGTCATTATCCAACTCAATGGAGGTAACGATGGATTGAATACGGTGATTCCCTTTGATCAGTACGACCAATTGGCCAATGCGCGTAGCAACATTATCATTCCTAAAAATAAGTTACTCAAACTCAATGGAACCAGTCTGACAGGGCTTCACCCCTCCATGACGGGCCTTCAGACCCTTTTCAACGAGGAAAAACTTCAGATCATTCAGTCTGTAGGTTACCCTCAGCCCAATTTTTCACATTTTCGAGCGACTGACATCTGGATGAGTGCTTCAGATTCCAATCAATATGTCAATTCGGGTTGGACCGGACGCTACCTTGCAGAAGAATACGCGGGATATCCTACCGGATACCCCAATACGGTGATGCCTGATCCTTTGGCAATTCAAATCGGTTCTTTCGTATCCCCAGCCATGCAGGGACCCTCTGTCAATATGGGGATGGCGATTTCTGATCCAGTCAATTTCTACAACCTCATCAATGGCATCCAAGGCGCGTCGCCGAATACCCGAGGGGGAAAAGAGCTCACCTACATCCGTCAAGTGGCGCAGCAGACCACACAGTATGGAGCTGCCATCAAAAACGCAGCTGCCAAAGTTACCAAGCAGTTTTCTGGTTACCCTACGGGAAATTCACTAGCAGACCAATTGAAAATTGTGGCTCGCCTGATTGCGGGTGGGCTAAAAACTCGAATTTACATGGTGAGTTTGGGAGGCTTCGATACCCATGCCCAGCAGGTGATCGCCAATGCAACCGATACAGGAGCGCATGCGCGGCTTTTGCAGCGCGTATCAGAAGGAATCAAGGCTTTTATGGATGACCTTACCTTCTTAAATGCACACAAGCGAGTCATCGGCATGACTTTCTCTGAATTTGGTCGCCGCATCAAATCCAATAGTAGTGGAGGTACCGATCACGGTGCCGCTGCACCGCTGTTTGTGTTTGGTCACTATGCACAAAATGATGTATTGGGAACAAGCCCAGAGATACCTTTAGTCACTTCCGCCTCGGCAAATGTGCCGATGCAATACGATTTCAGGTCAGTTTATTCCTCCTTACTCAAACAATGGTTTTGCGTGCCTGATACCACCTTGGAAAGCGTGATGCTCAAGAATTTCCAAAACTTACGGGTAGTGAAATCTTCGGCTCCCTGTATGTCCAGCAGTCCGGAAATACTTCCTGGATTGGATACTAAAATTCTTTTGACTAATTATCCCAATCCTTTCCAATCGTCGACTACCCTTTCCTATGAAAGTAATGGTGGGCATACCTTGCTCCAAGTATTCAATACGGAAGGCAAGCTGATCAAAACGTTGATTGATAAGGAGGTCTCCGCTGGCAGTCATAAAATCACCTTCGAAAACGAAGGCTATGCTCCAGGCATTTATTATGCCCGTTTGCAAAATAGTACCCAACAGCAAACCCGAACCATGCTTTTAGGAAGGTAAGTAATGATTTACTTATATCTTTACTTTTAGGTATTGAATTTAATTACCTATAAATAAGAGGTTTACCTTACCTTTTTTATTGAATTTTTTCCCAGTTTGTACACCATGCTGAGAACCGATCCTAGGGCTGATTTTTTGGGATTGGGATTTTTGCCCTCCCCCATCAAGTGTATTTGATCCGTGTACCAAATGATTTCCAAGGGGAAGGTTTTATCCAAAAATTTCCAACCGGTAGTCAAGGGCTTAACTTGGCTTGTAACTGCTGCGCCAGACAACAATTGATTTGGGAAATCGGGTTGAATCGCCAGTGACCGCGCTATTCCAATTACATCGCAAGCACCAGATTCCAAGGCTGCATTCATTCCTTGCGCCGAGCGAAATCCACCGGTAAGCATGAGGGGACTGTGAACCAGTTTCCGCACCTCTTCGCAATAGGATAAAAAATAGGCCTCACGCGTCTTGGTAGACTCTTTTTGCGCAGCACCCATCATGGCAGGAGCTTCATAGGTACCTCCTGATATTTCTATCAAATCCATACCCAGGACACTTAATTGCTTGATGACTTCCATGGAATCCTCTTGGGTAAATCCACCTTTCTGAAAGTCGGCAGAGTTTAACTTGATGCCAACTGGAAAGGAATCCCCTACTTCTTTTCGAATGGCTAGATACACTTCTTTGACAAAGCGCATTCGATTTTCAAGAGATCCTCCCCAGCGGTCTGTTCGTTGGTTGTGTGTAGGAGATAAAAACTGACTCACCAAATAGCCGTGTGCTCCATGAATCTGTACTCCGGTAAAGCCACTCTCCTTGCATACTTTTGCAGCATAAGCAAAGCGTGCAATAATGTCGAGTATCTCTGCTTCAGTCAGTGCTCTTGGGGTATTGAATAGGCGATCCAAAGGTTTCTTGAGCGAAATAGCAGAAGGAGCCACGGGCTCTTTACTTAGGAATTTTGGTGATTGCTTCCCCGGATGATTCAGTTGTACCCAGATGTGCGTGCCTTCTCTTTTGCCTGCAGTAGCCCAACCTGGCAAGTTGGCATCCTGAATTCCCTGTTCGATGACCACATTGTGCGCTTCACCCAAGGCAAAACGGTCGATCATTACATTCCCTGAGATCAGCAATCCTATTCCCCCTACTGCCCATCGGGCATACAAGCGGTTAAACTTCTCATTGGAGGTGTAGCCTCGAGAACCCATGTTTTCACTCATGGCGGACTTGCCAATTCTATTTTTAAGGATAGCACCACAAGGAAGGGTCAAGGTATCGGTTAATTGAATGGTTTTCATGGGTTAGGATTACTAGTTGGTAAAGCTATTGGCGCCTGTTTTCTCGAAATTAACTAATTGTATGCTAAACCTAGTACTCAGCAAGTTGTTTCCATTTTTTGTTGGGACAGTGGTAATGGTAGTCACTGATACGTTTTGCGTCCTGTTGCTAATTCTTTTCTTGCATTATTGATTCCCAGCCACAATCTCTTTCGTACCTAGCCGGATACTGGTATGTAAATTACCCGTGCCGGAATTTTTGAATTTAAGTTGCCCTAGGATGGTAGCCGAGGTAGTGGGATTAAACACTATTTTTCCTGCCGTACCAGTAGCCCCTGGGTTTGCGTAGGTTCCTTGCCAGCCCTCTATCGTCAACATTGTTCCAGAGGTAAAGGAACCTAGATTAGTAAAAGTGAGTGTATGCACACCAGATCCCAATCGAAGTATCGAATTAGCAGACAAGGCAATCGAAGCAAAGGTATTGCTAAACCCGCCAGATTGGAATTCACCGCCTGCTAAAACTAATCCGCTTGTGGTAGGAATACTATTGGTTGCCCCCAATTGCAAGGTACCCGCACTAATTGTGGTAGTACCTGTGTAGGTATTGGAGCCCTTTAGTACAAAAATTCCAGCACCCGACTTGACAAAATTACCCCCAGTAATCACACCCGACACCTGCCCATCATTCACTCCGGCAGTAGTAGCAGTATTGGTCGTACTGATCGCAATATTACCTGTAGTCGTACTGTTGTTGGAATACACACCCCCATTGCTAATGGATCCTCCCAGCGATACACTAGCCCCATCGATCGAGACATCACCCCCTCTACCTTCTCCACTCCAGGAAGAATATCCCCCAATCGCATTCAGCGTACCTACACTAGAAGTATAGACATTCCCCGTAGCAGTCAACGAGATCGAACCTGCAGGACCTATGCCACTAGCATTATTATTCGTATACGCATTGGTAGTAATTGGTGAGGTAATGCTGATGCTACCCAAAGCGGTCAATACCACACTCATCGACGCACGATTGCTAGTATTAACAACCGTAGATGCAGCCAAATTAATCGCACTCGACACATTGATGTCCCCCGAAGCATCCACAGTAAACGTGTAGCCCGTGCTCGTCACATTAGACGCCGTAATCGCAGTAGCAATATTCACATTACCCACCTGCGTACCCGTCCCATTCGTGGTCACTATAGTGACATTGCCTCGAGTAAAGCCGCCACCCAATAACCGATTCTGTATATCCGATACATTGATGTTCGCATTGTCAGAAGTCGGGGTAAACGTGTAGGTTCCACTGGTAAGAGCACTCCAACTACCGCCACTAGTCGCAGTATTGGTCACCTGTACGTTGCTGTGTTGCGCAAAAACAGCCGAAGAAAAGAGTAACAAAAAGGAACAGAGGTAAAAAATTCTGTTTAAAAGAGAGACTTTACCTAAACTAAAAAACACTGAAAGGTCATTCCACCTTAAAAAAGGAAGCGACCTCTGGAATAGTGGCAAATCAATATTTGGTTGAAGGAATGCCACGAATTAATAGTAATAATCAAATTGAATTCGATCTCCAGAACTTAAGGAGTTGTTTCCATTATTCGCTGGAATGTAGGTAAGTGTGGTTCCTGACACAGTATAGGCTGTATTGCTAATTCGAACCCCATTGATAAACATTTTTACTCTGGAATTCACAGAAGGAGTTTGGGTCAGGGTAAAAGAAGTTTGATTGGTAGTAGCCGTAAATTCATTGGCTACCTCCCGAACTGAAGCCGTATTGACCGTGGTCCAAGTGGCAGTACCCGAACCATCCGTGGTCAAGACCTGACCATTGGTTCCCGCAGTGTTTGGCAGGGTAACTGTACCCGTACGAATGGTCCCAGAAACTCTGAAATTGCCGGTAACCTCTAATTTTTCTGAAGGCGAAGTGGTACCAATGCCCACGTTACTTCCATTATTAAAAATGTTGCTAGAGTTGACAACCCAACTACTTCCATTCCAATAAGGAGTATTTCCTGCAGCAGAACCACTCGTCAACAAACCGGTAGCCCCTTGAGCACCAGCTGGACCTGTCTGACCCGTCAGACCAGTTGCCCCTTGCGCACCTGTCGGACCTTGAGGACCTACCAAGGATACTCCTGCTGGCCAAGAACCATTGGCTTTAGGACCAAACAACGTATTTGTACTGGTATTGATGTAAAAATCCCCATTTACACCCTGGTTGGTTGGATTTGACGTTCCATTCAATATCGTTTTTCCATCGACTCCAGCTACACCATTGGATCCAGCTGCTCCTTGAGGACCTATTGGTCCTTGAATGCCAGCAGAACCTGCCGGACCGGTTTGGCCCGCAGATCCCTGAGGCCCTACTAAAGAAATGCCGGTTGGCCAAGAACCATTGGCTTTAGGTCCAAATAGCATACTGGTAGTAGTATTGATATAAAAGTCTCCATCAACCCCTTGGGAAGTTGGGTTACTAGCTCCATTTAAGACTGTTTTTCCATCCAATCCTGAAGTTCCATTTGAACCAGCCGGACCTGTCAATCCTATAGGTCCCTGAGGGCCTGTGGATCCTTGAGGGCCAGCGGGACCAGTGAATCCTATGGGGCCCTGAGGACCGGTTGGACCTACAGCTCCATCGATTCCTGCTGGGCCTTGTGGACCGGCTGGACCGGTTGCACCAGTGGGGCCTTGTGGACCTGCTGGGCCAGTCAAGCCGATAGGCCCTTGAGGACCCGTTGCTCCCGTTGCACCATCATTTCCCGCAGGTCCTTGTGGGCCAGCCGAACCTGTGGCACCATTTGCTCCTGCCGCTCCTTGCGGTCCAATTGTTCCAGCAGGGCCAGTTAATCCAATCGGACCTTGAGGACCTGTAGCACCTTGGGAAGCCAGCAGTGCCCATTTTGTTGGGTCTGTATCCGGAGTAGAATTCGAGTTACTTACGGGTGCTAGGCAAAACCAAGAGGCACCATTGAAGCCCACTACATCATCTTTCACATAAGTACCTGTAGCTGACCAAGCCCCTTTCCATGTAAGTCCAGCAGGACCTATAGGACCAGGTACACCTTGGGCCCCTTGTGGACCTTGAGGTCCAGTAAGGCCTATAGGCCCTTGAGCTCCTGCTGGCCCAATAGGACCAGTTGGAC